>CAZXMB010000036.1:10811-20771 GCA_964641715.1 uncultured Syntrophaceae bacterium
GGGACTTTATGCTTCTCACAGAGTTCTCTGTTGAAGGCAGGTGTCGCCTTCACCCATTTCCCGTTCAGATAAAACTCAACAAAGCCATGACAGGAGAAAAGGTCGGTCCCGAGGAACTGGATGAGCTGCCTTGTGGCAAGATGGTTCCTCACATCCGCAAGACCGATCCGTGAGGGGATGGCACAGGCTCTTCCCAGGGCGCAGAGCAGGGAGGATTTGGGCACACAGAAACTCCGGCCACGCCTGAGCACATAGCTCGCACGATAATGCTCAGGGAGATAAAAGGGGGAGTAGGGATCATAGCGTATGCCATCCCGGACAGCGAGGTAGAGCTTCACTGCGATCTCGACAGGATCTCTGCTCTTCCCGATCACCTCCATGGCATGGTCCCGGATGCTTTTTTGATTGCTATCAATAAAGGATGTTGGAGTCAAATATTCGGAGTTTTCATTATCCATCATTATAAACCATTTCTAATTTTTGTAAGTACAGTATAGGGCACAATGCCCAAGGCATCCACGACTATGCTGATAACTACCGCACAGGAAGCACTTGAGATGAAGGCGATGAGAAAATAGTTGATCCAGTTACGCCAACTTGTGGTTTTCCATTCTCGAGATTTTTTAGCAAATGGTACAAAAGTAGTCCACATGGTATAGGGGAGGTAGCCAAGCAGGAAATTGCCAATGGCTGTTCCCCAGGCACCTGCCGGGCCGAATAGTAGGCCAAAGACCATGGGAAAGATATTGGCCACACGGACTTTAGTGATCCCAGGAACCAATGGAATAGCTGTCTTGAAGGCGATGAGCGCTGCCCCATAAATAGCAGCACAGACCGCTACCAGTATAATCATCAGAGTATTTTTCCAAATCCGAAAAGCAGCTTTCATTCTGTTTCTATTTTAGTAAAAATCAAATCGTTGCTTTTTGTCTCGAAGATCCAGGTAGATGAAAAGATTCTAAACCTATAGAATGCCAAAAATCTTTTATTCTTCATCATATTCAATTTTTTTAAGTTTCTCAATGTAATCTTTTGATAATCCGTTCTCTTCTGCACCACGGATTATAAGGTCCATATACAGTTTTGCAGGTTTGAAAGGATAACCTTCCATGGGGTTAGCAATATAGGTCTCCGCTTCAATTTCTTTCCCACCATTCATTGAAATAACCACCAATTTTCTAATATAACTATCCGGAACACCCTCACATCTATCGAGGCTATTCCAATCTGCACTTGTAAGTTCAAACACTACTCCTTCAACATACGTATTCGCCTTCTCACAAATACTGGCAACTCCCTTCCCTTGGCGAGAAGGGCTTTTCCTGGGAAAACAGATTTCATAGTCATTTAGACGTCCATTACCAATCTTCGTGGCTCCAGGGCACCTGGATTTCATCTGAGCAAAATTCATATTAGAACCGTAGGCGAAATATTTCATTTTTTCTCTCCCCCTTGCTTCACCATCTCCAAAGCAGCATCAATCCGTTCATTGAATTCTTTATAAGCTTGACGAGCAAAAAAAGTAAAAATAAAACCTAAATTGCGGCAAAAACCGCAGTATAAATAAACCCACATTTGGACCAAAGAAAAATATAAGAACAAATCGAGAAAATCGAAAGGAAGAAAAAAGAAATTGCAATATTCCTCTTGGTGTAGAACAGTAAATTGTATCTTTCAATATAATACAGAAGAATAATAGGAGAAAAAATAGCAATTTTCATTTCGGCCCTAAAGGTTTTTCCCCGCAAACGATGCTTTATATACTTATTTAAAAATTCTCCAACCTCCATGAATAAAACACCCATTAAATAGCCAAATATCAGAAAGAGAAAAAAGAACACAAATATGAAAGATGCTATGTTTGGTGTATTATTCTTAAGTAAAAAGATAAACTCCTTTCTAAATGGGTCTTCAACAATAAAAAAATAAAATAATGATAAAAATGATAAAAAGAGACAGCCAGGGAAAATATATTGGAAAATATCTCTTAGGAACCCCGGACCTTTTTCATAAATTTTCTCGGCCTTTTCCATTTAAATCACCTCTTATATGTTTGGAATTAGGACTATCAAAATCTTTTATTTTTTATCTAATCTGGAGTATTTCTAATTGCGGTTATGAGCTTAGTTAAAACACCGTCCCTTTCGCCGAAATCCTTTTTTAATTTCTTTAAGTTCTTTCGCTCAATCTGTCTCACCTTCTCTTTTGAGAGCTTGAGGTGATTCCCAATCTTCTGGAGAGTTACTGGGGGATTCGCCATGATTCTGTTTTTGATCACGTATATCTCTTGCTCGTTTAAGGGCTTCATTGCATTAAGAACTGTGCGCTTCCGTATTTTACCAGTCTCCAACCTTTTAATAATGAAATTCTGGATATAGGCCCTGATCCACCAGATCGCATAGGATATGAATCGATACCCTTTATAAGGATTAAACTTTTTCACTGCCATCATCAGGCCGATATTACCTTCCTGAATAAGATCAACCAGTTTAAACCCGTAAGACCGATACCCGAGGGCTACCTTGACAACAAACCTTAGGTTTGATGTAATTAATTTATGAGCCGCATCAATATCATCATTGTTTTTACGGTATCTTACAGCAAGTTGGAATTCTTCTTCCTGGGTTAAGACTGGGAATTGGTTTATTTTCATAAGGTATGTTTCTAGTGAATCTTCTTCGTTGCAAAAAGGTATTGATTCCTTATAGTTGACAATAAATAAATCACATTTTTCTTTCCTTTCAATCACTTTCGCTAATTCCAACCCTCTATTTATTAATGCAGAGGAATATTTTTCGATTTCCCGTTTAGAGGATGTAACTAAACTTCCTTTCTTTTGTTCCTTTTCACTACTCATGCCCACTGACTCCTTTTAGCCTTCATTTCTTTCAGTTTTTGTTTTGCGAAAATAATCTGGCCATCGAGTTGGGAGGCCATTTCTCCCAATAAGTCTCTGCCCTCGCTCTCAGCTTCTTCAACTTTTATCTTTAGTTGGTAAAGATCGGAGTCTTTCAGTTGGTCGGTCTCAGCTTCGATTACGTTTAATCGTTCCTTGACCTGATTGATTTTGCGGATGGCACGGATTAATTCAGCTCCAACCCCATCACCCTTCACAGATTCTGGGCTGCTTTCCCAATCATGAATAATCGCCTCCAAACGAGCCTCGTCACCTTCTTCGTAAGCACGATTTGCTTCAGCCATAAGCCTCTCGCGGCGAACACGCTCTTCTTCATCGTTGGCAAGGTCGGGATGGATACTTTTTGCGACTTCACGATAGAGTTTTTTTAAGCTTTCAGAGGGAGTAAATTTTTCCTGTTTGAATTGCTCTTGGATACCCTCAGCGGCGTAAGCAGATTCCTGTGCTTTGGTACGGGCCTGTTCCGCAGATTTTTTTGAATGTTTGTCATTTGGTTTAAGGTGTGATTGAATTTTAGCTATTTGTGCCTCAATCTCATCTAATTCTGCATAACGTGTTCCGATTATGCGGATGTATTGTATTTCAAACGCCCGCAGTTCACCACGAAGCGTTGCCAAATCTAATTCTCGCTGGGCTAAGTCCGATTCGAGGTCGCTTAATTCAGCTATTTTTTTATTAAGTTCCTCTTCTTCCGGGCTCTTTCGACGCTTTATATCCGTAACGGCTGGATTACTATCCTTAAATGCAATTATTCGAGAGCGCTCCAACATCCTATTAAAAATATCAACCTCCTGTTTTGAGAAGTAGTTTTCGTTTAATAGGTAATCTTGGTTACCAATAATTATCAATTGTTCTTTTGAACGAGAAAGGGCTACGTTAATTAACTCCCATTTGGCTGTAAGACGTGTGGGCTTTGTATTGTCATCAGTGAAGTCTAAAACAATCACACGTCTCTCCTGCCCTTGGAAAGAATGGATAGTGGAAACCTTCAACTCCTTAGCATTTATCCTTGATATCTGACTGTTTTCGCGAAGTTTCTGAATGATTTTTACTATTTGAGCATTGTAAGGGGCAATCACACCTATATCAACCGGCCTAACACCATATCGAAGAGCCACTAAAACTGCCTTTGCAGCAGATTCTGCATGTACCTCATTAAATCTCCGCTGTTCTTCACTATCGAAGTATAGTTTACCAACGGTTTCAACATTACCTGGGCTGTTGATAAAGACAACTCGGCCACCAAATCCTTTTAACGGGGGTGCAGATGCAGTCCCGGTCTTTAAATCCCCATCGTAAAACATCTGACTCACAAGATCTCCTATCTCGCGCTGCATTCGATATTGTGTATCCAAAAATGCTGTCCGAGGGTCATTTCGTTCTGTGATCACCGCTTTCTCAAAAACGTTTGCACGAAACCATTCATTAGGTTCCTCAGCATCCTCTGGATAGATCGGTGGCAATTGAAACGGATCTCCACCAACAACCATCCCTGTTGAGGCAAAAAAACTTGCGACAGCTAAAGAGGGAATATTAGCCATTGATACTTCATCAGCTATTACAAAATCAAATTGGCCGGGATTTGCCGCACGGGGAAAAGAAAGCATGGCAAAATTTCCTGCCACTAAAGAGGCATATCTAACATGCTCACTCCATCTCATTCCTGCTCTCTTAGCAGCAAACCCTGATCGGTCAAACGCCTCCCGACTAAAACCTCGGCACTTTTCATCCATGGTGCTTCCTAACCGGGCGATTGAGGTGTTTACTGAAGCACTCTGTAACCTCTCCCATGTTGTCAAAAGAAGCTGGTCTAACGCCATATTCGAGAGGGCTGTAAGGAGGACTCTCTTACCGCTCTGAATGAGGCTGGCTGTAAGAGCACCCATTGTTTTTGTCTTGCCTGTCCCAGGTGGCCCCCAGAAGAATGTCGCCCTTTGGCACAGAGCCTTTTCAATCGCGTTTTTTTGAGAGGGGTTCAAATCTTTAAAGGCAATTGGTTTACAAACAGACTGCATAGGGATAGCTTTCATGGTATGAAGTAAATGACTTAAAAACTGATTTTGCCGGCTCTTTCCAGATTCAAGGAAAGCCAAGAGCTGGCCGGTTAACTCACGATTATCCATAACATAGTCAATACCAACGTCCATAATTCGCTTCATAGATGCCATGTCAATGTTCAGATTGTTAATATCATTAGGATGGAAGGATATTTTTACTCCTCGTGATGTTATGTCCATTATTCCTTGAATGAAAATATCACCAATCTTAAATAAGGACGGTGTATCACGACCTGCTGACCATCTAGCGTCACGCAGAACACGGTCTGGCACGTTCTCGAATGTCACAGAATATCCTTGTTTATCGTGGTGTTCATCAACCTTACCAAACATAAAATATCTGGACCGGTTTCTTGGCTCCTCAATCCGTCGCCGTTCCTGTTTAGTTGCCTGAATCAATTCATTCATAATTTCCTTGAACATTTCGATCCCCTTTTGCCAATTAACAAATCTCCACTTCCGAACTTTTTAACCCCATCAATCCACCCACCTAATAAATGAAAAAACCCCATTCTCTTTGAGGAAAATGGGGTAAAATTTCATCTCAAAACCATACTACTGTCCTTAATTTAGGTTTATTTGAGTTAATATTTCATGATTATTGCCTTCATTACAGCGATGAATTCTTTTCCTTCTTCTAATTTCAATATTGCCGATGGCTCAACAGTTTCTTCTTGAATGTCGTAATCTATAATCTCTCTAACCTTTCGAGCGTTGATCAACATGCGGTGATACTTCGGATCAATTCTGCCCGGTTTAGCAAAATGATAACCCAGGGCAGATTCCACAGCAGAATGTTTCACTACCTCAATGCCTTCTGATTTGAGTAGGGCTTGGGTTGCGTAGAACATTGCATAATAAAGCTTGCTGGAAGCGTCCTGAATAAAACCCTGTTTATAAAGGGATTCGGCTACCTCCAGGGCGTGATCAGCTTTTTCAAGAAGCTTTTGAACTTCCTTTTTCAAAGGGGAACTCCTTCGCGCTCAATATTTTTATAGAAGGAGAATCCTTCTGCTAAGGAATTGCGATAATCGGCTTCTGTGAAGAGCTTGATCGAAATAATAGGCTTGAAATCATGGTCCCACATGACCTGGTAGGCTATATCCTCAATCTTGCTTTCAAGTTCAGGTGTCTTCCGATCTAACAAAATCAGGAGGTCGAGATCAGAATCCTGCTCTCCTTGGCCTCGAACCCGAGAACCAAAAGCTGTAACCTTGCGAATATGGGACATAACCTCTGGAGGCAAACGCTTTTTGAACTCAAAAATTAGATTACGATCTCTCTCGTCCATCGCCCCTCTTCCTTGGCTGCCATTGAGAAATTAAGAAAGGTCTCAAATTAAAAAAAGAATACCAAATTTGGTTAGGAAAATCAATAAAACATTGGAAATGGGAATAATCGACAAGTTGAAAAATGAAAGAATATTTAGGGTTTTATTGAGATTCTTCATCAGATGTGGTATGAGAATGAGGCATTGATAATGATTCAGAGGGGGTTGAGTTGAGATGATTCAAACTTTTCAGGTGATAACCTCAAAACAGACAGAGTTTATTGATGTCACCCATTCTGTCCAAGAGGCAGTTAAAAAAGCTAGAATAGAAGATGGAGTCTGTATCCTCTTTATCCCACACACCACGGCGGGTGTCACGATCAATGAGAATGCAGATCCCAGTGTCACCAAAGATATCCTGATGGAACTGGGTAAGATCGTCCCTTTTGAAGACCGTTATCAACATACGGAGGGAAATTCCGCGGCCCACATCAAAGCGAGCCTCATGGGTTGTTCTCAGACCGTTTTGGTTGAATCAGGCAAATTAGTCCTCGGGACATGGCAGGGAATCTTCTTTTGCGAATTCGACGGACCGAGAAGCCGTAAAGTCCATGTCAAAGTCATTTCGGATGGCCGATAAAAATGGTCTATAGGTTACGGTGACGAAGCATGTTTCGTATATCGTCAAAGGGTTAGGGTTAAAGATTTCGAATACGAACATCGTTGCCGTTTAACGAAACGGGCATCTTTACCGTTACCCCTTGACGAAAAACACTTATATTTTCAAGGCAATTATAGAGATGAAACTCGAAGAGCTTATTGAAAAAGTTGGCAGGATATTCGAAAAAGAGCCCCGGCTGATCCATCTCCCATCGGAGGGGAAAGCCGTATTTGTCGGAGACACGCATGGAGATCTGGAGGCCTCTGAGCGGGTCATCCGTCAATATTTAAAAAACCCCTACCGGATCATTTTTTTGGGTGATTATGTAGACCGGGGGGAGGAGTCCGGAGCCAATATCAACTATCTTCTCCAGATGAAGCTTGAACATCCGGAGCAGATAGTCCTTCTTTCAGGGAACCATGAGGGGTTTATGGTAAAGGAGCTCTACCCTGCCAATTTCTGGGAAGCCCTGTCGAAAAAGGAAAGGGAGATCTACGGGCTACTCTTCTCCAAACTCCCTTTATCCGCCACTTCCCCCAATGGGATCATGGCCCTTCACGGAGGGCTGCCGGAGTTGAGATCTCTTGAAGAGATGAACGAGATCGAGTGGGGAGATTCGAATTGGGATAAGATCGTGTGGGGAGATTTTATGGAGGAGGAAAACGAGTCCCTCGGGGATTTCTGGGGAAGGCCCCAATTCGGAAAAGCCTATTTCGAACGGTTGATGGAGAGATACCAAAAAAGGGTTCTTATCCGTTCCCATCAACCCAATGCCCCACCGTTGATGTTCAGAAAGAGATGCATTACTATCTTTACCTCCAGGGCCTATCTCCCAATTCGGACGATCGTGATTGCCGATCTGGAGAAGGAGATCAGGAATGCCGAGGATGTGGTTATCGAAAGAATATAAATTCCAGGCAAGAAATCCCTTCCTGCCGCAGGCAGGGGTTTCGAATTTAATTGGATGAGAAATGCCTAAATTTATCTCTTTTGACATGGATGGAACGCTGGTAAACCCGGAATTTACCGATTGGGTATGGGGTCATGGTCTTCCTCTGCTTTATGCCCGAAAGACAGGGCTCTCCTTTGATGAGGCAAAGGCCTTTGTGGAGAAGGAATACCAGAAAGTCGGCGAAGGCGCGATCGAATGGTATGATATCAAGTACTGGCTTCGTCTTTTCCGGATCGATCAGGACTGGAAGACCCTGATGGGACAATATGTGGACAAGATCAGCATCTACAGGGATGCGGATCATATTCTAAGACGTTTGAAGGGCAGGTTCGCGCTGGTTCTAACCTCCAATGCAGGAAGGGAATTTATTGATATGGAGATGGAGACCACGGGCATTGGAAAATATTTTAAGCATGTCTTTTCCGCCACCTCTGATTATCGGATGGTAAAGAAGACGGCTGATTTCTACCGGCAGATCTGTGAGGTCCTCCACGTCGGACCTTATGAAGTGGTCCATGTGGGTGACCACTTTGAGTTTGACTACGTCGTCCCTCTTTCGATAGGAATCCAGGCCTTCTATCTCGACCGGTCGGGTGAAGAGAGGGGGGATTTTATCCTCCATGACCTCAAGGAGTTAGAGATGAAACTCTCAACCCAATGAGGGGATAGGAAGGGGGATGAACGAAGATCATTCCTATAAAATTCATTGGGCTTGGATCGTTTTAGCCTCGAGTTTTATCACCCTCTTTATTAATTACAGCATTCGCATCGGCGCCTATTCCATCCTTTTGCCCAAAATGATCCAGGATCTCCATATCAATCTGACTCAGGCGGGGATGATCAGGGCCGCTTACTTTTTCACCTACATCCTCTTCTCCCCGCTCATGGGATGGTTGACCGACCGTATCGGCGCAAGATGGGTGATCAGCTTCTTCTGCCTCTTTTTAGGGATCGGGACCTTTCTGATGGGACAGGCCTCCGGCCTCCTCACCGCCATCCTCTTTCACACCATTGTCGGGATTGGAGCTTCTGCCATGTGGACTCCAACGGTAGTGATGATCCAGAAATGGTTTGGAGCCACAAAACGGGGATTGGCATTGGGGATTCTTTCCTCCAGTTATGCTTTAGGATATGGCCTGATGGGAATCATTCTCCCTCTCATCGTCGATGCCTACCACTGGAGAATGGGGTGGAGGCTTCTAGGCATCTCAGGATTGATTCTTGTTGTCCTGAACGGTTTCTTTCTCAGAAGCGACCCTGGGGAGAAGGGTGTTTCGCCCTGGGGGGAGACCGAGAGACCGGTAGAATCCCCATCCTCCCAGCCTGCCTTCCGTTACAGGGATATCTTTAAGATGCGCCATTTCTGGCTGATCGGGGTATCCTATCTATGTATTTCAATCGGTGCCTATATCATCACAGACCTGATCGTCACCTATGGAGTGATCGAGCTGAAGGTCCCTTATGCCACTGCCTCCAGCTTCATGACGATTTTGGCATTCACAGGAATAGCGGGAGGAATCGTCCTGATGGCCCTCTCCGATTATTTTGGAAGGAGGAACGTCCTCATGGTCATTCACTCCCTGGTGGCATTGAGTATCCTTCTGATCATTTTTGCCGGGGCGAGGGTCCCCTTCCTGAGGATAGCAGTGGGGATCTTCGGCTTCTTCTACAGCCCGATATGGCCGATGTATAGTGCCTGTGCCAGAGATTATTTCCCAAAAGAGATGACGGGTACGGTCATCGGGATCTTAACCTTTTTTTATGGAACCGGGGCCATCGTGGGACCCATTGTGGCAGGACGGCTGATTGATATCACAGGAACATTTCATTGGTCTTTTGGGCTCGGAGCATTGGCTTCATTGATAGCTGCCCTGATGATCGGTTTCCTGAAGAGGCCGGAGGAATAGATGGTCATGCGCCACTTTTCCGTCGCCCCAAAGGGTAGGGGGAGGCTTTAGCCTTCCATTTTTGGGCGACTGAAATCGCCCCTCCCCCGCTTCAATGACATATTATGATAGATGTCCGGAGGAGATTGAAAGGTTTCTCCTTTTTATGATAGGATGGATTGAGAAAAATGGCCGAATTTCATTCACTCATTGTTAC
>CAZXMB010000037.1:0-20661 GCA_964641715.1 uncultured Syntrophaceae bacterium
TCTTTGAATTTCTTCAATCCTCATTGTCCCATTCTGCCACAGTCTGTTTCTTTATTCCCCTATTTATTCCGTATAAATTTTTTGTATTAATTCATAACTAATTGAAATAATAAATGATATTATTTAAATGCCTTCGGCATTTTTTTTGCTCACCTTGAATATAGCTTCTTTCCATCTGTCGAGAAAATAAATAATGGGTAATGATAAGAAACGAATATTGATTATTGAAGACGATGAGGAGATGCGATCTTTATTGAAAGATTTCTTTGAAGAGGAAGGGTTTGAGATAGATTCAGTGAGTAATGGGTCCGATGCCTTCCGGATACTGGTCAGGGAACTTTTCGATCTGGTGATTACCGATCACCGGATGCCCGGTTTGACAGGACTGGATATACTTCCGGGAATAAAAAAACTTCAACCCGAGACCCCCATCATCGTCATCACAGCCTTTGGCAGCAAAGAGGTCCATCACAGGGCAATGGAGAGGGGCGCCACTGCGTATTTAGAAAAGCCGCTCCATTTTCATGAACTGAAGACAATGATTCATGAGATCATCTCTTTAAAACCAAAACATAGGGGGGATGAGAAATGGTCGGGATCTTAGTGGTCTCTCACGGGAGATTGGCAGAGGCATTGATTTCCTCTGTCCAATTTCTTGTCGGGAATTTGAAAAAAATAAAAGGGATTTCTATCTGGCCAAGGGATGGGAAAGAAGAGGTGAAGGATCGGATTCAAAAAGGGATAGATGAGGTGAATGATGGGGATGGAGTGGTTATCTTAACAGACGTTCTGGGCGGGACACCAACGAATCTCAGCCTTTCGGTTTTAGAGGACAAGAAAGTTGAGGTTATCACTGGAGTCAATATGCCCATGTTGCTTACCCTTTCAAGCTATCGAAAAGAGAGGTCGTTAAGGGAGATCGGTCGATTGGTCAAGATATCAGGGCGTAGAAGCATCGTCCTGGCAAAGGAGGTATTGAGGAGAAAAGTAAGCCATCGATGATGGGGAGTTAAACAATTCACAAAAGATAGGGGAGGGGATGAAGACGATCCTTTATATTGACCAATCCGAGAGCTTCCGGCTTCTTATTAAGGAAGAGTTATCGCAGGAAGGATTCCAGGTGGCCACCGCAGGCAGTTTGGAAGAGGCCATTTTAAATTGGCAGGCAGTCCAGCCGGACCTTGTCATTCTGGAACTGAGGCAGAATAGGTTAAGCGAGGAAGTCTTCGAAAGGGTAAAAAATAGATATCCTGAGGTTTTATGGATCGGATATTCCACTTACTTTCAATGTCCAGAGGAATTTAAAAAATGGGTCAATTTCTATCTGCCCAAATCATCCCGTATAGAAGAAATAAAGATGCTGATAAAAGACCTGAAGGGAACAGCGGGTAATTTAAAAGAGAGGATAAGCGTATGAAGATGAACGAAATAAAAAAGAAGGCGAGTGGGTTGGGCATTAAAGTTAGGGCAACGACAAAAAAGGCAGATTTAATTCGGCAGATTCAAAAGGCTGAGGGGAATTTCGATTGCTTTGGGACTGCCATTAATTTTTGCGATCAATGGAATTGTTGCTTTAAAGAGGACTGTTTACATTCGATCAGAACCCCGACTTAATCCTTTTCGAGGGCTATTTGACAAGAGTCAACGAGGCTCACTTAGAGAGGAGGAGATGATGGAGAAAACCATCAAAGAGCAAAAGGAGAATACTGTTAAGGAGGAGAAAAAAGGGAAGCGGAAATGGTTAAGTCACTTTTTAAACTTTTTAATGTATGGGGGCTGGTTACTGGTCATTGTCGTTATCCTTGGAATCATTATCCTTATCTCTGTTTTAAGTAAGTAGCACAAAGCTTTAACAAACTCACATATACAACTTTTAATAATAGCTTGTATGGGCATTTTGTTTTAAAATGAAGACAAGGAGGCCGATATATGTCTGATTTCTTTCAACCCGGCGTGATTACCACTCTTCATCGATTAAAAAAGGGGAATTTAGAACGGATGGAGATGGAACTGGAGTTCTATTCAAGATACAATCCAGTTGCACTTGTTCTACCCTCCCTCTATTCCGAGCTGAAGGAAAAAGCTCTTAAAACGATCATCTCCGAAATCAAAAGGGTCAAATATATCAATCAGATCATTGTCACATTGGGGAGAGCAGATGCAATAGAGTTTGAACACGCGAGAGAGTTCTTTTCTGCACTTCCTCAGGAGACCATTATCATCTGGAATGATGGAGATAGGGTTAGGTCCCTTTATGATATTTTAGATAAGAATGATATTTCAGCAGGGGAAGATGGGAAAGGGCGCTCCACTTGGATGGCTTTCGGTTATGTCTTAGCAAGCGAAAAAAGTGACGTTATTGCTTTACACGATTGCGATATTCTCAGTTATGATAGAGAATTTTTAGCCCGTTTATGCTACCCGGTGGTCAACCCCAATTTGGGATATGAGTTCTGCAAAGGGTATTATTCTCGGGTGACGAATAAGATGCATGGAAGGGTCACCCGTCTCTTTGTGACACCTCTTATCCGGTCTCTGGAACGGCTGTTAGGATACTTACCCTTTTTAGTCTACCTGGACAGTTTTCGATACCCATTGGCAGGTGAGTTTTCGATGATCACGGACTTAGCACGAATCAATCGGATTCCCTGGGATTGGGGATTGGAGGTTGGTGTCCTATCCGAGGTTTTCCGAAACTGCTCCCCGAGACGGATCTGCCAGGTCGACCTAACGGACAATTATGAGCATAAACATCAAGATTTGTCTCCGGATGATCCAAGCAAAGGGCTTTTGAGAATGTCGACGGATATTGCGAAGAACCTCTTCCGGAACCTTGCCAGTGAGGGAATTGACCTTTCAGAAAGCCTTTTGAAGACATTGAAAGCTTCCTATTTGAGAACTGCCCAGGAGACGATCACAAAATATCATGATGATGGAGCTATCAATGGCCTCGATTTCGACCGTCATGAGGAAGGGGTGGCTGTGGAAACCTTTACCAAAGGGATCGAATTAGCCAGCAAGGCCTTTGTAGAAGACCCTCTCAGCATCCCACTCATCCCAAACTGGAGCCGGGTCACCTCCGCTATTCCTGACTTCTTGGAGAGGCTGAAAAATGCGGTCGATGACGACAACACCTAAACTGATCATCTTCACGGATCTGGATGGGACCTTGCTTGACCGGAAGGCTTATACCTTCGAACCAGCCTTACCCTCTCTCCGTATGATTAAGCAGAACGGCATTCCTCTGATTCTATCAACCAGCAAAACCAGAGCCGAGGTCGAGCTTTACAGAAAAAGATTGGAAAACGATCATCCGTTCATTTCCGAGAATGGGGGCGGTGTTTTCGTCCCGAGGAATTACTTTTCTTTTCGGTTTCCTTATGATAGAGAACTGGATAGGTATTTCGTTATTGAATTGGGGACTTTTTATCTTCAGATCGTCGAGGTCCTGAAATCCATTATGGAAGAGACTGGGATTCGAATAAAAGGGTTTTCAGATTTTACTCCGGAGGAGCTTCAGTCCCTTTGCGGATTAGACTTAAAAGAGGCCGCATTGGCCAAGAGAAGAGAATATGATGAGCCTTTTATCATTGAGGGGGGAGAGAGAGAAGTCGAGACCATTAAGAGAAGGGTCGAGGAAAAAGGAATGAACTATGTCTGGGGAGGAAGATTCCATCATATCCTCGGGAAGAACGATAAAGGAAAGGCTGTTGAAATTCTGAAGGAACTCTATGAAAACCAGTTTTTCTCAATCTCTTCAATTGGAATCGGAGATGGCCTGAATGACCTGCCCATGCTTCTGGTGGTGGACCGTCCGATTTTCCTCAAAGGAAAGGAGTACCCTTTGCCGGAAGAGCTCTCCCTTCCTAAAAACCTGACGGTTATCAACGGGGAGGGTCCAGGGGCCTGGAATGAGGTCCTTTCAGGCGTTCTAAAGGATTTAAATCCTTAAGATGGGAGGAAGAAAAATGCAGTTCTTTTATTGGATAGTATTATTGATCGTCATCGGGATAGCCATTTTTGCCATCCAGAATTCCTCTGCCCCTCTGGTCATGATGAGGTTCCTCATCTGGCGATTTGAAACCTCCCTGATCTATACGCTTCTCGGTTCAGTGGGTATGGGCATACTGATCGCTCTCTTCTTCTGTATCCCGAGACTGATCCGGTCTTCTATTCGAATGAGGGAATTGAAGAAACAGGTTGAAAATCTCGAGACCGTTTTATACAAACCGGCCAATCTCATGCCGGAAGGGGCCAAGTCCAGAGAGGGATGAAAAAAGCCATTATCATTCCCGTCTATCTCAGACTCCATCAACCTGAAGAATTATTGTCTTTAGAAGGATTCATCCTGGCCATGAGGGCCATCGAAAGCCTGAGGGTATTGAAAGACCAGGATTTCACCCTCATCCTTCCTGTTTGTTTTGACCTCCCCGAGAAGGAGAAAGACTCTCTCTTTGGACTGGAGAGGATCTTTAGAGACGAAGTCAGGCCTTTTCGATTCGAAAGAACGCTGATCTTCTCTTCCCTCCGCCTGCAGGGGTTAAGAGAATATCTCGCCCCAAAAAATTTCAAAAAATTTTATCCCCTGATTGACCTCAAAGGATTTTCAAAGATCCGGAATACGGGGCTTTTGCTCGCTCAGGCCTTATCCATGGATATGGTCATCTTCATGGATAATGATGAGATGGTTGAGGATCCTCACTATCTCAGGACTGCCTCCGAATACCTGAATCAGAGATGGAATGGGAAGTTGGTGAGTGGAAAGGGTGGTTTTTACCTCAATCCCGATGGCTCCATCCTTCTTACCTCACGAGACCTCTGGTGGGACTTTCTCTGGGATAAGACGAGTTGGATGAATCGAACCTATGAGAAGATCCTCCAGTCAAAAGATCGACTGGTTTGTTCCCCCCTGCTTCTGGGTGGGAATCTGGTCCTCCACCATCACCTTTTTCAGACCATTCCCTTTGACCCCTATATTCCAAGAGGGGAGGATACCGATTATTTCATCAATGCGATTCGAGCGGGATTTTACGTTCTGTTCGATCGGGACCTTCGGGTCAAACATCTTCATCCTGAAAGGACAGGAACTTATTTTTATCAGGAGTTGAAAGGAGATATCGAACGGTTCCTGTATGAACGGCAGAAGGTGAAGATGGAATTGGGCCTCAATCTCGATCCCTATCCAGGATATTTTCTCAAATGGACACTCTATCCAAGGGCCCTCTTTACCTCCATTTTTCTCTGTCTGGACTATCTATTGAAAAGGGAATGGAGGAAAGCAGAGGAGGTCCTTTTGAACCTCCGCATCATTTTCCAAAAAAGGAGTAAAGGCTGGCTGAATTATTTGAAATTCAGAGAAGACTGGGAGACCGTCATGAAGCATATCCGGGCAGAGGGGATGGAGGAACTATTGAAGGATTGCTGGATATAGATTTGAGAGGGCAAATGGAACAGCCGTCTTTTCCGGTTCAACTCAGGCAGATCAGAGAAACAGAACTCTTGATCGGAATTCCGAGTTACAATAATGCGCGAACCGTCGGCCATGTGGTGCGGGCTGTGATGGCCGGTCTGGCGAAATACTTTCCGAAGGCCAGGGCCGTTTTAATCAATTCTGATGGGGGTTCCACGGATGGAACCCAGGAGGAGGTCAGGAGGGTACAAATTGAGGATTACAAGACCATCCTCACCTCGCACCCGGTCCATCCCATCCATAAAATTGTCACTCCCTATCATGGAATTCCCGGAAAAGGAAGCGCCTTTCGAACGATCTTCGAGGCGGCGAAGAGTCTGAAGGCAAAGGCGTGCGTGGTGGTGGATTCGGATTTGAGGTCGATCACACCGGAATGGGTTGAACTCCTTTTAAGACCCATCTATGAGGAAGGGTTTGACTACGTGGCTCCTCTTTATGCTAGGCATAAATTCGATGGGACGATCACAAATAGCATCGTCTATCCATTGAGTCGAGCTCTCTACGGGAAGAGGGTCCGTCAACCCATCGGGGGCGATTTCGGTTTTTCCGGAAAGCTCGCTGAATTCTACTTAACCAAGGAGGTGTGGGAGACCGATGTCGCTCGTTTCGGGATTGACATCTGGATGACCACTCTGGCGATTGCCGAGGGGTATAAGGTCTGTCAGTCCTATTTAGGAGCTAAGATTCACGACGCCAAAGACCCCGGAAGCGACCTCGGACCGATGTTTACCCAGGTGGTCTCATCGGTTTTCAGTTTAATGAAGGAATACGAAAAGGTTTGGAGAACCGTTAAAACATCAGAATCCGTGCCCACTTATGGTTTCCATTATGAGGTGGGACTGGAACCGGTTTTGGTTCATGTGGAGCGGATGATTGGAAATTTCCGATTGGGGGTTAAGGATCTGACGGAGATATGGAGAAGGGTGTTACTTCCTGAAACCCTCCGCTGGCTAGAATCGGTCGGACAACTGTCCGATGAGGCATTCTCTTTTCCTCAAGATCTCTGGGTTCGTATCGTTTATGATTTTGCCATCGCCTATGATAAGGGCTCTGTGCATCGTGGACATTTATTAAAATCGATGATTCCCCTTTACCTGGGGAGGGTCGCATCCTTTGTAAAGGAAAATATGGACAGTTCCGCCGTCGAGGTGGAGAAGAGGATTGAATCCCTTTGCAATGCCTTCGAGGAGATGAAGCCCTATCTCCTCGAACGATGGGAATAAAGATCAGGGAGGTGAAGGATATGAGTGAAATCTGGAGGGCGGCCATTTTGGATTCGTTTAATCGATTTTTAGGGAAGGTTCTTACCTTTTTGCCCAATCTACTGGCGATGATCACGATTCTTATCATTGGGTTCTTAATTGCCTGGATTGTTAAAATGATCCTTGTTCATTTTTTAAAAGCACTCCAGTTCGATAAAGTCAGTGAGCAATGGGGACTCACACGCCTCCTTTCCCAGGGAGGGGTCGCTTATTCCCCTGCCAGCCTCTTGGGTCGTTTTTTCTACTGGATCATTGTTCTCATTACCCTCATCTTGGGAATCAATGCCCTTGAGGTTGCAGCCACCCAGAGCCTCGTCACGCAATTTTTTAACTTTCTCCCGCATCTTTTTGCAGCCCTTGGCATCTTAGTCATAGGGTATCTCATCGGAATCTTTTTAGGCCAGGCCGCTCTGATCGCCGCGGTCAATGCCGGAATGGATTCCGCCAAGGTTCTCAGTCGCTCTATCCGCTGGTTCATCATCATCCTTTCTTTAACCATGGCCCTTTATCATCTGGGCATCGCAGAGAGAGTGATCGTGGCCGCCTTCTCGATCACCTTTGGCGGCATCGTCCTCGCTCTGGCCATTGCCTTTGGGTGGGGAGGAAGGGAGTTTGCCAGAGACTTTCTGGAAAGGCTGTACAGGAAGAAAGGGAAAGAGGGCGAAGGGAAAGACCATATTTCCCATATTTAGAAGCAACGTGAGTAGATAAGTCACCCTAATTTAAATAATTCTTCTTTCAATTGTTGGGCAGAGATGAAGTGAATCCCCTGCATTCCCAAGGAGAGGGCAACCTCCACATGATTTTTCATATCGTCAATAAAAAGGATCTTCCTGGGAGTTATCCCCGCCCACCCGATGGCCTTCTGAAAGATCTCCCGTGCCGGCTTTTTAAATCCCACTTCGTGAGACAGGATCCATTGATCAAAAACCCTGACCACCGGGAATTTTGAAAGGATGTATTCAAAATGGAGGGGATTGGTGTTGGAAAGAAGGCCCAGCCTCTTTTTCCCTTTCCATGACCGGATGATTTCAGAGACCTCGAGGTTTTCCCAGAAGATATCATTCCAGATGGGTTTAAACTCTTCAAAGGAGATGGAGAGTCTGAGGACATCCTTCAGAGACCGGAAGAACTCTGAGGATGAGACCTCTCCGACCTCATAGCCATTGACCGCCCCATTCTGAAAATCGAAAAGGTAGGAAAATATCTTCCGGGGATCCACAAATTCCTTCCTCAGGGTGAACCGGGAGAGTTTTTCTGCAATCTGAAAGTGGTTAAAAGGAAGGATGACATTCCCGAGATCAAAGAGGATGACTTCCGTTGAAGATCGATGCATTAGTGGCCCTTTCCCCTCTGAGACTGTGTTGTAATGTCATTCTGAGCCCTGAACTTGATTCAGGGCGAAGAATCTCTTGTTTTCAACCTGGCGTAATTATTAATATAAACTCATTAAATGAAGTTTCATGTTGGACTTGTTCAGCATCTAAAACCAGTACATTACGAGACCCTGAAACGAGTTCAGGGTGACAAAATGTAAAAACAATAAATGCGTTTGTATTAGATTCTTCGCTTCGCTCAGAATGACAATCATGGTTTTACATCCGTTACGACACCGTCTCTCTGGGGTGAGGGGTAAAATATTCGACGATCGCCCGGGTCAGACCAGGAATCGTATATTGTTTCGGTTGAATTCGGACCTTCATCCCCCACTTCGTTGCGGTCTTCGCTGTCACCGGCCCGATGCAAGCGATGGTCATGCCTTTTAAAGCGGTCTTGAGGTCCACTCCCTTCAGGAGTTCAACAAAATGATTGACCGTGGAAGAGGAGGTGAAGGTGATGAGATCTATTCCCCCATTCGTCAGAAGCTCTTTCAACCTCTTCGATACCCCTCTGGGTTTGACCGTTCTATAAACCTCCACCACATCGACCTTGGCCCCCATTTTTTTCAAGCCCTTTGGGAGGATATCCCTTGCCTCTTTAGCGCGAGCGAGTAAGATTCGTTTTCCACTGATCGATCGTTTTTCAAATCCCTCCAGGATGGATTCAGCGATAAACTCTTTCGGGATAGAGCGGACAGGTATTTTCTTCTTCTTTAACTGACGGGCAGTGGCAGGGCCGATGGCACAAACCTTCAGGGAAGAAGGTAAACGGAGGTTTTTTTTTATCTCTTTCAATCTCTTCAGGAAGAAATTGACCCCATTGGCACTCGTAAAGATGATCCAGTCATAGGAATTTAATCGGGCGATGGCGCAATCGAGGTTCTTCCATCTCGAGGGAGGAACAATCTCGATGGTCGGGAATTCGATGACCTCTGCCCCGAGATTTTTAAGGGAGGATTCAAATTCGGCGGATTGCTCCCGGGCACGGGTGATCAGGATCTTTTTGTCTAAAAGGGGTCTGTTGTTCATGGTTTATATTCCATAGTCTCTGGTGGGCCTGATCTTTTATAAACCTCTCTTAAAATCTCTTCCGCTCCTTTATCCAAAAGGATTTGAGCCAACTGAATTCCCAGGCCCTCTGCTTTATCCGGCGGGCCCTCCACCCGATATCTTATCAGTCTCCTTCCATCGAGACTCCCGACCATTCCATCGATCCTGAAAATTGACTTCTGCATCCGGCCGAAGGCGGCCACCGGGACCTGACAACCCCCTCCCAGTTTCCTGAGAAATGCCCTTTCCCCGGTAATGGCGAGTGAGGATTCCGGATCGTTGAGGAATCGGATTTTTTCTCCGGTTTCTTCATCTCCCCTCCGGGTCTCGATTCCCAGTGCCCCCTGACCGATCGCAGGGAGGGAGATTTCCGGAGAGATCACCTCGGTGATTTGTTTTTCAAAACCCAGTCTTTTCACCCCGGCATAAGCGAGCATGATGGCGTCGAGATTCATGGCCTCTAACTTTTTCAACCGGGTATCCAGGTTTCCCCTTAACGGAATCAGGTGAAGGTCCTTCCTGAAGTGGAGCAACTGAACCTGCCGCCTCAGGCTGCTCGTCCCGATCCTTGCCCCCGGCGGGAGGTCTTTGAGAGGTCGCCCCTCTCTCGATATCAAGACATCTCTCGGGTCCTCCCTCTTCGTGATGGCAAAGAGGTGGAGTCCTTCTGGCAATTCAGTGGGGACATCCTTCACACTGTGGACGGCAAGATCGATTTTTTTCCTGATCAGGGAGTCTTCGATCTCCTTTACAAAAAGGCCCTTTCCTCCGATCTTTGAGAGAGGGGCATCCTGAATCTTATCGCCCGTTGTTTTGATTTTAATCAGACCAACATGAAGACGGGGATGGACCTGGAGTAACTTCTCCTTTACCCAGTTTGCCTGGAAGAGGGCGAGCGGGCTTCCGCGGGTTCCAATCCTCAATTCTTCCGGAATCATTGGACCCTGACCTCCCTCAGAAATTCGGCGCATTGTTCCGGAAGCGTGGTGTTGATATAGATCCCTGTCCCGATCTCGAAACCCGCGGGAGTGGTCAGTTTGGGAACGATGACCACATACCAGTGATGATATTTGACATCCTTCTCCTCCAGGGGGGCGGAACGGATGACATAGTTGTAGTCAGGGTTATTCAATCCGTAAAAGAGCCTCTTCAGGGTATCCTGAAGGACACAGGCAAAATCCATTACCTCCTCATCCGACAGGTTTGCAAAGGAAGACCGGTGGATCTTCGGATAGATCCGTGTCTCAAAGGGGGAGCGGGAGGCAAAAGGACAGAGGGCGAGAAAATATTTCGTCTCTTTGACCACCCGGACCTGATGCCGCTTCTCTTCCCCCATCAATTCGCAGTAGATACAATTTCCGTAGGTGTCGCAGGCCAGTTGGGATTGATAAAGGGGATCCCTCACATGGGGCGGAACAATGGGGGTGGCAATGATCTGGGAGTGGGGATGCTCAAGAGAGGTCCCTGCCTTCTCTCCGCAGTTTCGGAATACGGTGATGAGATCGATCTGTTTCGACTTCGAAAGGGCGATGTATCGTTCCCGGTAAGCCAATACGGTATTTTTCACTTCCTCTAAATCCATGGTGGCAATCGTCCGGTTATGAAAAGGGGTCTCAATGATCACCTCTGCGATTCCAAATCCATCCACCTTCAGAAATCGGCCTTCATGCTTTCTCTCTGTCGTCAAATGGCTCTGCAGGGCAGCGAATTTATTGGGGACCACCCGGAGAGACCAGGCCGCGTTCTTTTCGATGGAGAAGAGCGAAGGGGGCGTCATCGACTCATTGCCCGGGCAGAAAGGACAATCTCCTCGATGGGGGGGAAGGGAAGTTTTTTCCTCCTTTCTCTGAAGAAATTGGTCAGGCCTCTTTGCCCGCTCGGTGGCTATGATGACCCACTCCTTTGAAACCATATTCTGTCTGAACTCCGGCATCTCACTCCTCCTCGTTTTCATCCGTCCTTTCCGGGAGCCGGAAAAGAGACCGGATGGCCTCGACATAAAGGTCTGTCATAGCCCCTTCATCTTTCTGCTTGAGTCGGGTCAGAGGTTCATGAAGAATTTTATTGACAATGGCAGAGGTGAGGGCCTCCAAGGACCTCCTCTCCTTTTCAGAGAGATCGGGATGGAGGAAGAGCATTTTCTCCAGCTCCTTGGTTCGAATCTCTTCAAATTTTTTCTTCAGAGCGATGATGGTAGGGGTGACCTCCAGGGATTGATACCAGCGGACAAACCTCAGCACTTCGTCCGAAACGATGGACTCCGCCCTCCGGGCTTCCTTCTCCCGGTCCTTGATATTTTCGTTGGCCACCTTCTGGAGGTCATCGATATTATAAAGGTAGATGTTTTCCATCTCGCCGACCCTGAATTCGATGTCCCGGGGGTCGGCAATATCGATGAAGAAGATGGGTTTCTGTTTTCGTTCCTTCATCACCCTGGTCATTTGACCCTGGCTGATAATCGGTTGAGGAGAATCGGTTGCGCTGATAACGATATCCGTTCTTTTCAGCCCGAGGGCCATCTCTTCGAAAGGGATGACTTCTCCATGAAAGTCCTGAGCCAGGGTTTCTGCCCGTTCATAAGTCCGATTGGTCACCAGGATTTTTCCCACCCCTGCGGAGACGAGGTGCCGGGCGGCCAGTTCACTCATCTCGCCTGCCCCGATCAGTAACACCGTTCTCCCTTCCATTGTCCCAAATATTTTTTCGGCCAGCCCAACGGCTACCGAGCTGACCGAAACAGCGCTATTGCTGATCCGGGTTTCAGTCCTTACCCTTTTCGCCACATGGAAGGCCCGGTGGAGAAGGCGATGGAGAATAACTCCCGAGGACTTCGATTCTATGGCTTTGGAATAGGCGGACTTGATCTGTCCCAGAATCTGGGGTTCCCCGATGACCATCGAATCGAGACTGGAGGCAACCCTGAAGATATGCTTCACGGCCTCCTCCCCGACCAGGAGATAAATACTCTTTTCAAACTCTTTTAAAGGAAGCTGGTGGTACTCAGAGAGAAAGTTTTTCAACTCAAGGATGGCCTTTTCCGTTTCCCCGGAGGCCGCATAGATCTCCACTCGGTTACAGGTGGAGAGGATCATATTCTCCTTGAGTGAAGAGAGAGATTTGGTTTGAGTCAGAGCCTTATCGATTTCCGATTCCCGGAAGGCCATTCTTTCCCTGATCTCAATAGGCGCTGTTTTGTGATTCAAACCGATGACGATCAATTCCATGGTATTCATCGAAAAAGAAAGAGATTATGTCAAATGGCGAGGAAAAAATATGCAATAAACGGAACCGATTTCCTCACCCTCACCCAATGACCATTGATCCATTTTCTACCAGTTGGAGTAGGTATGGAGGCCGGGCAGAAGGAGATTGACCCCTAAAAAAGTGAAGAGCACGGTCAGAAATCCGACAATGGCCATAAGGGCCGCCTTTCGGCCTCTCCATCCTACGGTGAGACGCTGATGAAGCAGTGCCGCATAGAGAAACCAGGTGATGAGGGACCAGGTCTCTTTGGGATCCCATCCCCAATACCGACCCCAGGCATATTCTGCCCAGACAGCGCCAGTAATGATTCCCAGTGTTAACAGGGGAAATCCGAACTTCAGGGCCTGATAATTGAGGTCATCGAGGACCTTCAATGAAGGAAGCCTTTTTCCAACGGCTCCCATCCTTTTTGATTTGAGTTGATGCTCCTGAATCAGATACATCACCCCCCCGCAGAAAGCCAGGGTGAAGAAGGCATTGCCAAGAAAAGCAAAGATCACATGGAAGGGATGCCAGAAACTTTTAAGTGCTGGAGCAAGGGGTAAGATCTCTTTGGGAAGGGCGAAGGCGAAGATCATGAGGAGAAGGGCAACGGGGGTGAGAAAAGACCCCAGTATCTTAACCTTATATCTCAGATTGGTAATCAGAAGGACACCGATGATCATCCATGCGAAGAAAGAAAGAGATTCGTGGAGGTTCGTCACAGGGGTATAACCTGCCTCCGCATAGCGGACCACCAGGGCACAGGTGTGAGAAATAAAACCGATGGAAACAAAGGCTGAAGCCCATCCGGAAAGGGTATTTTTAAGAAAGAGGATATAGAGGGAATAGGTCAGGGTGGCCAGGAGATAGAGAAGAGATGCGAATTTAAAGAAATAGATGTTCATAAAAGATTATTGAAAGGGGTTTAGGTTCCTAATGTCTTGTGCTCAAAATCTGGATGATCCATTTTATAAAACATTTTACCATTTTTTTGTCAATTGGTGAAATTGCCAATTGAGCATCAGATAAAAGAGGGGATGGATCCAGGGTCTTTTCAGGACCCTCCTGTAAATGGAGGGCAGGGAGAAGACCTCTTTCCAGATCCTTCTCATCCCTCTTTCTAATTCATCCACAGACATTAAGAGAGGTCGGTAGACCGCATTGAGAGAGTCATATTTCTCCCAATCTTCGCAGAAGACCCTCCCCTCTCTTTTCAATCGGTCAAAAGAATCGGTTCCGGGATAGGGGGCCATGATAAAAGTGAGGGCCCAGTCGAGTTGATGATCCCCGCAGAAGTCAATGATTCGTTGAAAAACCTCAGGATCGTCATCGTCCAGCCCCACGATAAAAGTTCCCATGATCCCGATCCCGTGATCGTGAACCCTCCGGATCGCCTCCCCGTAACGAGGAGGCTGATTAAATCCCTTTCCCATGACCCGGAGGTTTTTGGCGGAAAAGGATTCGAACCCGATATTTAAGGCAATGCAACCGCTTCTCGAGAAACCCCGAAGGAGGTCCGGGTCAAAGGCAACGGAGACCGGGGCATGTCCATACCAGAGGAGGTCATACTCTTCGAGAAGCTTCAGGAGTTCCAGGGCAAAACGTCTGTCCCCGGCAATATTGGAATCGATGATGTAGAGGAGTCTTTTTTTAAGGAAGTAGGGAAGGTCCTTGCTGATAAGAGAGAGGGCCTTCATCAGGATAGAATCCATTGCCGGCCCTTTGGTAAAGAGGGTGGTGAGTTCTTGATCAATATCTCGGATCGGCCGATTTCTGTACCGAAATCCAAAAAATCTGGAGACCCCGCAGAAGTCACAGCGATGGGGGCATCCCCTTGTGGTTTCGAGCAACTTCAGAGGAAAATAGAATTTCTCGTTGAGGAGCTCCCTCCTGGGCAGAGGAAGTTTATCGGAATTGACGAATCCGTTTGCCCGGTAAAGGCCTTTCATTTGACCTTTCTTAAAATCATCGATGAGCCTGGGCCAGACCTCCTCAGCCTCTCCGATCACCACAGCGTCCACATGCTGAAGGGCCTCCTCAGGAAGCATGCTGGCGTGCACCCCTCCCATGACCACGGGAATTCCTCTCTTTTTAAACTCCTTTGCGATCCAATAGGCCCGGGGAGCGGAAGGCGTTTGGGCGGTGAGACCCACCAAATCTACGTTTTCCTCAAAATCGATTTTCTCAAAGGCCTCGTCAATGATTTTGACTTCGATATCAGGAGGGGTTACGGCGGCTACATAAGGGAGGTTTAAAAAACTGAGCCTGAAAAGGAAGGCCTCCTCTTTCTTCCTTTCCCGCTCCGGTGAGATCAGGAGGATCTTCATCACTTTTATTTAACCCATTGAGGGCCTTTGGCACAACCCTTTCTCCCGATCCAATCATTTCTTAAAACAATCCATGCACAGAAGTTTCTTATCCGGAGGGGGAGGGACTTGAACCACGACCTCCTTTCCACAACTGGCGCAGATAATTTTATAGAATTTCGGACGCGGGGAACGGCCTACCCTTGAGGTACGCATCCTTCCGTGCCTTCTCCTCTGAATCATCATGACCTCTTTTCCGTTTCGAAGTTAATAACGTCTTCCCCCGCCCCCCTGACGTCCGGAGCCTCTCCGGTCTGTCCGGGGTCGGGCTTCATTCACATTGACCTGCCGACCGAAGAGCTCTTTTCCATTGAGGTTTGCGATTGCGTTTTGAGCCTCATTTTGATCGGGCATTTCGACAAAGCCAAACCCACGGGGCTGGCCACTGTACTTATCTTTCACGATAGTGGCCGAGCTGACTTGACCGAAGGCTTCAAAGGTTTTTTGAAGATTTTCTTCTGATACATCAAATGATAGGTTTCCTACATAAATGTTCATCGTCTCTCTCCTTTTTTAATATTCAAAAAAAATCCTCAGTTTTTCCGCCCGACTGGGATGTTTCAACTTTCTCAAGGCCTTCTCTTCGATCTGACGGATCCGCTCCCGTGTCACATGAAAGTCCTGTCCCACTTCCTCGAGAGTATGATCCTGTTTTTCTCCGATCCCGAACCGCATTCTTAAGATCTTCTCCTCCCTTTTATCGAGGGTGGAGAGGATACGATCCGTCTGCTTTGCCAGGTTCGAGATGATGGCCGCATCTTGAGGAGAAATAGAGCCCTTATCCTCAATCAAATCCTCCAGATGGCTATCCTCCTCCTCACCGATAGGAGTTTCAAGAGAAATGGTTTTTTTGCTGACCCTTAAAATCTTCTGGACATGTTGAAGAGGGACTTTCATCTTTTCGGCGATCTCTTCGAGGGTAGGTTCTCTTCCGATCTCCTGGACGAGGGATCGGGAAGTCCGGTTCAATTTATTGATGATCTCGATCATGTGGACGGGGATGCGAATGGTCCGGGCTTGGTCAGCAATGGCCCGGGTGATAGCCTGACGGACCCACCAGGTGGCATAGGTTCCGAATTTATAACCCCTCTGGTATTCAAACTTTTCAACTGCCCTAATCAATCCGATATTTCCTTCCTGAATCAAATCAAGAAACGGAAGGCCTCGATTCAAATATCTCTTCGCAATGGAGATGACCAATCTTAAGTTGGCCCTGATTAATTCGGCCTTGGCCTCTCTGACCCTGGTCTCTCCTCTCTCGATTGCCCTGATCGCCTCTTTGAGCTTACCGGAAGAGAGGCCGCACTCCGCCTCCATCCGGTTTATTTTCCGTTTCATCTTCCGGAGGGCGGCCCTCATTTCATCCTCATCTTTTCGTCTCAAATCCCCTTTCTTTCCCCTCAGAGGATTTTTGACTCCTTGAGCAAAAGCCCCAGATTTCTTCCGGTATTTTTTAACCTCTTCTTGTACCTTTTCTATCTGGTGGTCCCACTGTTTTAGCCTTTGAATTATCTTGTTGATCTGCTCTCCTCTTAAGTTGATCCCACTCAAGGCACTCAATATTTCATTCTGTTTTTTATCCATCTCCCGTTCGATTTTCATTTGAGAGATTTTCGTTTTCAGGGTCTTCCATTTCCGGCAGAGAAGTTGAATTTTAATCGCTCCCTTATGGATTTTATTGAAGAGCTGAAGGATTCTTTTTTCCTGAAGTCTTTCCTCTCTAATATTCATCACCTCATCGTTCATCTCATTGGTGATCTCCCTGATTTTGACCTTTCCGGACCGGAGGTCTTTCCCAAGGTTGAGGATCTCCCCGACAGCCATGGGGCAGTGGAGGATCACGCGGAGGATCTCCTGCTGTCTGCTCTCGATCCTTTTTGCCACTTCCACTTCTCCCTCGCGGGTCAGCAGGGGGAAGGACCCCATCTCCTTCAGGTAGATTCGAACAGGATCAATCGCCTTTCCAGGAAGAGTTACCTCTTCGGCTCCAACGGTTTCTTCTTCTCCCGCAGGTTGAAGATTTTCATCCTCCGTTTCGGCCCCTAACGACTCCACAAAAAGGTCCATATCCAACCCATCGGTCAGGGCTATCGGATCTTCGGTTCGTTCGAACAGGTAAGGTATTTCCGAAATCTGGTTTTTCAAATGTTCCTCTTGCGCAGTCAATCTCTTTTCAAAGAAAAACGGTGAAGGGTCCGGAAAGGGTTTATTTCAGCTCTGAATAATAAAACCGCAAAGAAGTTGTTTAGAGTTTCCTTGCGGCTTTTCTCAACTTAAACGACAATAAACTCTTGGCAACTAAATTTGACCTAACTATAAGCTTTTCCCAACCAAATAGCAAGAACATTCGCAGGGGACCGAATGATTCACCTCTTCACCGGGCTCGAAAGACCTCCCGGGCAGTATCGTGTGCAGTTATCGCAGTGGTAATGGATAAAAAATTGAAGGTATTGCATGTGGCGGAAAAATCGAGGTGATTTCAACATCTCCAGGCGTTCTTTCGTGGAGGGTTTCTCTGCCATCTCGATCAAGAACCGCATAAAGTTTCCCACATCGTCCGGCTGGCTCACCCTCACACAGCGATGGCTCAGTACACGGCCCTCTTCTGTCAATGCCTTTCCGGGGCAGGTTGTTCTGCAGTCATAGCCGCAGGTGGAACACGGATCATAGTCCCGAAGAGGGGAATCGGATTCAAGATCAAGGCTGTTGAGAAGGCCAAGGAACATGACCCGAGGCCCATATTGAGGGGTCAGGGCGAGCGTGTTTCTCCCCCATACGGCCAGTCCACTCTGAACGGCTGAATGTCGCAACGAGATACTACCGATGGGAGAACGGAAGGTTTCCCCGGTGAGTTCAAAAGGTCGATGAGCCTGAACGAGAAAGCATTCGGCCCCGTATTGGCGTCCCATAAATTTACCAAGATGATAGGCGGCCGTATTGCCGGCGGATTCCACCGCATATAAAAAAGAGGGCATCTTGCTCCAGGTATTTTCTCCATAGCGATAAGCCCCTGCAAGAGGACTGAAGGCAAGAACGACGATGGACCGGGCGGATTGGAGGTAACGAAGTGGATCAGGAGAACGGGGGCTATGATAGTCCCTCAGATTTAAAAAACCCACCAGATCCGCTCCCAGATCCATGGCCTTCTCTCTTATCTTCTCCTTCATCGCCGTTCCTCCCCTCAGGATAACCACCTCTTTCTTCTCCGGTAGTGTTTCACTTCCCGGAAGCTTTTCCGTTTCCCCAGTTGGCTGAGGCCAAGGTAAAATTCTTTGATATCCTCATTCTCCTTGAGCTTGGGAGAAGGGCCATCTAAAACGATACGCCCGTTCTCCATGATATAGCCAAAATCAGAGGTGGAAAGGGCAATCTTTGCATTCTGCTCAACGAGAAGAATGGATGTCTTTTCTTCCCGGTTGATCTTTTTAATCACCTCGAAGATATCTCTCACAAGAAGAGGGCTGAGCCCGAGTGAGGGCTCGTCGAGAAGCATCACCTTCGGATCGGACATCAGGGCACGACCCATGACCAGCATCTGCCTCTCCCCTCCGGAGAGATAGCCGCTCACCTGTCTTCTCAGGTCTTTGAGTCTTGGGAAAAAGTGGTAGACCCAATCAAGGTCTTTTAGAATCGCCTCTTTGTCGTTTCGAGCATAGGCGCCCACCCGGAGATTTTCCTCCACCGTGAGATGTTCGAACAGGCGACGACCCTCCATGACCTGGATGATTCCCATCTGGACGATCTCCTCCGGTGCCTTCCCATCAATCCTGACACCATCAAACTCAATGCTTCCGTCCGTGACCTCCCCCAATTCCGTATAGAGGACTCCTGAGATGGCCTTGAGGGCCGTTGTCTTCCCCGCCCCATTGGCCCCCAGCAGGGAGATGATCTTTCCGTCAGGGACCTCGAGGGAGACTCCCTTCAGGACGAGGATCACATCACTGTAAATGACCTCGATGTTGTTGAGACGAAGCATCGTTTAACCAGAATTCCAATCTCTCAGGGTGGTTACTCCTGCCAAAGGTGAAATAGGGGAGGCATTAGCCTCCCCTATGGGCGACTAAAGTCGCCCATACCCACTCTGATATGGTAAATTTTTATCCAAATTTTTTTATTTTTTGAGTAATTTTACTCTATTTCTTAACGGGTGCCACAAACTCCAGAGTGATTGTGGTCATCGCTCCGGAATCCGCTCCGGAGACTTTGATTTTATAAACTCCCGGAGGAATGGGATTCAGAGTCTTTGGATCAGGAGCCATAATGGGAGTCCAACCCACTCGAAAGAGGGTGTTCAATTTAGCCGTCACAGGGACCTCTGCCTTAAAACTCCCTGCCTCATTTGCCTGACCAAAGGCAATTCCCACATCCTCTCCGGGCTTCGCCCCCTTCATCTCTACTCCAGGAGGAAGCACCAGATCCACGACCACCATTTCCTTTGGAGACCAGCCTGTCCCTGTAAAAACGATGGGGACTCTCATAATATCCGGAAACTTCAGCTCCACTTTTTCAGGAGTGACTGAGGCCGTGACCTTGGGTTTTGGAGGCGGGAACAGTGTTTTACATGCCACCCATGAAAAAGCGATCGTTCCGATCATCAGAAGAATCAATATTTTTCTGAGAGAATTCATCAATCCTCCCCCCTTTCTTTTTAGAATTTATGAAGAGATACGGCGTCCGGTGTTTTTATCCAATCGGATGCGGAAACGACTTTGCCTGCTTTTACCTGATAAAACCTGACTTCCAGGCTTCCCCTTCGTGAAGTCGGGCTATAGGCACAGGGACCCTGTAACCCAGCTCTCTGCATCCCTGTCAGTTTCTGGTAGGCCTGGAACATGGCCTCCCCGTTCAACTTCTTATAGCCCACATCTTTTAAGGCAATCCTCAGCCCTGCCTCGAAGGTCATTGCCCATACCATCCCGATGGTATAGACCTCATTCATATCCTCCAATTTCCCCCGTCCGTATTTTACCCAGAGGTTTGACAGGGGATGCTTTCTTGCGTCGTCTCCCCGAATATAATAGGAAACGATGATCGCGCCCTCTAAGGCCTCGGGATGAAGCCTGGTGCCCAGAGAGGTGGGGCCCCAATAGTCGCAGAAAAACTGGATGTTCTTTTTCAGGCCCAATTTATGAGCATCCCGGATCACATTGGTCGGTGTGGGATCCACCCCGCCCACGAAGATGTAGTTAACCTCTGCCTTGGCCAGCCTTGAGAGATAAACCGTATGATCCAGCGATCCCGGCGGGAAAAACTCCGGCGGGGCCAAAGTCACTCCCATCTTTTCTGCGTATTCTTTTCCGCCTCGGAGAAATTCCTTGCCGTAAGGGTTATCCCAGGAGATGTAACCTATCTTAGGCATTCCCGTTTTCCCCTTCTTCCTCCAGTCCGAAATGATCCAGTCAATCGTAGCCGCAAAAGAATCCTGATAGGCAGGGCCCCATATGAAGACCCTTCCCAGATGGGCCTGGAATTCCCCATCTCCGGGGACGAGCTGGACCAGTTTATCTTTTGTCGCCAGTGGTGCGATCGCTTTTCCGATGGGCGTGCCGATGGCATTGACGACCAGGAGTTTGGGCTCAGCCCGGTAGCGCTTATAGGCAGAAACGCCTCTGGCCACATCATATCGGGTATCGACACCGATGAACTTCACCTTTACTCCATCGACCCCCCCTCTCGCATTCAAATCTTTAAAGTAATCCTCGGTGCCCATATCCCCGGGGACATTGAGGCCTGCAATGGCTGCCGTGTAATCGGCAAGGCTGAGGTAGGTGACATATTTTTCCGCCGCACCGCTTTTGAGAACCCCGATCCCAAAGAGAAACGTAAAAATGACGACTCCGTATAACCACCTTTTCATCTTCATCATGACCTCCTTTCGTTACGCCTCA
>CAZXMB010000038.1:0-20302 GCA_964641715.1 uncultured Syntrophaceae bacterium
TCTCTTACTCACGAAATACCTTTTTCTCTTGACAGGTGCCTTTTAAATGGGTGACACCTTATTTTCCGCATGCGGCCGGTTTGGACCGGAATGGGTGGCCGGTTTGGATCGGAATAGGTGGCCGATTTGTGTCGGAATACGCACCCATACTGGATAATGGGAAAATAACAAGACATAACATCTGCATCAACCTGACGCGGAATAGCCGCGTCAGGTTTTCGGGTTTGGTAATTGCCCGCGCAGGTTATGCGGGTCGTTCGCATCTATATTTGAAACGAAATGGTTGACGTTTTAACGTTATAGTGTTATAGTTACATAAATACACCAGGAGGTTACCTATGACTACCCAAGCCAAAAGAGCTACAGTATATTTGGACCCCGATTTACATAAGGCATTGCGGCTGAAATCCGCGGAGACTTCCCGATCTATATCAGAGCTTGTCAACAATGCCATCAAAGAAGCCCTTGCAGAGGACGCCGAGGATATTGCGGCGTTTGAAGAAAGGGGAAGAGAGCCTTTGATTAGCTATGACGAAATGATTAAAAGGCTAAAGAGAGATGGCCGTATATAAGGTCCTTTTCAAAGCTTCTGTTGAGAAAGACTTCGCCGCAATACCCAAGAAGGATCTGAGAAAGATCCTCAAACGTATTGAAGGACTCGTTGAGAACCCCAGACCGTGGGGTTGCGAAAAACTGACGGGGCAAGAAAGATATCGATTGCGTCAGGGACGGTATCGCATCGTCTATTCAATCCAAGACGATGACCTCACAGTTTGGGTAGTCAAAGTGGGACAACGTAAAGACATTTATCGGTGAGGCGAACAAGCGGCTGCACCGGAATGCTGATAAACCCAGCTCCCGATGAGCCGCAGCGTTAGCCAAAGAGGATTTTTAATATTTATTTATAATGATTACCGGACTTCCGGGATGATATTGCCGCCTGAGGGGAAGATGGCGACATCGGCCCTGGGGATCCTTTTGGAGATCTGATCGATGGCTTTTTGAAGAGTGGGGAGATGGGTAAATTTCATCATCTTCACCTGCTCCGGTGAGAGGCCTTCGGTCACATGAAGGACATCAAATTTTTCGGCCATCTCTTTAAAATAGACCACCTGCATGATATAAGAAATTCCAAAAGATTGGAGATGGTCAGGGATATTGCCCTGGATTAAGCGGCGGTGGAAATCCCCCGCACTTTCCGGGCTTCCCATTTCCTTGATCAAAGGGAGGATGGGACCTGCCTCTTTCTGCGGGGCAGCCCAGAGGATCGTTCCTCCTGAGCGCGTACAAAATCCTGCCATGGTTAATGCTTTGGTTGCCTGGACCCCCACTTCGAGAGGAAAAGCAGAGGTAATCGTTACATCGGCTAATTTCGGAAGAGAAACCCTGTAGAGGAAAGCCGCGTAACTGGAAGCCTCTTTATGTTCAGCTACAGGATCTCCGGCAAAGGCTCGAATGACCTCTCTCTTTTCGTTAATAATGAAATCGAGTTTAAAGGCCAGTCTCGATAACCGCCCGGCATCCACGATATCTTCAAAGAAGTGATTCCCGTCCAGAAGATCCACCCGGCTGTTTCGATGGCGCATCCAGGTGAAATGATGATCTGCAACAGACCGGTAAGAGCAGACACCCGGCATGATGATCTTGCATCCTCCTCCATACCCTGCAATCGGGTGGGGCATACATTCTCCGACCCCGATGATCAGATCGGAAAATGCCACATGAGGGTTAATCTCCACCAGTGTCCCCCGACCTGTTTTCCCGATGATCACATTCTCAGAGGAATGAGGATCATGGGGAAAGATTCTGCCTTCCAAACGGGAAAAGACTTCCTCTCCCACTTTCTTTTTTAACTGTTCCAATGTCGGGATCGGGTGTGTGCCAAGGGAGCAGATTCCTTTGATCCGGCGATCCCCAATGCCAGCGCGATTAAGCCGATTGAGAATCTCGGGCAATGCAAGGTGAACAGGTGTGGGCCTCTGGAGATCATCGAAGAGCAGGGCGACTTCCATTCCCGGACGGGCCATGTCTTCTATCTTCGGGGACCCGATGGGATTGTCCAAGGCCCTTTGAATCTCCAGGACCGGATCCATCACCCCCTTCATAGGTGGTTTGTCCTGAGCCGAGATCAGGTTCCATCCTACGGGGATAGAAAAGGGAACCCTCTCTTTATTGTAATTGATGTAAAGGTCCATAGGCTTTTTTTTAATTTTAATATCATTTGAACCGGGTGGCAACTTCTTCTTTCTACTGGATGAGGGATTCGAGCAACTTGTATCTTTCGCTGACCATCTTCTTCATCTTCCTGATCTGGCCTCCGGTCAGATGGCTGTATTTTCCCATCCTGTTGAGATAGGACTCCAGCGGGACCGGTTCTTTCATCTTCACCGTAAAACGGAAACGACCTGAGTCGTATTCCCAGAGGGGGAAGAAGTTTGTCTCCACAGCGAGACGGCTCACCTCCACCGTCTTTTCAGGAGCGAATCGCCATCCTGTTGGGCAGGGTGAGAGGAGGTGGATGTAGGCCAATCCATTCTTAACCTTCATCGCCTTCTTCAATTTCTCGGCATAGTCTTCGAGAAAGGCAGGGCTGGCCGTAGCTACATAAGGGGCGCCATGCATGATCATGATCATGGGGAGATTCTTGCTCTCACGGTTCTTTCCACTTCCGCGCTTTCCCACCGGCGTCGTGGTCGTCCATGCTCCATAGGAGGTGGTCCCACTCCGCTGGATCCCCGTGTTCATATATCCTTCGTTATCGACGCAGATGTAGATGATGTTCTCTCCCCTTTCGGTTGCTCCGGAAAGGGCCTGAAAACCCACATCTGCGGTTCCCCCGTCTCCTGCAAAGGCAACGACATGGACCTCCCGGCCGATCTTCTGGTAATAGCGTTTGATGCCCGAGAGCATCGCCGCCGTATTGCTGAGAAGGGGATGGAAGATAGGAACCCTTGCCCCTGCCCGATCAGAATATCCCACCGAACCAAATCCGGGGATACATCCAGGAGGGGTGGCCAGGATGGTATTCTTTCCGAGAATCTTCAGGGAGAACCGGATGATCAGTTCCGAATTGCAGCCCATGCAGGCCGAAAGCCCGGGAGAGAAAAGGTCCTCTTCATGGGCCAGAGTTTTAAACAGTTCATCATGTTTCAGGTACTGTAGGGCTCCGGGTTTACAAACCTTCACACATTCCGGATCTCCTCCGCAGTGGTCACATTTGATCATCCTGCCCTCTTTCCGGGAATAGAAGATACCACTGTAGGGACAGGCGAGCGTGCAGAGAAGACACCGGACACACCTCTTTTCATCGATCGAGACAACGCCGGTACCGGGATTTTTACGGATGGCGCCGGAGGGGCAGATGTTCACACAATCGGGTTCACTGCACTGGAGACAGACGACCGGACCATAATATTTTCCCTTAAGGTCTTTCAGGGTTCGGATTCTGGATCGGGAAGGATCTTCCCTGCCTGTTTTGATACGGGCACAGACCTTCTCACAGTCGAGGCAGTTGTTACATTTTTCGGGATAGATGGCAAGTTGATGATAGACGGCTTCCAATTTCATCTCCAGTTAAGACACATGAATTTTCTTCCCGTATCCAGAGGTCTTTTTAAGAACTCTTTTTTATCTCCGGCAAAGGGGATCCGCCTCCGGATGAGCTGGAGAAGGATGCCGGGATCAAGTCCTGTGTTGATCCCCATGACGCCGCAGAGGCAATCTCCGTCAAAGACAAATTTAACATATCCCCTTTTCCCCGGAAGATCGACTTGATGAACCTCCCATCGGGTCCTGTCATCCGGAGAGACGAGACCGATGGAGAGGCCGAGGTTTCCAAAGAAATGGAAGAGGTTCATCGAAAGATTTCCGCAATGGGAAACCTCCTCTCCCATCGCACTCTCCGCTGCCATTCTCCCCTGGTCAACGGCATGAATGAGGATGGGCTGATTGACCTTTTTTCCTCCCCAGAAGTCTTCTGCCTGAACCGCATCGCCTGATGCAAAGATGTTGGGGATACTGGTCCGCATGGCTTTATCTACTATGATCCCCCTGTCAATTTTAATACCCGATCCTCCGAGAAATTCAATGTTAGGGGTTACTCCGGTAGCGGCAAAGAGGAGGGGGGCATGGAGGGTTTTTTCTTTTTTGAGCGAAAGGGAATATTCCTTTCCATTCCATTCCACTCCTTCCACCCGGGCTGAAGTGAAAAAAGTGACCCTGTGAGATTCATAGGCCTTACGAATGAGGTTGGATGCCTTCGGATCAAAATATCCGGGGAGGACCTGATCCATTAATTCCACCACCTTCACCGATAGCCCCATCTCCGCAAGGGATTGAGCGGCCTGCATTCCGATCAGACCCGCACCCAAGATAATGGCGGCTGAGGCCCTCCGGGCTTTTCGCTTCAATTCCTTCGCATCGGCCAGAGTCCTCAGGTGCAGGGGCCTGATATCCTTTAACCCAGGGATATCGGGAATTGTGGAATTTCCTCCCGGGGCCAGAATGAGGGAGTCGTAAGTCAATGAGGAGCCGCCTTTTAATAGGACTTTCTCTTCCTTTGGGGAGATGGAGGCCGCACCCTTTCCGAGGACCAATTCGATCCGGCGATCCCTCCAGTAATTCTCCTTATGGAGGAAAAGGTTTTTTTCCGTGATCTTCCCCGAGATGAAATAGGGCAAAACCGTTGGGGAATAGGGAAGGGAGGGTTCCTGCCCGATCAGGATGATCTGTGATTCTGAATCTTTTGTCCTCAGCCTTTCTGAGGCATTGACCCCTGCCGGTCCATCCCCTATGATGACGAATCTTTTTTCAGTCATTTTCTCAATCGATTCCGAACCAATGGACTCTTTCGAAGGTCCCTTTTTCTGCGGCCATCAGGGTTTTATGAATGGCCAGATCAAAATGGTCAAAGGTGATATCCGAGCCGCCCAGCCCACCGATGAAATCGAGAACGGGAATGGAAAGACCCCGAAGAGCAGATCCCAGTTCAACAAAGAGGATCCCTGTTCCCCAGCCGAAGCAGACATTCTTGTCAATTACTCCGATGGCCTTCACCTTTTTTAAAGAGTCTGAAAGCCTCTCCACCGGAAAGGGTCTGAGGGAGCGGATTTTGACCAGGCCAACTTTTATTCCCTTCTCCCGTGCCCGATCCACACTGACTTTCCCCGTACCACAGGGACTTCCCATCGCGACCAGTGCAATCTCCGCATCTTCCATCCGGTAATTTTCAATCAGCCCTCCATAGGATCTTCCGAAAATGCTCTCGAACTCCCCATCCACTCGGTCAATGACAGCCTTTGCCTTCTCATGGGCTTCGAGATGGCCATGCCGGTACTGAGTGAAGAGAAGACCCGGAGTGAGGGGGTCAACAGCCATTGGAATCTCAGGGTCAAGTCTGACATGGGTAGACCGATAGGGGGGGAGAAAGCGATCCACGAGTTCCTGATCGGGAATCCTGATCGCTTCGGACATATGGGAGAGGTAGAAGCCATCATAACAGACATTGACGGGGAGAAGGACTTCGGGATCTTCGCCAATCCGGTAAGCCATGATGATAGAATCAAGGATCTCCTGATTATCCTCCACGTAGATCTGGATCCAGCCTCCATCCCGGACACCCATGGCATCCTGCTGTCCTCCCCAAACACATTGGGGGCTGATTCCATCACGGGTAGCGATGACCATGACAATCGGCAGCCTGAGAGAGGCGGTTCGGATGTAGGGTTCATACATGAAAGCCAATCCCTGGCCCGAGGTACCGGTGAAGACCCTTGCTCCCGAAAGGCAAGCTCCATGAAGGACGCTCAGGGCTGAATGTTCGCTTTCCACTTCGACAAGATCCGCATCGAGAAGGCCATCACTGATATATTGAGATAGATATTCGACCAGAGGGGTCTGAGGGGTAATCGGGTAGGCGGCCACCATGATCGGTCTCGAAAGGACAGCTCCTAAGGCGGCTGCCTTATTCCCATCAACCACCATGATCTCTTCCAATGCTTAATCCTCCTCTTCCAGTACCATGGTGATGGCATGCCTGGGGCACTCATTGGCACAGATCCCGCACCCTTTACAGTACTGGAGATCAGCACCAAGGTGAGTGTGGTAGTGACGGATGCTCTGGGTTGGACAGTAGAGCCAGCAGGTGGCGCATTTGACGCATTTCTTCGGATCGGTCACCGGTCTCTGGGCCCGCCATTCTCCTGTCGCCACAATATAAGGCTCGGTTGCCACAGGGCAGAGAAAACGTCTTCTCTCCATCTGTGCCTCAATTGTTTTTGAAGATCCTGGTTTTTTCATAACCCGCAAGGGCGGCCTTTACGTTTTTTTCTGCCATCTCCCCGGCCCAGGTTTCTTGGATGCTCTTGAGAACAGAGTCGAGGGTTACCCAGCCCGTGGTTGCCACAAAGGCACCCAGCATACAACTGTTTGTAATCGGGCTTTTTAAGATATCGAGGGAGATCGCAATGGCATCCACATAACCGATTTTTCCAACAGCAGGTGGAAGATTTAGCTCTTCCACAGGTTTCCGGGTGGAAAGAATGAGAATGCCTCCCTGCTTAATCCCCCGGAAGACCTCCGGAGATCGTTTGAGGGCAGGATCCATCACCACAACACAATCCGGCGAGTAGACCTGTGTCTTTTCACGGAGGGGATGGTCATCGAATCTCAGATAAGCCATTACCGGCGCTCCCCTTCTCTCAAAACCAAAATAGGGAATGGCACTGGAGTATTTCTTCTCTTTTGTAAAGGCTTTGACAAGGATAACCGAGGCAAGGACGGTTCCCTGGCCACCCCGGCCGTGGAAGCGGATCTCTTTCATACTCTTCTATAATATTAAAATGTCCAAACTTCAATGAGATGATATCTTGAGATCTTCATCCTATGGGATTCATTATTGGAGTACCGTACCCCAGAAATTTAATGAAATCTACTTAAATATCATAATATTGTCAAGAGGAAAAATCTATTAAAAGATATTGACAAAATTTTATATCATGAGGTAGACTGGGCGACAATGAGAAGACTGGTGATTAAAAGAAACAAGACGATGCGAAGGAAGATTTATGAATATCTCAGGGATAAACTCCTGAGCGGAGAGATCCCTCCTCATGAGCATCTCGTTGAGACGAAGATAGCAGAGGAGATCGGAACTTCAAGGACACCGGTGAGAGAGGCTCTTCACAGTCTGGAATTGGAGGGAATCATTGAATCTGTTCCAAGAGTGGGTTATGTGGTCAAACCCCTGTGCGAGGAAGAGGTGGAGGAGATATGTGAGATCCGGGGGGCGATCGAGGGGCTGGCCACCCGCTGGGCAATGGAGAAGGCTCATCAAAGATTGATTGAGGATTTGGAAAAGAATATTTTCATCTCGGAGGAGAAGGCTTCGCAGGGAGATCCGAAAGCCTTTATCGAACTCGACGCTCAATTCCATGAGAGTATCGCGAGGCTAAGCGGGAGCAAACGTTTACTGGATCTGGGGCAGACGTTGAGGCGACACATGTTGAGGTACAGGATTCAGAGCATCTATTCGATCGACAATGTCCTCAGGGCAATCCAGGGCCACCGAGGCATCCTTGAGGCAATTAAAATGGGCGATGTGAAAGAGGTGAACAGGGCGATCCAGTGCCACCTCGATCAGTCCAAGAAGGATATATTGAGATATGCCTTTAAAGAGGTTACCCCAAAAAGAGAGGATGAACACAAACGCATTTAATTTTTTTCGTATTGTCATTTTAAGCGATATCGAAACAATCTCGTTCTGAAGAAGGGAGAGTGCTTCATGAAGACCTTCTGGTCGGTCTTCGATAAATTGGTTGACGCCATGGCGGCTCTGGCCGGGGCCATTTTGATCTTTATCACGGCTGCTGTCTGTTATACCATCGGCATGCGATTTCTATTTACGAAGACGACCATATGGATCATCCCGATCACCGAATATGCCTTGTTGTGGATCGTCTTTCTTGCGACCACCTGGCTTTTGAGAGAGAAGGGTCATATTACAACGGATATCCTGTACGCCCATCTCAATGAGAAGGCGAAAGGGAACCTCAACTGCATCATGTTTACTGCCGGGGGATTGACCTGTGCGGCCCTGTTCTTCTTCGGGGTCCTTTATATGGTTGACTGTATGATTAACCAGGTAACGGATGTAAGGGCTATTACTGTTCCCAAATCGGTTGTTTTCGGGATTATTCCAATGGGCAGTATCCTTCTTACCCTCCAGTTCTTCAGGATGGCATGGAGGAGTGTAATCAATATGAGAACGGGAAAGTAACCCATGGAATGGTGGCTGGTGATTTCATTGCTTTTTGGCGGGATGGTCCTGTTATTGCTCACCAACCTGCCCGTTGCCTTTGCCTTTCTCGTGGTCAATCTGGTCGCTGCCTATTTTTTCCTGGGCGGGATCCCCGGTCTGATCGGAGTCGTCACAGGAGTTTTTACTTCCATTACGACCTTTACGCTTCTCCCTGTCCCCTTCTTCATCCTGATGGGTGAACTGATATTTCATTCCGGCCTCGGGCTCAATGCGATCAATGTGCTTGATAAATGGCTTGGCAGGCTCCGGGGCCGGCTTTCCATCCTGGCGATCATGATGGGGGTCATTATAGGTGCGTTAAGTGGCTCCACGATTGCAACGTGTGCTCTTCTTGGCACCATCCTGCTTCCTGACATGCTGAAAAGAGGCTACAGCAAGAGGATGAGTCTCGGTCCGCTCATGGGAGTCGGTACGGTGGATGCGCTGATTCCTCCCAATGCCCTGACCGTGGTGCTCGCGAGTCTTGCTGGCATTGATGTGGGTCAACTCCTGATCGCGGGCATCGTGCCAGGGATCATCATGTCCGGGCTCTACATCGTCTATGTCTTATTATGGTGTCGCTTCAGGCCTGAAGAAGCACCTCTTTATGATGTGCCCCATACCCCTTGGAGAGAGAAGGTGCTGGCCACCCTTCAATATCTGATCCCTCTCGGCCTCATCGTCTTCATGGTGATCGGTTTCATCTTTTTAGGTGTGGCCACCCCCACAGAAGCCGCGGCAACAGGAACATTAGGGTCATTTATCTTAGCCCTCCTTTACAGGCGTTTAAACTGGAAGATCATCAAAAAGTCGGTGATGGGTACGGTTAAAGTCACCGTAATGATCTTCATGATCATCATTGTCTCAAGCACCTACGGTGAAATATTGGCCTTCACCGGTGCGGCCTCAGGCATGACGAATTTCATCACCCATCTCAACATTCCACCGGTTATGATACTGATCGGAATGTTGCTGGTCATCCTGATCCTCGGCTGCTTCATGGAAACCGTTGCCATTATGATGATCACCATCCCGATCTATATGCCTGTGATCAATGCCTTCGGTTATAATACGGTCTGGTTCGGCGTGCTGATGCTCATTGCCCTGGAGACGGGTTTGATTACTCCTCCCTTTGGCGTTACCCTCTTTGTGATGAAGGGAGTGGCCCCTCCGGAGATTACGATGTCTGATATCTGGAAAGCGGTCACTCCCTATGTGACCGTGGATATATTATGTATTGCCCTTGTCATAGCCATGCCAATATTGGCGACTTTTATTCCAGGCCTTATGGGAATGAAATGAAAGCAGGAAAGGAGGGATAAGGAACGAAGGACGAGAGACGAGGGACGATGAAGTGTCGGGTCATGAATTAAGAGAATTCAACCAAATGAACAAAAGGAAGGAGGAAAAGATGAAGAAGAGAGTGGGTTTTTTGTTTTTTATGGTATTTTTCGTATTGGCTATGTGGGTCATGCAATCTGGGATGGCTGAAGCTCAAACCACGCTGAAGGCAGTAACCGCATGGCCAAAGATAGCCAGCGAGTATAAGGCATTTACAACCTTCACAGACCTGGTGGACCAGATGGTGGCAAAGAAATATCCCGGAGAGTTGAAGATCCAGTATATCGGAGGACCGGAGGCAGTCAAGACACCCGAACAGGTCCCGGCCTTACAGCGCGGCATGGTGGATATGGTATATACGTCAAGCGCTTACTATACCAATGTCCTTCCGGAAATTGATGGCTTAAAACTGACCAATTATACACCTCCGGAAGAGAGGGCGAAGGGCGCTCTGGCCTTTCTTAATGACCTCCATGAGAAGAAACTGGGTATCTACTATTTAGCCAGGATCGGACTTGATACAAAATTTCACCTCTATCTTAAAGGGAAGACCATAAAGACTGCTGACCTTAAGGGGTTGAACATTCGAGTCTCCCCCCTGTATCTTCAGGCCATCAAAGGGCTCGGAGGTAACCCCGTGGTCATCCCGCCCACGGAAGTCTATGCCGCCCTCGAAAGGAATGTGGTTGACGGATATTGCTGGCCTGCAGTCGGAATCCGGGATTGGGGCTGGCAAAAGCAGACCCAATATGTGGTGGAACCCGGTTTTTATAATGTTCCGAACCCGCTCCTCATTAACTTGAAGGTATGGAATCAGTTGCCACAGAAGCTCAGGGATCTCCTCACCGAAGCCGCCATAGAAGCAGAGAAAAAGGTGGTGGCTCTATTTGATGACCTTGCCAAAAAGGAGCGACCTATCCTCCTCAAGGAGGGGATTCAGGTCATTGACCTTCCCCCTGCCGAGAAGGAAAAGTTTTTGAGGATTGCCTATGATGAGGGATGGAAGGATGTTCTGGGGAAGAAGCCTGTGGAAGGGGCTAAATTAAAAGAGTTGCTCACCAAGAAAAATTAATTTTCAGAGATGGGGATCAGAGGAGGGGATGAATTCATTCCCTCCCTGATCCCTTTCCTCGTTCGAGTGCGAAGATGAAAAAAATTCTTATTCTTTTCATGGCCCTGGTTTTTATTTCCTGTGGCCGTAGCCCTGAGGGAAAAGACCTCGAAATGGATGGGAAGAGATTGATCTCAACAAAACCTCCTTTCACTTCAGTCTTACCTTCGGAATTCCTCTTGGCCCATTCTACGACGGTTGAATACCCGAAAGAGAGTTCCAGGACCCGGTCTTATTTCTTTTTCAAAGAGAAGGAGAAGCGGGTTGAAGAGATGCTGATTCTTCAGATTGCGGATAAGACCAACCCACAGGCAGGACCCATCACGGTCCCCTCTTTGAAACCGGATACGGAGAGGAGGATGTATTCGGATGGAAAAATGAAAAGGGGTGAATTGGAAATAGAGTACCTGATCCAGTCGATCCTCTGGAACCCGGATGCGCCTTCCCTTCAGCCCATTATTAAAAAAGGAATGGTGATCCCCCCTCACTGGGCCTTCCAGGGACAGCTGATGTTTAGCTATCTCGGAGAGCATGCTGTTTTTATCCGGTACTCAAAAGATATCCGCTCCTTTGGCCTGAAGGTTTCACCGGAGGGGAAAGCTCTGGAGAAGGATTTTCTTTCGGGTGAGGAGAGGAAGGCTTATGAAGCATTCCAAATAAATTTTATGGATATGGCGAATTCCCTTCATTTGAAGAATCCATGATCTTTCAACCGCATTCTTTTTTTTAGCCAAAAGTATAGGTAAAGTTTTTAAGTGGAAGCAGAAACTCTTTGAAGCAGTGGTGAACTATAGCCTTACCTATTATGTTTGCCCTCAAGGCCTGCGAGTAGGGCCTCATTACTCGCAGGGATCACCATTTCGAAGAGTGACTCCACGCTCGTATATTCGTAGTAGCCGAGCCGGGCTAACGGACGAATCCTCAGGATGTCAATATGTCCGTCTGGGCCGATGACATCATCTCGGATATGGACCATAACCACACGACCGATGATCACGTCCACGGTACCCATCAGTCCGTTCCCGGGCAGTCTGAGGGTGCTGTGGTGTCTGCACTCGAACTGAACCGGTGATTCCGCCACCCGGCATGGCTTTACCCGGACGGATGGAACCTTGGTCACGCCGGCTAGGTCAAATTCATCCACCTCCGGGGGTACCTCTGCTGCAGACCGGGTGACCGCCTCCCGTAGGTCATAGGTGGGCATATTGTAGACGAATTCAGCGGTTTGCTCGACATTGACCACCGTATCCTTCCGGATGCCCCGGGTGTTCTGGTTGGCGGCGAACATCACATAGGGAGGATCAAAGGTCAGGTTCTGAAACTGGCTATAAGGTGCCAGATTGTGTATCCCGCCGGAGCTGATCGTGGAGATCCAACCGATAGGCCGGGGGACCACGCAGGATTTAAAAGGGTCGTGAGGAAGGCCATGGTCATTTTTTTCCGGATCATAATACATTCATCTTCCTCCTTTTTCTTTTAGAAATGGCTACTGGAATTCTCTTTTCGGCACCCTATTATATTACATTACTTTCAGATTTCAAAGATTTCTGGGGTTTTTCAGAACTCCCCCAAAAATGACTTGACAAAATTTTTGTTCCAAATATACTTGTTGTGACTTGGACATTAATCATAAAAGGGATAACGGAGACCCTCATTATAGTGAATGGCCTCAATGATAAGATATGCAAAGGGCTGTCACGATGAGTGAAGCAATCCCAGGGATTGCTTCGTCCCCGCATCAAGTACGGGGTCCTCGCAATGACAACTTTCTTTGTTCGTTACCTATAATTTAAAGGATTGAAATGATTTTTCGCCCGATCAAAGTAAGATTCGATAAAAGGGGCTAATTTTTTTATAAGGAGGTGATGAAAGGAAAAATTGACCGATCAGGGAAGATACAATTATTTTCAGAAAATATTAAAAGGAGGTTACAAAATGGGACGTGTTAAACTTATCTCTTTGGTATTATGTTTTTCAATCCTTGGATGGATGTTCATTGTTTCCCCGGCTTCTGCACAGGTAAAACTCAATTACTCGATCTTCTTTCCACAACCTGCACCCCAAGCCCAAGTGGCAACGGATTGGGCTAAGGAGATCGAGAAGAGGACGGGTGGAAAGGTCCAGATCACCATGTTTTACGGGGGGACGCTGACCCCTGCTGACAAATGTTATGATGGCGTGGTGAAGGGAATTTCAGATATTGGATTTTCAGTCCTTGCATACACAAGAGGCAAATTCCCCTTGACAGAAGTTTCTGACCTGCCTTTGAATATTAAGAGTGGCCTGGTTGCTACGAAAGTGATCAACGAATATTACAAGAAGTTTAAACCCAAGGAATTCGATGGAGTTACGGTGATGTACCTCCATGGACATGGACCTGGAATCCTCCATACCAAGAAGCCCGTTTATAAACTTGAAGACCTAAAGGGAATGAAGATTCGCTGTACAGGTATGGCCGCCAAGATCGTAGGAGCTCTTGGAGCTACTCCTGTAGCCATGCCTATGCCCGAAACATACGATGCCTTAAGCAAAGGCGTGGTTGAAGGTTCGATGGCACCTCAGGAGGCCCTGAGGACTTGGAAATGGGGAGAAGTGGTCAAATTTACCACAGAAAATTTTGGCTCCTCCTATAGCACAGGGTTCTTTGTGGTTATGAACAAGAACAAATGGAATGCCCTTCCTTCAGAATTACAGAAGATAATCGAAAAAGTTAATGAGGAATATATTGTGAAGCAAGGAAATACTTGGGATGAGGTCGATAAAGCCGGAAGGGAAGCGACCCTAAAATTAGGGAATAAGATCATCTCTCTTTCTGCGGACGAGGATCAGAGGTGGGAAAAGATGGTGAGGCCCCTCTTGGATGGATACAAGAAGGCTATGAAAGAGAAGGGCCTGCCCGGGGAAGAGGTCTTAAGTTTCTATTTGCAGGCCATCTATAAATATCAGAAGTGATTCAAGTGAAAGGGGAGGAGATGGAAGGTCTCTTCCCCTTTTTCGTCTTGAGGAGGATAGAAACTCGTGGAGGGTTTTTTAAATAAAATAGGGGGATTTACTCGAATCCTCAACATCATTGCTGGAATTGCCCTGACATTCATGATGCTCATCACCGTCCTCGATGTCGTTTTAAGGTATTTTAGAATGCCTATTGTGGGGACTTACGAATTAGTAGCCTTTTCTGGGGCTGTTGTTATTGGGTTTGCCGTACCTTTAACCTCCTGGGTGAGGGGACATATCTATGTCGATTTTATTATTTCAAGGTTTCCTCAAAAGATTAGAAATTCCTTTAACTTCGTCACAAGATGTCTGGTGATATGGCTGTTCCTGATGATCGGCTGGAACTTAATCCTGTATGGAATGGATTTACAAAAATCAGGAGAAGTCTCACTGACATTGCAGGTGCCTTTCTATCCCGTAGCCTACGGGATTGGTATTTGCTGTTTTATCCAGTGCCTGGTGATAGGGTGTGATATTTTGAAGATTTTTTGGGGGAAATATGAGTGAGGTGTTCATTGGAATCGTAGGCCTGGCCGTGGTGTTGGTTTTGTTCATCACTGGAATTGAGTTGGGTTTCGCGATGGCCTTGGTTGGGTTCCTGGGATTCAGTTACATTGTCTCTGTTCCAGCGGCATTGAATCTTTTAGCCAAGGATGTCTTTGATGTCTTTGCTAACTATGGCTTTACCGTTATTCCTCTCTTTGTCCTCATGGGTCAGATTGCATTTAATGCGGGGATTGCGAAAAGGTTGTACGACACTTCATACAAATTCATCGGCCATATCCCAGGAGGACTGGCAATGGCCACAGTGGGAGGCGCAGCCGCTTTCGGAGCTATTACCGGTTCCTCACCCGCCACGGCAGCGACTTTTGCCAGTGTGGCCGTTCCTGAGATGGATCGATATGGTTACCACAAGAAACTCTCCACTGGAATTGTTTCTTCCGTTGGGACCCTTGGCAGTCTTATCCCCCCAAGCGTGACCTTGATCGTATATGGCATCATTACAGAGCAATCTATTGGTAGGCTTTTTTTAGCAGGAGTCATTCCAGGATTGATCATATCCTCCTTCTTATTTTCCATTGTTTATGGATGGTGTAAGATCAATCCCTCCCTGGGGCCGAAAGGTGAAAGATCGACATGGAAGGAGAGAGTTAAATTCCTTAAAGATGTGATATGGGTTATCGTCATCTTTATTGTGGTCATCGGAGGGCTAACATGGGGCTTCTTTACTCCCACAGAGGCAGGAAGTGTGGGGACCTTTGCTGTCCTTCTCTTATCCATTATCAAGAGGGATATTAACTTTCAAGGGTTCATTAAATCAGTTGCTGAATCTCTTCGTACCGCCTGTATGGTTCTGGTGCTCATCGCAGGGTCCACCATCTTTGGCCATTTCCTTATTGTGACGAAGATCCCCATGCTCGCTGCCGATTGGATCATAGAACTTCCTTATCCCCATTTCCTCATTATGATTTTTATCCTATTGATTTATGAATTGGGAGGTTCTTTTATTGATGACCTTGCATTCATGGTTCTTGCCACACCGATCTTCTTTCCGGCCGTTATTAAACTGGATTACGATCCGATATGGTTCGGTGTCATCCTCCATATTTTTGTCATGATTGGGTGTCTCATCCCTCCTGTGGCCATCAATGTCTTTGTCGTTAAAAATATAACCAAGGTGCCATTTGGAGTCATTTACAAAGGGGTTTTCCCTTTTTTAATGGCCTTCATCGCCTGCGCTATCTTGCTGTTTTTGTTTCCACAACTTGCTCTTTTTCTTCCCTCGGTATTAATGAGGTAGGGGAGAACCATTTCCTAAAATCTTCAACGCCTTCTTTTGGATTCTTTTGGCCACCATGGTAAAAAACCGCAAGGCACTGCTTTTCGGAGCAGGGAGGGAACCTTCCTTCCTCCTGCCTGAGCCTCTATTCCCCAAAATAGGACAGCCTCATCAAAATACTTCTTCATCCGCAAGCGCCTTGGGATCATCCCTTTCTCAACGGATTTCCTCAGAGCGGATTGGGCAACCAGAATTTGGAAAACCATCTCCTTTATTCCCCTGGGGATGCCGTAGGGAGTAAGGATCTGGTCAATAGCCCAGCGAATCGATTCCAAAAAATAGATGAACCTTTCCCTGTAACCAGTACAGGGATGATCACAATGGACTCTCTGCCAGAAGGGAAGGATCAGTAAAGCCAGCAGGATTTGATCCGGGACAGGGCGACCTTCTCTTATCAGCTCATCCACCCGATCGAAAAGGGAAAGAAAATACTCCTGATCCTTCTTGGAGTAAGGGTTCTGGTTTCCGAAGACCCTTCCGAGATCAGGAAAGATAGAGAGGAGAAGGCCGGTCTCGAGCATGAGCCTGAGGGAGGGTTGGGCCACCCCTTCCTTTAGGTCCCGGAGCAATTCGTCTTTCACCCGGGAGGTGGAACACCTTCGGATCTCCTCCCGGTGCCGCACAATGGCCTGGTAAGTTTTCTCTTCAATTGAAAATCCGGTACGGGCGGCATGACGAATGGCACGGATCATTCGAACGGGATCCTGAAGAAACCTTTCGTCCGGGTCCCCGATGGTCCGGATGATCTTCCGGTCGAGATCGGCTTTCCCGCCAACATAATCAATGACCGAAAAGTCAGCGATATTGTAAAAAAGGCCATTGATCGTGAGATCGCGCCGCAGGGCATCCTCCGGGGGTGTCCCGAAACTTTCTGTGCGAAGCGTTTCTCCGGACTCTGTTTGAATCTCTTCAAATTCAGACCGGCTCCGGAAGGTGGAGACTTCAACGATCTTCCGACCCCTGAAGTAGATCTGGACGAGCCGGAACCGGCGGCCGATGATGCGGCTGTTTTTAAAAAGGGAACGTATCTCCTGGGGATGGGCATTGGTGGCAACATCGAAATCTTTTGGAACCCTTCCGAGAAGGAGATCCCGGACGCTGCCCCCGACCAGAAAGGCCAGGAACCCATGCCGATGAAGGCGATAGAGGACCTTGAGAGCCTCTTCGTCAATCCTCTTTCTTGAAATCGGATGTTCTGGCCTTGGAAGGGTGATGGGAATCATTTTCCGAGTTGAAGTGCTCCAGGGGTGCAGACTTTGACACAACGGGGATTTCTGACACAAAGATTACAGTGATAAGCATCACCGCCCAAAACAGGCAGGGCGTTAAAGGGGCATCGTTCCGCCCTTGCTTTATCCCATATAAATTTCTTTTTCTCTTGGGCTCTCCTCACCTTTTCATTGTTGAGGCACTTCATCGTCTTGCATTGGTTGCAGAGGACAGGAGTGTTCAGGCTGGAATCGAGGTCATCCTTTTCAATCCGTATGGCTGATTTCTCTATATTGATGATTCCAAGATGAGAGAGGGAACAGACCATCTCACAGAGATGGCAACCACTGCATTTCTTTGGGTCAACTTTAATTCTCATCTTCCGTGACCTGAAATCCCAATAACTAAATTCCAAATCCCAAATAATCACCAATAACCAAATTACAAAACCCAAACTTTGGTCATTGGTGATTGGAGCTTATTTGATTATTGGTGCTTGGAATTTGGTTATTATCATACCGTTTATTTCAGTCCTTTAGATCAAGTCCAAGCCTTCTTAACGTTTTCTTCTTGGGTATCCCATTTTCATCCCATCCATGGAGTTGATAATATTCATCCAGCATTTTGTTAAATTCTTGGCGGGAGATGAATTCTCCTTTTGCAGGCCCTTCCGGGATGGGTTCTTCGAAATACCTTCTGGGGAGTGTATCCTCATTCCGGGATATCCCGTCCCTGGTCAACATCACTCTCTCCAGGGTATAAATCCTTTCTCCGATTGTCCGCAGCTCTCCAGGGGAAAGAGATAGGCCTGTGGCGAAGGCGATCAGCCTGGAAAATTGTTGATATTGAGGGGCATGGGGACTGGAGAAGACGGTAAGGAAACGGCAGAAACCCAGGGAATCGCATACGGCATTGAGAAGTTCATGCCACCAGACCATCCGCCCCTTACCCGAATAGGAGGAGAGCTCGCTTCTGACCGGGCCGCCGTAAAGTTTCCTCAACACTTCCTCGGGAAGCCCGAGGACGTCTAAGGAGGGCCGGCTTCTCATATGGCAGGCACCTCGTGTGGAGGCGGCCATCCCTAAAGCAAAGCTTTTGGGCAACCGTTCATCCGTCATCTCAATGGGAAAATTTTTAATCCCGAGGAGATAATCTTCCGAGTTGTCTCCGAAAAACTTTTTTGCAAAAGAGCCTTCAGCCATCATATTTCCAAAACCTTCCCTTTTTGCAATCCGGTGGAGAAGTTCAAGAACGGATTTTCCGTTTCCCCATTCCAATGGGATACCTGTCATTTCATCATCAATGATTCCACGCTGGTAGAGTTCCATGGCCCAGGCGATGTAAGAGCCTGTGGAGATGGTGTCAAGACCAAGGCGATTGCAGATCTCTGTCGCATAGATGATATTTTCAAGATCGAGATTTCCCAATTTGGTTCCCAGAGAACCGATGGAGGCATATTCAGGCCCTTCCCCTTTTGTCCCTTGATATTTTCCCTCTTCAATACTGTAGCGGTGCCGGCAGTGAGCAGGACAACCAAAACAGGAAAGCATTCCGGTTGAATAGGGTTCCAGTGCCTCTGCCTCGAGGGCGGATCCCTGCTCTCCAATGGTCGTCAGTTGATTATTCCGGACGCTCAGAAAACCCATGGCATTGGCATATTGGAAGAGAAGAGGGGTCCCATACCTCCCAAGGGCCTGGACCCACTTGGTCTCCATCAGTTTTTCCATCCGTTTGAGATAATATTTTAAATACTTTTTTGGATCCGAGATCGTGATATCGAGATCTCCCCTGACCGCCACTGCCTTCAGGTTCTTCGAACCCATGATGGCGCCCATACCTGTTCTCCCAGCTGCGTTTTTCATTCCGGTCCGAATGGAGGCATAGCGAACCAGATTCTCTCCTGCCAGGCCGATGCAGGCGATCCGGACCTTTTCATCTCCAAGCTCCTGGCGGATCGCCCTCTGTGTCTCAACCGTATCGAGACCGGACAGCCTCTGGGCATCGCAGATCCCTATCTTCCCATTCCGGATGCGGAGGTAAACAGGTTTTCTGCTTTTTCCCGTGACGACGAGGTGGCTGAAACCGGTCCTGACCAATTCAGCCCCGAAATCGCCTCCCATATTTGAGTCTCCGAGATGACCCGATTCCGGCGACTTAGAGGTAATATTGATCCGTGAGCCAAAGCCGAGAGTTCCGGCAAGCAAACCGGAGCCAAAAATGAGAGGATTCTCCGGGGAGAAGGGGTCCAGATGCGGGGAATAACATTTGGAGAGGAGATACATATTGATCCCCCTCCCCCCCAGAAATTTCCGCTTCAGATCCAGGGGAATAGAGGAAATCTTGATTGTTCCGTCACTCAGATTAACAAAGGTGATTTTTCTCTCAAGAACCATTTTTGAATCCCATTATAACAGAGTAAGGACCAAAAGGCCGCAAAATTTTGAATAGCCTTATTCTAAGAGGGAAAAATAGACTTGACAAGAGAGAGGAATCGTAAAACAATTTCAAGAGAGGGGAAGAAAAGTCTATTTTCAATCAAAACCAGCTTCAAAATATTTGAGGAGGCATAAAGATGAAGATGAAGGAGATAAGGGAGAAGGCAAAGGCCCTGGGGCTGAAAAAAACCTTTGGATTATCGAAATCAGAGTTGATCAAGAGGATTCAGAAGACAGAGGGGAATTTTGATTGTTTTGGAACCGCAAAGGGTTATTGTGATCAGTTCCAGTGTTGCTTCAGAGAGGATTGCTTCAGGTTTGTGAAAGACTGAGACTCGAGGCTTTGTCCCGGAGCTCGGTGCCGACACGATTTTAAAATAAAATCAAAGAAAGAAGAATGGTGTCAATTGGAGGATTCGGATTGAGGATAATAAAATCATTTAAAAAAAGGAGGATCCATTATGGGAACAATCATTCATTGGGAAAAATCTCTCACCGCTGCGAAGGCAAGAGCAAAGAAAGAGAAGAAGTTGATCTTGATGGATTTTTATAACAACCTCTGAATCGGGTGTAAACAGCTGGCAGCTGTTACTTACCCGGATTCCAATGTCTGTTTTTCAGTAGAAAAAAACTTCATTCCCCTTCAGATTGATTTCAATAAGAACAAAGCTCTGGTGAATCGCTACGCCGTAAAATGGACTCCGACCATCGTCATCCTGAATCCGGATGGCGAAGAGCATCATCGCTTTGTCGGATATCTGCCCCCGGAGGATTTCATTGCCCAGATCATCCTCGGAAAAGGTAAAACAGAATTCGACCTTGACCGATTTGAACAGGGGATCCAGTGTTTTCAGGAGATTCTGGTCCGTTATCCCAAAGCGGATGCCGCCCCTGAGGCCCAATACTATCTTGGAGTCTCCAAGTATAAGGCGAGCCATGATCCGAAGGAGTTGAAATTGGGGCTCGAGGTCCTTCAGAGGGATTATCCGAGCAGCGAATGGACCAAAAAGGCCCAGGTCTATGCCCTGATCCCCTGAGAATTTTGTGTCCAGGGTAGAACTATTTTCTCCCCATCT
>CAZXMB010000039.1:0-20250 GCA_964641715.1 uncultured Syntrophaceae bacterium
ATCTTCATGGGACTGAATTACCAGAAAGGTGTGACACAGAACAAGTTAGTCCGTCAGGCATTCAATTATGCGGTGGATAAGAAGGCCATATGCAGCAAAATTCTCTTTGATACGGCTGTTCCCATGGACGGTCCGGTGGCCCCCATTCTTTTTGGGTATCATAAAATGGCACATCAGTACGAATATAATCCTGAAAAAGCCAAAGAGCTCCTGAAGAAAGCTAATTTCGACTTCAGTAAAACCGTGAGCATGCGGACACCCCAAGGCCGTTATCTTTTCGACCAGCAAGTTTCTGAAGCAGTTCAAGCTTATCTCCAGGCGATTGGTGTGAAGGCTGAGCTGAGGACTTATGATTGGCCTACCTATATAGCCGGTCTGCTCAAGCCCATTCAGGAGACTGAGCTTGAAGTTTTTCTATTGGGCTGGGGGCCATTGATCCTTGACGCTGATATGGGCCTCTATGGTCAGTTCCACTCAAGCGTCAGTCCTCCCAAGGGATTGGGCGCAGCCCACTACAGCAATCCAGAGTATGATAAAGTGATTGAAGCAAGCCGGCTGGAACAGGATCCCAAGAAACGGCTGGAGATCTTAAAGAAAGCCTCTGAGATGGTCTGGGATGATTGTCCATGGATCTGGCTCCATGTGGAGAAATTCGTGATCGCCTACTCGAAAAAGATTAAGGGTATGGTGGTAACCAGTACTGAGAAGTTCTACCCGACCTATATCAGGATGGAGAAATAAAGGACATCCGGGAAGAGACTCCAAAGGAGGCTCTTCCCGGGGAGAAGATATTTTCAAGATAAATACGAGATGCTGAAACAAGTTCAGCATGACGACAAAGGATTCATCTTGTTCTCTGTCATCCCGAACTTGTTTCAGGATCTCGGTGTTGTCTGAGGAGGAAACCCCGATAGACTATGTTGCAGTACGTCCTCAAGCGTCTGCTTTCAACCATCCCCGTACTTTTCGGAATCTCGCTTCTGCTCTTCTTCATGCTCCGGATGTTGCCCGGCGATCCGGCTCAGGTGTTAGCCGGACAAATGGCCACTCCGGAAGATATCAAGACCATTCGGGAGCAGTTAGGTCTTGACAAACCTGTGTTTATCCAGTACGGGATTTTCCTCGGCCGCCTGGCGAGGTTCGACCTGGGCCGTTCCGCCCGAACACAGAACCCCGTGATCAGAGAAGTCTGGGCCAGGCTTCCCAACACGATCTTGCTTGCGGTGGCAGCGATTATGCTTGCCTGTCTGTTTGGCATCCCGGCGGGAATCCTATCCGCTGTGCGGCCCTATACCTGGATCGACTACTTATTCACTTCGATGGCCCTTTTCGGCATTTCCATGCCTGTCTTCTGGCTCGGACTGATGCTGGTTATAATCTTTTCGGTGATCCTCCACTGGCTTCCTGCCGGAGGCACCGGAAACTGGAAGCATATGATCCTTCCTTCCTTTACACTGGCCGCTTTTGTGGTCGCCTTCATTACCCGCATGACCCGAGCCAGCATGATCGAGGCGCTTTCTCAGGATTACACGACCACCGCTCGCTCCAAAGGACTCAAAGAAGAGGTCGTCATCATCAAACATGCCCTGAAAAACGCCCTCATCCCGATCGTCACCGTGGTGGGACTTCAATTCGGGCTTCTTCTGGGGGGAGCAGTTTTGACTGAAACGGTGTTCGCATGGCCTGGCCTAGGCCGTCTCATTGTAGACTCCATTTTGGCCCGTGACTATCCGATCATCCAGGGAGCCATTCTCATCTTCGGACTCCTTTATATTCTGGTCAATCTGGTGGTGGATCTGGCCTATGCGTACATTGATCCGAGGATAAGGTATGATTAAAGAAATGACAAATGTCAAAGCTCGAAGTTCAAAATAAATTTCAAACTCTAAAGTTCAGATGCAAAATCATTTCTTAACATTGAGCATTTGGCATTGATTTGACCGGCAAGTGCCCCGCAAGCCCCGCCTTGTAGGCGGGGTCAAGGGGCACAATATAAATGAGATTTCCTTTCCGGGAAGCCCCGCCCTGTGGGCGGGGAGCTTCACATTTGGTCTTTGACATTTGAACTTTTTTCTTAAATATGGATTATTCGCAAATCCAACACTCACTCCTCTGGAGAAAATTTAAGAGAAATCGCGCGGCCCTCTTTGGCGCCATTCTGATCACGGTTTACCTCATCACCGCACTGCTTGCTCCGGTTCTCTTTCCGGGCAACCCCTCTGCTCCGAATCTGATTAAATCATTAGAACGTCCCTCAATGAAGAACCCCCTGGGAACGGATGAGCTGGGACGCTCCATCCTGGGTCGAATCATCTATGGGTCGCGAGTTTCCCTGCTGATCGCCCTTGGAGTGGTCTGTGTGGGGTTGCTCGTGGGGGTCCCTCTTGGGCTCATCTCCGGTTATTATGGTGGCAAAGTCGACTTTGGCATCCAGAGGGTGACCGACACCCTGCTTGCCTTCCCGGGTTTTCTTCTGGCCCTGGCCCTGGTGGCTGTCTTGGGAGTGGGGCTCAAGAATACGATTATTTCAGTGGGGATCAGCATGGTGCCTATCTATATCCGCCTGGTCAGGGGTTGCACTCTTTCCGTAAGAGAGCAGACCTATGTGGAGGCCGCCAGGGCCGTGGGCACTCGAAATATCATCATTCTATTCCGGCATATTCTTCCCAATGTCATGGCTCCCATTACGATTCAGACCAGTCTGGGAATGGGGACCGCCATCCTCTTTGCCGCAGGCCTTGGCTTTCTCGGGATAGGCGTTCAACCCCCCACGCCGGAATGGGGGGCCATGCTCGGTTCCGGCCGTGTTTACCTCTTCAATGCTCCTCATGTAGCGACATTTCCGGGAATTGCCATCTTTCTCGCTGTTCTCGGTTTTAACCTCGCAGGCGATGGCCTGCGGGATATGCTCGATCCGAGGTTCAAATTGTAATAATCCCCCTGTCTCCCTTTGGGGCTAAAAATTCACAGGAGGCCAATTTTTTCACAGCTTAAGGGGGGCCAAGAGGGATTTGAGAAATGAAATTTTGCAATTTAATAAGTTGATGAGACAATGCAGGCCGAAAAAATAAATAACCAGGAACTCCTCCGGATCTCTAACCTGCGAACTCACTTCCATACCTATGAGGGAGTGGTGACAGCCGTGGACGGGATCGATCTTGAGGTCTATCGGGGAGAGACCCTCGGAGTGGTCGGAGAGAGTGGTTGCGGGAAGAGCGTGACCGCACTCTCCATTCTGAGACTCCTTGCCTCTCCTCCGGCTGAGATCAGAGGGGAGGTTTTGTTTGATGGGAAGAACCTTCTGAACATGAGTCTGGATGAAGTCCGAAAAATTCGTGGCAATAGCATCTCCATGATCTTTCAGGAACCCATGACTTCTCTTAATCCGGTTCTGACCATCGGTGAACAGATCTCAGAAGCCATCAAACTCCACCAGGGAGGGACCCGTCAGGAGGCCTGGGGCAGGGCGGTGGAGATGCTCCGGATGGTTCAGATTCCTTCTCCCGAGATCAGGGCCAAAGAGTATCCCCACAAACTAAGTGGTGGAATGAGACAGAGGGCAATGATCGCTATGGCCTTATCCTGTCACCCTAAATTACTCCTGGCCGATGAACCCACCACTGCCCTGGATGTGACCATTCAAGCTCAGATCGTGGACCTGATGCAACATCTGAAAGAAGAGTTTGAAACCTCCATTGTGTTGATCACCCACAACCTGGGCCTTATTGCTGAAATGGCCAGGCGGGTGGGGGTGATGTATATGGGGAAAATTGTGGAGGAGGGCTCGGTGGAGGACCTTTTTCTGGAGCCCCTTCATCCCTATACCCAGGGTCTTCTTGAATCGATTCCCTGGATTGGAGAAAAGTCGAAGGCAGGTCGCAAACCCCTCCGGGAAATTCCGGGAATGGTTCCGGGCCTCACGGAGATGCCAGAGGGCTGCAGGTTTCATCCCCGATGTTCACGAGTGATGAATATTTGCAGGAGAGAAGAACCTCCCCTGATTCAGCCGAAAGACGGACGCCGTGTCCTCTGCTGGCTATGGGCGCAATGAATGAACCCAATCTCTATTCTCCAGGTCAGTAACCTTAAAAAATACTTTCCCATTTACAGAGGTATTCTTTCAAGAACCTTTGGATGGGTGCAGGCCGTCGATGGGGTGAGCTTTAACCTGAGGCAAGGAGAGACCCTTGGTCTGGTGGGAGAAAGCGGATGCGGGAAGACGACGCTGGGCCGCTGTCTTCTCCGGCTGATTGAGCCTGACGGAGGGGAGATCAGGTTTGAGGGAAAAGACCTTCTGAAAATGGATCGGGAGTCGCTTCGCAGGATTCGAGCCCAGTTTCAGGTCATTTTCCAGGATCCATATTCATCATTGAATCCCCGGATGAGCGCAGAAGAAATTATTGCCGAACCCCTCCAAAACCATACCCGTTTGTCTCGAGGGGAGATTCGAGATCAGGTTTCCGCCTTAATTGAAAAGGTCGGCCTTCACCCCGAGCAGGCCAGAAGGTTTCCTCATGAGTTCAGCGGTGGTCAGCGTCAGAGAATCGGAATCGCAAGAGCGCTTGCACTGAGTCCCAAATTGATTATCTGCGATGAGCCCGTTTCCGCGCTCGATGTCTCCATCCAGGCACAGGTGATCAACCTGCTCGTGAAACTCCAGGAAGAGATGGGATTTTCTTATCTTTTTATTGCTCATGATTTGAGCGTGGTGGAACATATCAGCGATCGCGTAGCTGTGATGTACCTTGGAAAGATCGTGGAGCTGGCAAAAGATACAGACCTTTACACCTCCCCCAAACATCCCTATACAGAGGCTCTGCTTTCCGCCGTTCCCATCCCCAATCCTAAAATGAAAAAGCGGAGGATTCTCCTGCAAGGAGAAATTCCAAGTCCAATCAACCTTCCAAGAGGATGTAGATTTTATAGTCGTTGCCCTCGGAGGCTTGAGATCTGTGAAGAAGATGAACCGGAATTCAAAGATTTAGGCGGGGGACACTGGGTCAGCTGCCACCTCTACTGATTGAATTTGAGCATAGGCTTTCAATTTTAATTTGAACCCGTCCCCAATTTACCAATTTAAAAGATTTCAAATCCTGCATTCTTAAATGATTCTTTTATCCGCTGGTTCATCCGGACCATCACCTTGGTGGGATATCTCACCTTAAAGAGGAGCTGGGCATTGTTCTGAATATCGAGCCTCTTCATCTCCTTATTGACCCGATCCACATATTTGGAGGTTTCCAATTTGTCCGCCTCAAGGGCCTCGATAAAAGCTTTCTCCAAATATTTCCTCATGTCCTCTTCGATCTCCCCGTATTTTTCATCGAAGGCTTTCCGAATCTCATCATCCTCTGACTTTTGATACCTCTCTTGATGGACGATGAACTCCTTTTTTAACTTAGGAATGGTCCGGGGGATCGATTTCGGATATCCGAGGCAGAGGACCATCATGGGAAGGACATATTCAGGGATCTCAAAATATTTTCTCGTCTCATCAATCTCATGTTGAATCGAACCGATATACACCGAACCGAGACCAAGGCTTTCAGCAAAAATCACGACATTCTGGGCGGCGACCATCAGGTCGGCATAGGCGATCAGAAAATGGTTGAGCGCCTGCTCCCCTTTGAAATCGGTCTGGCACATCTCAGCCCACTTTTTAATCCGGTAGAAATCGAGACAGAAGATCATCGAGAGGGGAGCATTTTTGACCCAGGGCTGGCCTCCGGCCAGTTGGGCCAGTTTCTCCCTTCCCTCTTTGCTTCGAACCAGAATGATGGAGAGGGGCTGAATGTTTCCTCCGGAAGGGGCCTGATTGGCCACATCGATCAATTGTTCAATAATTGATTCCGGGATTTCCTGGTCTTTAAAAACCCTTACCGACCTTCTCTTCATCATCACCTCATAGAGGTCCATCGTTTACCTTTCCCTCCGTAACTTTTTAGATGAGATTAACAGAGGGCGGAAGTCTTGACAAGTCATTTTAAATCTGGTAAAAGGATGTCGCCTCCGGTAAGGAACTATGAAAAACAAAGGGATCTTGAAGATCAAAAGGATGAACTGGTGGTACTGGGAGAAAAATCGAGAGGAGGACTGCCCGGTGCCATCCTAAATGATTTGAGTTGAGAATGAAGGCCATGGGCGGCGCTCCTGCCTCCCATGGCCTTTTTATTTCTGCTTCTTTCGAAGATTTTTTAAAAAGGCTATGGAAATCGACCATAGCCTTTTTTTATCCGACAAATCCAGATGAAAGGAGAAGGAAGATGATCAAAGAGGCGATCGGAAAATTGGTTTTAAAGAAGGATTTAACAGCAATGGAGATGGAGGAGGTGATGGGAGAGATCACATCGAAAAGGGCATCCACTGCACAGATCGCATCCTTCCTCACTGCGTTGAGGATGAAAGGAGAGACTCCCGGGGAGATTACGGCTGCGGCGAAGGTGCTTAAGGAGAAGTCCTTGAAGATGAATTTAGGGGGAAATTCGGTCTGTCTGGACCGGGAGGAGATCACAGTGGAAAGGGAGACCATCCTGAGCACGGCAAAAGGTCTCTCGGGCGGGACCACTCTCTTCAATGTTTCAACAGCCACAGCCCTTGTGGTCGCAGGAGGAGGTCAGAAGGTGGCCAAATATGTGAGGAAATCTCTTCATCCCCTCTGCGGATGTGCCGATGTCATTGAAGCATTGGGAATCAATCTTGATATGACCCCAACCCAGCTTGAAAGATGTTTTAAGACGGTGGGGATCTGTTTTCTTCACGAGCCTTTGGTCCATAACGGTCTGGAGAATGTGATCTCCATCCGAAGGAAGATTGGCATCCGGACCCTCTTCAATCTCTTAGATCCTCTCATCAATCCTGGAGAAGCAAAGGTTCAGGTATTGGGTGTCTATGACCCGAATCTGACGGAGAAGATGGCTGCGGTTTTGATGAACCTCGGAGTCGAAAAGGGCCTTGTGATCCACGGGAAGGATACGCTTGATGAAATCAGCATCACCGGAGAGACCAGGGTCACTGAGTTCAGAGAAGGAGAGGTGAGGAGTTATTTGATTAAACCGGAGGATTTTGGAATGAAGAGGGCAGAGCTTGTAGAGATCAGAGGGGGAACAAAGGAGAAGAATGCCGAGATCATTCTCGAGGTTTTGAAGGGCATTAAAGGAGCAAGGCGGGATATCGTCCTTTTAAATTCGGCTGCGGTTTTCATGATTGCAGGAGAGGCAAGGGATTTCCAAGAAGGGATCCGGTTGGCCAGCCACTCCATTGATTCAGGGAAAGCCCTTGATACATTGAAAAGGCTTGCCGAATTTACCCATACGGAACAGAGATTTTTAAGGAGCCTCGATTTTTCATCAACCGGGATATCCTGACCCCTTGGGATAAGACGCAAGATACTGATACAAACAGAATATTTTTTAATACGTAGCGTAAGGCTTTAGCCTTGCTTAATGCAACCCTGAAGGGTTACCCTACAAAATATTTAATGCGTTCATGATACGAACTTTTTCATAGGATGGGTCTCTCTTTCCATTCTAAGCCCTCTGTTATAGAGGAGATAAAATCTCCTACTCTTTGAGTTAACTTATCACTTTTTAAGTTTTCCTCAATGATTTTCACAATGGCACTTCCAATAATAACCCCATCGGCAAAACGGCTGATTTCCTTAACCTGCTGTGGAGTTGAAATACCAAAGCCCACGGCCACCGGCTTCTTGGTAAGCCCCTTAATTCTTCTGACTTCAGGCTCCAGATCAAAAGGGAGTTCCTCCCTTATTCCGGTTACACCTTCAACGGATACATAATAGATGAACCCACGACTCAGTCGACTCACCTCTCTTATCTGATCCTGTGACCTTTTTGGGGCCAAGAGAAGAATAGTATCTAAATCCATTCTTCGGGCTTCATCAATCCACCGCCCTGCTTTTTTTAAGGGGAGATCTGGGATAATGATGCCATCGACTCCACCTTTTTTACAATCCCTTGCGAATTCCTTGATCCCATATTGGAATACAGGATTGGAATAAGTGGTAAGAATTAGAGGGAAAGGGCTCCCTTTCCATCTTTCTACCCAGCGTAAGGTCTCCTCGAGAGAGATTCCATTCTTTAAACCTCTCCGGTGAGCCGCCTGAATGATGAGACCATCCAAAAAGGGATCTGAAAAAGGGACTCCCAGCTCGATGAGATCCGCTCCACTTTCAACCATATTAGAAATCAGAGCCTCTGTTGTTTTGAGATCGGGATCCCCGATAACGACGAAAGGAATCAGGGCAACTCGCCCCTTCTTTTTTAATCTCCTAAATGTCTGGCCGATTCTGGTCATCCGCTTTTCTGACCTCCTTTAAAAAACTCTCCATTTTTAAAAGGTCCTTTTTCCCTGGAAACGCCTCCACTCCAGAACAGACATCCACTCCCCAAGGCCTCACTTTCTTGATGGCCTCTCCTACATTAAGAGGGGTCAATCCTCCGGAGAGGATAAAATCTCTCTTCTCTTTTGCCTTAAAAGCGATATCCCATGAGAAAGGGTTTCCCGTACCACCTGCTTGATGAGGGCTGTAGCTGTCAAGTAAGATCGTGGCATTAGGATAGGCCTCCATCTCTTTTAGGCTTTCAACATGATGGATTCGGATAGCCTTAATGATAGGACAGCTGAATTTCGAACAGTACTTCTGAGATTCCTTTCCATGTAACTGGAGAACATCGAGGCCGCAATATTCAGCCACCCTTTGAACCTCCTCTGTGTCTTCATCCACAAAGACCCCCACTTTTAAAGGAAGGGTGGGAAGGACCTGTATGATTTTTTTTGCTAAATCAGGCTCGACCCTTCTCAAGCTGGGGGCAAAGATGAAACCCAGTGCATCTACACCCAAAGAGGCAGCCTTCAGCCCATCTTCGAGATTGGTGATTCCGCAGATCTTGATCCAGCTCATATCGTGAGGAGCTCCTTTATCTTTGAGGCAGGGTCTGTGGCACGCATCAGGGTTTCCCCTACCAGAATACCATCCACCCCTGCTTCCCTGAGAACCCTTACCTCTTCTGCACTTTTTATTCCACTTTCGCTGATCACTTTTGTCTTCGGAGGAATCTCTTTTTTCAGGCGAAGGGTCGCTCTGAGATCAACCTGAAACGTTCGCAAATCCCGGTTATTAATTCCGATCATAGGAAGATGAAGAGAGGAGATTTTTCGGAGATCCTTCTCATCGTGTATTTCTACCAGAGGGACCATCCGGAGGTTTTGAATCAAAAGGACAAAATCTTTTAGCTGTTCTTGATCGAGAATAGGGGCAATGAGGAGAATGGCATCAGCCCCTGAAATCCGGCCTTCATAAATTTGAAAAGGGTCAATAATAAAGTCTTTTTGAAGGATAGGCAGGGATGTCTCCCCCTTTACCTGATGAAGACGGGATATTCCTCCTTTAAAAAAATTGGATTCTGTAAGGACCGAAATGGCACAGGCCCCTCCCTCTTCATAGGCAGAGGCTATGCGGCGAATGTCAACCTCCTCTTTGATCAGTCCGATTGAAGGTGAAGCTCCTTTGATCTCAGCGATGAGTGCCATGGGAGTATGTTGGGAGATCGCCTCTGCAAAATTCCGAGGGGGAAGAAGATGTGAAATGGTCTCCTCCATCTCTTTCTGACGGGTCCGAGTTTTTCTACTTTGAACTTCTTCCTTTTTCATCTTAATAATCTTTTCCAAAAACATGATTCACCCTCCCTGCTTTGAATCCTTTGAGAAACGAATCAGTTTTTCGAGTTTTTTCAATGCCCTTTTAGAGTCAATCGATTCCCTGGCCATTTCAATTCCATCCCTGAGATTTGAAACCTTTTCCGAAGCTACAAAGACTGCCCCTGTATTTAAGAGGACGATATCTCTTGTTGGACCTGGCTCCCCTCGTAAGACCCGAAGCAAGATACTGGCATTTTTCTCGGGTGCCCCCCCTTGAATCTCTTTCAGATTAGCCCTCTTTAAACCCACCATTTCCGGTTCAATCTGGAAGGTTTTGATATCTCCGTCCTGGAGCTGGCAGAGTGTCGTTTTCCCAGTGATGCTGATCTCATCACAGTGGTCTTCACTGTGCACAACGAAGGCGGCCTTGCTTCCGAGATTTCTCAGCACTTCGGCCACGGGTTGCAACAGGTCTTCCCGGTAAAGACCCACAAGATGGATGGTGGCCCCAGCAGGATTGGTCAAAGGGCCGAGAAGATTGAAGACCGTACGAATTCCGATCTCTCTACGGGGAACCATAGCATGTCTTGCCGCCGGATGAAAGGTCGGGGCAAAAAGGAAGGCTATTCCGAAATCTTGGAGACATGACTCTGCTTTTTCCGGAGGGAGTGCATAATTCACGCCTAAGGCTTCCAGGACATCGGCACTTCCGCATTGGCTGGACACGGAACGGTTGTGGTGCTTGGCGACAATACACCCACCGCCAGCCGCCACAAAAGCCACAGCAGTGGAAATATTGAACGTCCCCTTACCATCTCCACCGGTCCCACAGGTGTCCACAATAGATTCTCCATCTCTTGCCCGTATCCGCACAGCCCTTTCCCGCATGGTCCGGGCGAATCCAGTGATCTCCTGAATGGTTTCGCCCTTCATCCGTAAGGCAGTAAGAAATGAGGCGATCTGAGGAGGAGGCACATTGCCTTCCATGATGATGTCCATCGCTTCCCCAGATTCTCCTTCACTCAGGTCTGTTCCATCTACGACTTTGTTAATAAATCTTTTAAGCATGACCGTTCTCCTCCATTTCTAAGAAATTTCTGAGCAGGGTCTTTCCCTCCTGCGTGATGATCGATTCGGGGTGAAACTGGACCCCTTCGATGGCAAATCTCTTGTGTCTTATACCCATAATCTCCTTTTCTTCCGTCCACGCAGTGATCTCCAAACACTTAGGTAAGCTTTCCCTCTCGATGAGGAGGGAGTGGTAACGAATGGCCCTAAAAGGATTGGAAAGGCCTTTGTAAATAGTCTTTCCGTCATGATAGATGAGAGAGCTTTTCCCATGCATCAGATGTCTGGCCTGAACGATCCTTCCACCAAAGGCAGAACCGATGCATTGATGGCCCAGACAGACGCCAAGGATCGGAATCCTTCCAGCCATCCGGAGAATCCCTTTTACGGAAATCCCGGCCTGTTTTGGAGTACAGGGGCCCGGAGAGATGACAAGACGTTCCGGCTCTTTCTCTTCAATGGCCCGAAGATCAATCTGGTCATTTCGATAGACCTGGCAGGCTCCTCCAAGCTCACCTAAATACTGGACAAGGTTGTATGTAAAGGAGTCATAATTATCGATTAAAAGGATCATGGTAGTCCCTCCTCGGCAATTTGGATGGCCCTGAAAATGGCTTGTGCTTTATTCAAGGTCTCCTCATATTCTTTCTCGGGTTCGGAATCAGCCACAATTCCTGCACCTGCCTGGACAAAGGCCCTACCATCCTTGATGAGAATGGAGCGTATCGTGATACAAGTATCCATATTTCCGGAGAAGCTAAAGTATCCTACGGCTCCGGCATAATGTCCCCGGCGGACAAGTTCCAACTCCTCAATAATCTCCATAGCCCGGATTTTAGGGGCACCAGAGACGGTCCCAGCAGGAAAAGCTGCCCGGAAAACATCAAAGGCGTTCTTTCCCAGTGCCAGATTTCCCTGGATATTAGAGACAATGTGCATCACATGGGAATATTGTTCCACTCCCATCAGTTCCGTCACTTCCACTGATCCAATCTCCGCCACCCGGCCCACATCATTTCTACCAAGATCAACCAGCATGATATGCTCGGCCTTCTCCTTCTCATCTGCCAATAGGTCTCTTTCCATCGCCAAATCTTCCTCTCGAGTCCTTCCCCGCTTGCGAGTGCCAGCGAGTGGCCGGAGCTCAATCTTTCCATCCTCCAGGCGGACCATCACTTCGGGCGAAGCGCCCAGAAGCACCATGTCATCCATCTTTAAATAGAAGAGGTAGGGTGATGGATTGATACTTCGCAAGGCACGATAGATATCGAAAGGCTCGCAATGAAGATCAGTTGAAAATCGTTGTGAGAGGACAACCTGAATGGCATCGCCGGCCTTGATATACTCCTTTGCCCTTTCCACCCCCTTCATAAATTCTTCCTTGCTGAGATTTGAATGGAGATGGGAGGGAGGAGAAGGTCTCTGGTTGGGAGAAGGAGAAGCTGTGCTTCGGAGTTTGGCCACGATCTCACGGATTTTATCCTCTGCCTCTTCGTAGGCCTCTTCCAGGGATTCGCCCTCTTTCAAGAAGGCATGAGAGATCACTTTGATCTTATGGGTTAAATTGTCGAAGACCAGCAGGGTATCGGTGATCATGAAATAAGAGTCATAAAGGTTGAGATCCTGCGGAAGAAGGTTTTGGATCTTTTCGAAAGACCTAACCAGGTCGTAATTGAGATAACCCACCGCTCCTCCGGAAAATCGAGGGAGAGAATCGTACCTGACAGGCCTGTAGTTTTTGAGGAAGTCCTCGAGGGCTCTGAGAGGGTCTTTTTCCCTTCCACTGAAAAGAACCTCTCCCTTCTGAAGAATTTCGAACTGATCTCCTTTGCTTCGGAAAAGGTGTGAGGGGCTTGAACCGAGGAAGCTGTAACGGCCCCATTTCTCCCCTCCCTCTGCGCTTTCAAGGAGAAAAGAGAACTTTCCGTCATCAATCTTCCGGAAAGCGGAGATGGGTGTTTCCCAGTCGAAATGAATTTCTTCAACAATGGGAATGAGATTGCCCCGATCTGCGAAATTTTTAAAATCGGAAAAAGAAGGAACGATCATCTTTTAACCTCCTGATTTTTTAATGGCTTAAAAACAGAAAGGCCGTGGGTTGTGAAGACTACCCACGGCCTTCATATCAGTTCCATACCTCCATCCAGAGGTTAGCCCGGCGATGGGTACTCCTCACCTATATGAACAGACCGCCACCATTGATTGGAGGGAGATGTGCTCCGACCATATGAGCCGAGAAGCTTAAAAAAGGGAACCTCCTCTTTCAATCTGGTCAAAGTCTCGTGGATAGGGGTGTCTGTAATATGGCCTTCAAAATCGAGGAAGAAAATATATTCCCAGGGCTTTTGTTTAATGGGTCGGGATTCGATCTTCGTCAGGTTGATCGACTGATCGGAAAAAAGTTTAAGCACCCCGTGGAGAGAGCCGGGGACATGAGGAATGGAAAAGAGGATAGAGGTCTTGTCGTTGCCTGTTCTCCCGGCAATCTGCTGGCCGATTACCCCGAAACGGGTGTAATTAAAGGAATAATCCTCAATCTGCGATTCGATGATCTTCAATCGATAGAAATGGGCAGCCAGGGAGCTTGCAATGGCTGCTGACTCATAATCTTCTGTGGCCATCTGAGCGGCCTTGGCCGTACTTGAGGTTTCGATCATATCGATGTGAGGAAGGTTCTTCCTCAACCAATTTCTGCATTGCTCCAGGGCTTGAGGATGAGAAAAGACTTTATGGATGGTTTCACGCCTCCCGTTTTGCGAGAGAAGGTCATGAGAGACCTGAATCATGATCTCGCCACAGATCTTTACTTCTGATTCGATGAAGAGATCCAAGGTTCGGTTGACCGACCCTTCAATGGAATTTTCCACAGGGATCACCCCATCGTTTACTTCACCCTTCTCTACGGTTTCAAAAACTTCCTGAAGTCCATCTTTTGGGATCATATGAGCGGAATGTCCGAAGTATTTAAGACATGCAAGATGGGTGTGGGTAGCAGGTGGACCAAGATAGGCTACTCTATGGTCAGAAATCCCCTTTTTCATCTTTATTCCCCTATCGCCCTCTGCCGGAGCAAATGATCTGTTAGAACAATGGCCACCATGGCTTCACAAACCGGGTTTATTCTCGGAATAGCTGAAACATCATGCCTGCCTTTTAATGTGATTGAAGCAGGATGCATGGAGTGATTCACTGTCCTTTGTTCTATGTGAATCGATGGGATCGGCTTTACAGCGACTCTTAACAGGATATTCGCCCCATTGGATATCCCTCCTAAGATTCCTCCAGCATCGTTTTTCTCGAACCCCTCTGGCCCTATAGGGTCATTGCACTCGGAGCCCAGCATTCGCGCTGACCTGAACCCTCCTCCTATTTCCACACCACGAATCGCTCCTATGCTCATTAAGGCTTTAGCTAAATCGGCCTCCAACTTATCAAAAACCGGTTCTCCCAGTCCTGGAGGACACCCTCGGACGAGGATCTCCACGATGCCTCCCAGTGTATCCCCTCGAATTTTTACTTCCTCAATCCTCTTCCCCATTTTGATGGCAGCGTCTCTATCCGGGCATCGTAGAGAATTTCTTTCAATTTCTTCATCATTCATCTTTTCAGCCTGAATCCCTCCGAGCTCAACGGTGTAGGCAAGGACTTTTATCTTCTCCTGGGCTAAGATTTTTTTAGCTACTGCGCCCGCAGCAACCCTCCCCACGGTCTCCCTGGCTGAAGCTCTCCCTCCACCCTTATAATCCCTGATCCCATACTTGGCCTGATAGGTGAAATCAGCATGACCTGGCCGAAAGACGTCTTTTAAATCTTCGTAAGGATTTGAATCCACATCCTCATTCCAGACTATAAGGGAGATGGGCGTTGCTGTGGTCTTTCCTTCAAATATTCCTGAAAGGATCTTCACCCGGTCTCTCTCTTCTCTGCTGCTTGTCCCGATACCCCTTCCGGGTCGCCTTCTGTTCAATTCTTTCTGGATATCCTCTTCGGCAAGTCTTAGGTGAGGGGGACATCCATCGATCACCACTCCAAGTGCTTCACCATGGGATTCTCCCCAGGTGGTGATTCTGAAGAGTGTCCCGAAGGAATTTCCTCCCATCCTAAATTCTCCCCATCCGTTCATGAAAGATTGAGAATATCGTTTCGACCACTTCTTCCGGGCTCAGGGCTGACGTATCGATCTGGGCTTCCGAAACCTTCTCATAGATGGGATATCGGAAGGCCATCACTTCCTCTAACTCATCGAATATTCCCTTTCCCGTGAGAGAGGGTCTCCGATCACCGGTCCGGCAGTCCTTTTCCATTCTCTTGCGAATGGTATGACCATCCGCTTTAAGCCAAATGATGAATCCATTCCTTTTTAACGCCAGTATGTTTTCGGGATCAAGCAAAGCCCCCCCTCCTGGGGCGATGACCAGATGGTCCTGATTTGAAATTCCTTCGATGATTTCCCTCTCCATGGCCCGAAAATAATCCCATCCATGGAATTTCACAATGTCACTAATGAGCGCACCGTGCTGTTTTTCCAAAAGATCATCCGTATCTACGAATTCTTTTCCCATCCGGGCGGCCAATCGTTTGCCCACTGTGGTTTTACCTGAGCCTCTATATCCGATCAGGACAAGGTTCATGTGTAGAGCCTTCCAAAGGATTTCCAAAAATCAGGAAAGGATTTATCCACGCATTTCTCTCCTTTGATCTTTATTCCAGGGACAACCAACCCAGCGATAGCAAAGCTCATGGCGATCCGGTGGTCATTGTAGGTCTCGATTTCTGCTCCGTGAGCTCTTCCGCCCTCGACTTTCAGATAGGTCTCTCCTTCCTTCACCCGTATGCCCATCTTGGTCAACTCTTCGGCCAAGGCTCGAATGCGGTCGGATTCTTTGAGGCGGAGGTGTCCGATATTCTTCATCACAGTTTTTCCCCAGGCAAAGGCAGAGGTGACTGCAAGGGTGGGAACCAAGTCAGGCATTTCGTTCATATCGATCTCTATCCCCTTGAGTTCCCTTCCATAGACCTCTACCCAGCCGTTTCCCCGGATGACTTCGCATCCCATCTTTTCAAGGATGTCTAAGAAGCGCACATCACCCTGGACCGAGGTGGATGGGAAGTTCTCAACCCTTATCCTTCCCTGATTGAGTGCTGCGGCTGAAAAGAAGTAAGAGGCGTTGGAGGCATCTCCTTCAATCATGTACTTCTGAGGAGAATAACGCAGTCCTGCTCGCACAAAAAAATAACAATTGTCTTGGTTCTGTACCTCTACACCAAAGGCAGACATCACCTCTCGAGTGATTTCTATATAGGGTTTAGAAACCAGATGGCCGGTCACCTCGATATGTATATCTCGATGAGCATAGGGGGCTACCATGAGAAGGGCAGAAAGAAATTGACTGCTCTCTTCGCCTCGGATCTTCACTCTGCCTCCACTGAGACCCTGTGACTCGATGACCACCGGAGGAAAGCCATTTCGGGAATGGGTTTTTACCCCCAATTTTTCCAGACCCTCCAATAGATCTGCGATTGGACGTCTCCTCATTCGCTTATCACCATCTACAAGGGTTCGGCCTTCTTTTAGGGCAGCCAGCGCTGTAAGAAATCTCATGGAGGTTCCGGAATTGCCCACGAAGATTTTTTCCTCAGTTGACCCCAATCTTCCCCCATTACCTATCACATGGAGCAAATCTTTTTCCCAAAAAGATCGTACCCCAAATTTTTCAAGGGCCTGAAGGGTATATTCGGTATCTTTACTTTGCAGGGCATTGATTAAAAGAGACTCCCCATCAGCCAATGCAGAGAGAATAAGAGCCCTATGGGTATAGCTCTTCGAACCTGGAAGCTTCACTGTGGCGTCACAACGAGGTAGCGGTTTGATCTCAATCATTCTCTTCTCTATTGATCCCGATCGCCAATGCTCGGTAAAGGTCCTCTTTGATCTCACCGATATCGGGTCTCCTTCCTGTCCAGATTTCAAGTTGCGCCGCTCCCTGGCGGGCGAGCATCTCCAAACCATTGATGGTCAGGGAGCCCCTCTCCTCAGCCTCTCGAAGAAGCTTTGTCCGCAAAGGACGATAGACAATGTCCATCACTGTCATCCCCTCTTTCAAAACCTTCTTCGGAACAGGACTTTCCTCATCATGGGGAGACATGCCTACGGAGGTCGTGTTAATTAAAACATCCTCCTCCATTTCTTCAATGGATAACCATGGCCTGTAAAGGAATCCCAGTTCATTGGCCAAGGCCTTGCCTCTCTCCACTGTACGGTTAGATAGGGTTACCTGGCAGTCTCTTCTTTTCAAACCAAAGGCAATGGCCCGGGCCGCTCCTCCTGCTCCAAGGAGGAGGACCCTCTTTCCTCTTAAATCAATCTTTTCTTCCAGTGCTTCTAAGGCCCCATGCCAATCCGTGTTATAACCGATCATCCTTCCCCTTTGATTCACGATCGTATTGACTGCCCTGATCTCTCTGGCCACTTCTTCAACATCGTCAAGAAAGGGAATGACCTTGGTCTTAAACGGGAGAGTCACACTGACCCCTTGAATCCCCAGGCCCCTGATCCCCCTTAAGGCATCCTCCAGATCTCTGACCTTGAAAGCCAGATAGGCCGCATTGAGTCCCATCCTCCTGAAGGCTCCGTTGTGGAGGATCGGGCTGAGGCTGTGTTCCACCGGATTTCCAATGATTGCATAAAGCACGGTCTGTCCATTAATCATCCAAGATTCTCCCAAATTCTTCGTATCTCCAAAACGTTTAACTGCCCAGGGGCAGAGGTCCGATGATTTCTTAAAGAGGCATAGGTCCAGGCTCCCCCCAGCATTGGAGCAAAGATCCGGCTCATTCTGCCTTTTTCTCCCATACAGAAAGTCACAATCTCATATCCTTCTCTTTTTGCAAATGGGATGAGGGAAAGGGGGATGAGGTTGTCCTCCCATGATTTTGCAAAGGTTACCACCTTCAGAATATCAGCTCCCAGTCCATACATTTGATCATAAAGCCTCTGAAGTTCTTTTGCTGAGGGTGTTCTTTGGTGATCGTGAAAGGAGAGAATAACCTGTGTCCTGTTTCTGTTTTTCAGAAGCTTCTTTAACAAAGGTCTTTCTGTCCTGACTTCTATGTCAATATAAGCGACGCCAAGGTCGATGGCCTGCTCCAGGATTTCTATTCTCTTTTTTTCTCCTCCAAGGTACTTTCCTCCCTCTTCCTTTCGACGATTGGTCACAATAAGGGGTTTGCGGGCGCAGCGGGTCAGAGAGATCAAATCTATTTTCTTTAAATAGTCCATCCGAAGTTCGATGAGGTCGGCAAGAGGGTTGGCTTCTTCGATCGCCTTCATACCTTCCGACATCTCTGTCTCAACAATGGGGATGCAGACCTTTGGCCAAGTCTTATCGTTCGATAATCGTCTCATCGATTTGGACTCCGAAGTGCCTTCCGGATCCTTCCCGATAGACCAAGACCTCACTTCCCGGTTTAAGATCGACCAATGAAATTGGTTTTCCGTCGGGCTGTGTCAGTCGAATGGTCTCGGCATTCTGAAGGATCACGGATATGGCCTCCCCTTTTTCATCAGCCTCCACCAAGGCTAAAGGGCGTCTTTCGATCTTGGTCCTTCCCACTACAGCGGGATAACTCTTTCCTTCAAAATTAACGACTAATGCGCAATCACTGGCCCTAAGCTCAGAAAGATATTTCGTTTGTCCGTTTGCCATTCGGATATAGGCATGCACTGGCCCGGCATTGACCCGAAATGGCCTGGTGTTCACAAAGGGATTCTCTATGCATTCGGAATGAATGAGAAAAAGGGCCTGACTGCTATTGCCCACCAGCATCCCTTCCCCCTGAACCATCGAGGAACAGGTATCCACACAGACCCGATCTCCAAGACCCAGTGGATCTACCCTTTTCACCTTTGCGGGAAGAAGTTCGATTTTTTTGCTCTCTCTTTTCAGGGAATGGACCATGTGCCTGATGACATTGGGATCAGGATGGTTGATGACCACCCCGTTGACCCCTCTTTCGAGAATCCCAAAGGCTGTCCGACCCTCTTGGAGTTCTTTGATCTCAACGAAAAGATTATCAGTCTTACTGATCAAGTTTTCGAGAGGGATGATCTTCCCGTTCCCGTTTCTTACCACCACTTTCTTCGAAAGGCTCAATGTGATGATCTCATCCTCATCCTTCTTTTCCCTTATCTCCTTCTCGACGACATCGAGACCCAATCTTAAATCTCCATCTTCAGCCACGATCGGAATGATACCCATCTTTCTTACCTCTTGTCCCTTTCCAGACGGGACCCAGAGGGCATCTGCTCCGCTTTCCACAGCCGCCAGAGCAATTTCTTTCTTCCACGGGATGGCTTTGACCCAAATCGTTTTCATGGCTTTCCCTCCTTCAATTCTTCAAGGGCTTCTTCAACTCCGAAATCCTCATGGACAATCTTACGGATGGCCCGGACGATCTTCGATGGATCCTTGTGCTGGAAGACATTCCTGCCGATGGAAACCCCGGCCCCTCCTGCTGACATAGCCCCTTTGACCATTTCGAGAACATCCTTATCTGTGTTCATCTTCTCTCCGCCAGCAATGACGACTGGCACGAAACACCCCTCCACCACCTCTCTGAAGCTTTCCGGTGAACCGGTATATGGGACTTTGACGAGGTCTGCTCCTAATTCCGCTCCCACCCGGGCTGCATGCTTAACCCATTTTACGTCATATTCATTCTCAACTTTTTGCCCCCTCGTATACATCATGGCTAAAAGAGGCATCCCCCATTCCAACGCTTCTTTCGCTACGGCCCCCAGATCGTTCAGCATGGATTTCTCATCCTCAGCACCAAGGTTTACGTGAACGGAGATCGCATCTGCCCCTAACTTAATTGCCTCCTCTACCGTGCATACCATCACCTTTGAGTTTGGTTCAGGGGACATCCGGGTACTGGCTGAGAGGTGAATGATCAGGCCTACCTTCTTCCCGTTTCTCTTATAATTCGCTCCTATCAATCCTTTATGAATAACGATGGCGTTCGCTCCACCCGTCGCCACGGCATTAATCGTTTTTTCCATCTCGATTAACCCTGATAACGGTCCCAGGGTTATCCCGTGATCCATGGGTATGATCACCGTCCTGCCATCATCACGTTCCATAATACGTTCCATCCGAATCATTTTCGCTATCATGATCTATCCTCCTTGGTTGAAAATAAAAAAGCCGTGAGAGAAATTTCTCCACGGCTTAAAATAGAAAAGCCGTGGGCAGAATTTCAATCCACCCGCGGCTTTAACTGGCTATATTTATTTTTTAGAGATCAGCCAGGGGCAGTGGGTAGACTCCGACGTAAAAAAACCAATAAAAGTTATACCCACTGCTAAATTTGGAGATATGAAGCTGATCCATTTTTAACTCTTTAAAGTGTGTTTTTGTTTAACATAATCCAAATTTCATGTCAAGAGAAATTTTTGAAAAATTTTTACCTCTTTTCATCTTTCACTTTTAATAAGGCGTTCCATATTTGCGAAGAAACGGGAGG
>CAZXMB010000040.1:0-20168 GCA_964641715.1 uncultured Syntrophaceae bacterium
GATTGGGCTGTTCGGGGGGACCTTCAATCCGATCCACCTTGGCCATCTCCGTGGGGCAGAGGAGATACGGGAGGCCTTTGATCTCGACGAGATCATCTTCATTCCATCCTCTATCCCCCCCCATAAGGTGGCTGAAGGGGTGATCGATGCGAAGCATCGTCTGGAGATGGTCCGATTAGCCATTGCCTCTAATCCCTTTTTCACTTTATCAGACGTGGAACTCTCAAGGCCTGGAAAATCCTATTCCATTCACACAATTCGGTATTTTCAAGAAAGGCACCCCCGGGGGCTCCATTTCATCCTGGGAAGGGATGCCTTTGTGGAGATTGAGACCTGGAAGGAGTACCAGACCCTCTTCTCCCTCTGTCATTTCATTGTGATGGCCAGGCCGGGATTCCGGGAGATCCCCCGTTCCTCTCAACTGCCGGACTCTCTTTGCTCCCACTTCCGATATGATGAAAATAACAGGGTGTGGACCCATTCCTCGGGTTACCTTCTCCATTTCAGGGAGATCACCTTTCTCGATATCTCCTCTACGAAGATCCGGGAGTCCATCAGGAAGGGGGAATCGGTGAGGTATCTTGTTCCCCTTGAAGTGGAGGCCCATATCCGGAAACACGGACTTTATCGGAAGAAGGCTGAGGGGACAGAACCCCGGGAGGGAACTTCCTATCCATAAGGGGCGGAAAATATTTTTTTGTTGCTATCACCCGATTTTCTGGTATAATGCTACACTCAAAATCACCTTGAACAGGAGGATATGGCCACCGATTCAAAGACAAAGTCGCTTATCTGTTTGAAGGCGGCGATTGAGAAAAAGGCCAGAGATCCGGTTCTTCTTGAGCTTAAGGGGATCTCCTCCATCACTGATTATTTTCTCCTCTGCACCGGAAAATCGGACCGCCAGGTTCAGGCGATTGCTCAGGCCATTGAGGAGGAACTCAAAAAGAACGGGATTCGGCCCTTAGGACAAGAAGGAACCGCTCAGGGAAAATGGATCTTAATGGATTATGGAGATGTGGTGGTCCATATCTTTCTTGAACCCATTCGAAAATTCTACGATCTCGAGGGCCTCTGGATCGAGGCCCCAAGAATGGGTCTGATGGCATGAGAAGACCTTGGCAAAAGGATAGGTTGAACTGAAAAAAGAAATCGATAAGAAGACGCTGGCAAGATTTAAGAAGATCCTCCTGAAAGAAAGGGAACAGATCGTCGGCGATGTCAAGCAGTCCTACGAGTCTTCCCAGGAGATGGGACAGGACGGGACCCAGGACATCGGAGATGAAGCCGCCAATATCTACAACAAGCAGATCCTGCTCAGCATCAATGAAACGGAACGGCTGAGGCTCCAGGAGGTGGATGAAGCTCTCGACCGCATTGAGAATGGAACCTACGGGATCTGTGAGGAGTGCGGAGGGCCGATCAGCCTTCGACGACTTGAAGTGAGGCCGGTGGCAAAGTATTGTGTTCCTTGCCTGACCAAACTGGAGAAGGGGAAAGCGTAGATGTTAGTAAAATTACTGTTAATCATAATCCTGATCTTCACCTCCCTCTTCTGCTGGCTTTCCCTGATCAATCCCCTGGATGTGGAATTTCACTTCTTTGGGAAAATCATCCCCACCGATCTCTCTACCCTCATGATCACCTCTTTTGTATTGGGTGCCATGCTCGTCTTCATCAGCACTTTAACCCGGGATGCCAAGCGGGCGATTGAGGGTTATCGAAAATCCAGAAAAAAGAAAAAAGAGGAAGCCCTGAAAGAGGAACTGAACCGGGGGATGGAACATTTCCTCCGTGGAGACCTTGCAAGGGCGAAGGCACACTTCGCCGAGGTCTTGAAAAACGACCCCTTTCAGATGGACCTCTATTTAAAGCTTTCGGAGATCGCCGTCAAAGAAAAAAATGACGATGAGGCCCTTCATTGGCTGGAGAAGGCACGTCTGTTCGATACGAGAAATATCGATATCCTTCTCCATGAATCCGAGATCTTCCAACGAATGAACCGGTTGGATGAGGCGATACGGGCTCTGAACCGGGTCATCCATCTGGACGATACGAATCTCAAGGCCCTGAAGAGTTTGAGAGAGATCTATCGCAATAGCCGGAAATGGGAGGAGGCAATCCGAATCCAGAAGACGATCCTCAAACTGACCAAGGATAAAAAGGCAGAAGAGGAAGAGTCCCTTTACTCCTTGGGATTGAAGTATGAGCACGCCCGAGAACGATTCAACCAAAAGGGTGAGAAGGCCCTCGAAGATGCCCTGAAAGCTGCCAAAGAGCTCATCCGGGAAGATAAAGACTTTCAGCCCGGATTTGTACTGTTGGGTGACATCTATCTTCGAATGGGGAAGTGGGCCCCTGCAGGAAAGGTCTGGGGAAAGAGCTTCAGGCGGTTCAAATCGATCATCTTCATCCTTCGGCTCGAAGATCTCTACCTGGACCGGGAGGATCCGGGCACGCTCCTCCGCATTTATCAGAGGGTATTGGCCAGTGACCCTGAAAACTGGATCCTTGCCTTCTTCTATGCCAAACTCTGTTTGAGGTTGGAGATGCTGGATGAAGCCCTGGACGAGATCAATGAGATCAGTTTAAGAAAGAAGGACTTCCCGGCTCTCCACAGGCTTCTGGCAGAGATCTACCTTCATAAAAAAGACTTCAGCCGGGCCGCTCAGGAATTTGAAAAAACCTTCGAACTCAGTGGAACAACCTATCTTACTTTCGTCTGCAAGGTCTGCGAGAGGGAATCGAAAGAGTGGGTGGTATTCTGTCCCCAATGCCATCATTGGAATTCCTATGCTATCAGCGAAGGGAAAGAAATCTTTTCCCCACCTTCTGCCTCCACCTCGGATCGGGTTTCTTTCCGCCTCGATGCCATGAAAATCCCTCTTTAAAGTTGAAAGGGATGGCTTCCTTCTTCCATAGACTCCTCCATTTCTTATTTCCTTCCCGGTGCTATTGTTGTGAGAAATTTTTAGGGGAGGGCCAACAGGGAATCTGCCCCGACTGTCTCTGCAAGATCCAATGGATTGAACCTCCGTTCTGTTCCATCTGCGGAACCCCCTTTGTCTCAAAGGAGGCCGACACCCATCCCTGCGGTTCCTGTATCACCCATAAAAAATATTTTACCATAGCCAGGGCATTGGGATGTTATGAAGGACCTTTACGGACAGCCATCCACCGATGGAAATATCAGGAGAAGACTCCCCTCACCTCCTTCTTCGGGGAGCGGATGGAGAAAGGATTATACCGGTATTGGGACCCCCCACCTTTCGATCTCCTGATCCCTGTCCCGCTCCATCCAAAGCGATTAAGGGAAAGGGGATTCAACCAATCCCTTCTTCTTGTGAAAGAATTAAGCCATCGGACTGGAATTCCCTACGAAAAGAGGTTACTTCAAAAGAAAAGGCAAACCCTTCCCCAGGTGGAGCTCAGTGGCAGGGAAAGGGAGAAAGAAGTCAGAAACTCCTTCCGTATTATAAAAAGGGAAGCCCTCCGGGGGAAAACGATCCTTCTGGTGGATGATGTGTATACCACGGGTGCGACCGTCAATGAGTGTGCGAAGGTCCTGTTAGCGGCAGGAGCGGAACGCATCGATGTCTTCACCATCGCCCACGCAATCAAAACATCATAAGTCAGAAAGATGAGTCATAAGAAATCATTTCTTTTTTGGATCGCCCTCTCCATCTTCGGAGTGGGAATCTTTCTTTTTCTATCGATCCATTATCTCTTTGACCCGAGGCTCTATCAGGAAAGCCTTCAAAAAACATTCACCCTCCACCTCCAGCGGGAGGTCTCCTTCGGAAAAGCGAAAATGAATCTATGGGGAGGAGTAGGGATTGCCCTCGAAGATTTCCGGGTCAGGGACCGCTCCCTCACCTTTGACCTCTTCCGTTCAAAAAAATTGATCTTAACGGCAAGGCTCCTCCCTCTCCTGAAGAGGGAGATCAAATGGAAACGGATCATCCTCGACAGGCCCGTACTCCGTCTCGTAAGAGATAAAAATGGAAGGCTCAATCTCTCCGATGCCCCTTTGAACGGCGAAGAATTAAAAAGTGCTCAACAAAGGATGCTTCAAACCCTTGCCACCCTCTTCGGGGGTTCCCTAAGTATCCGGGAGGGAGAGATCTCCTTCTGGGATGAGCGTCTGGAGGAACCCAACCCATTTGTCGAAATTCGTTCCTTTTATCTCCGCCTCTCAAGGGTCTCTTTTCAAAAACCCTTTCCATTCCGTCTCAGCGGAACACTCCTCCAATCTCACCAGGAAGGCAGGTTCTCCATTTCCGGAATGATTGAGAATATCCCCGAAGAGATGGCTCTCTCAAAAGGAAAAGTGAACGCAGAGGTGGAACTCAGGGACATTGAGGTTTTCCATTTCTGGCCCTATCTGAAGGGTTTGCTTCCGATGAATAAAATTGCGGGGATCCTCCATCTGAAGGGCCGCTATCAGGGAGATTTTTCAGGCCCTTTCAAGGCCACGGCTAAAATTCAATTCAAAAAGGTGACCTATGACCATCCGAAGGTCTTCTCCTATACCTTCACTCCTCCATGGTTAAACATTGACCTCGCCGCTGAGTATGATCGGAAGAATCTCAGGTTCTCCCGATTTTCCATTGAACTTCCGGAGATCAAAGTTAAAGGCAGGGGTGAGATCTATGGGATCGGGACAAAGGAGATGGGTCTGGATGCGGAAGCCCAGAGTAACTCTTTTGACATCTCAGAGGGACGAAAATTCATTCCCTTCAGGATCATCACCCCAAAGGTCTCCGATCCCCTTTTCCGTGCGGAAGGCAGTGGCCCTGTCCAGATCCTCTCTGTAAGGCTCTCGGGAAAGATCCCCGAAATCGATCAATGCGATCAATTGCAGAATGCCCATACCCTCTCCATTGAGATGAAGGTTAACGGTGCCCGGCTGAAACTTCCCTGGGAGATCCCTCCCCTGGAGGGACTTAAAGGGCATCTCCTTTTTAAAGGAGGCCACCTCCATGTAAAGGAGATGACAGGAAGGTTTCTCCATACGAGTATCGATCGGGCAGAGGGGACTTTCCTCGAACTCCTTCAAATCCCGACCCTTGAAATGAACTGGGAGGGGCAATTCGATCTGACCGATCTCCTCCCCCTGTCGATGTTAGAGACCTTCTCCGGTGAGTTTCCAAAAGAGTTCTCCTCGATCTCTTCCCTTTCGGGTAAAGCAGGGTATCGGATCGCCTTTAAGGGAAGATTGAAACCCCCTCTTCGTTTCGAGCATCATGGAATCTACCAGCTCTCTAAGGTCCGTCTGATCCATTCCCGGATTCCCACTCCCATCCTGATCGGTGAGGGGAGGATTGCCCTTACCCATGAGGGGATCCAGTGGTCAGGTGCAAAGGTGGAGTTAGAAAGTTCGTCCTTGCTGACGGATGGTTCATGGAAGAAAAAAGAACCCTTTGAAATAGGTGCCAGGGGCAGGGTAGATCTCAAAAACCTCTTTGCCCTCTTCCAGTCATCGCTCTTTCCGGAGGAGATCCGTATAAAGACCAAAGGGTTCGAAGGTCTTTCAGGAACCGCTCAGCTCTCCTTCAAAGGAAGAGGCATGGGAGCAGACCAGCCTTTTTCCTATGAAGTGGAATTTCAACCCAGGGAGGTCTCTTTCCTGCCCGGGGGAGCGACCCGTCCTTTCCTCTTCAGGGAAGGGGTATTCTCCTTATCCCGCTCGGGAACAGCCTTTTCAAAATTGAAAATCCAATCCGGAAACTCCTCTCTCCAATTGGATGGAAAGATCGAGGGAGATCACCTAAACCTCTCCACCTCCGGATCAATTGATTTAAAAAACCTCTCTGCCCTTCTTCGGTTCCCCCTCCTTCCCGACTCGATACGAACTCCGATCGAGGGATTTCGGGAGATCGGTGGGACAGCAGAGATTCGTCTCCAATGGTTCGGAAAGATCGAGAAGGGAACAGAGGCGATCAGGGAGGGTGTGATTCAATTCAAAGGCGCCTCTTTCCAGCATCGAAGTCTTCCCCTGCCTCTCTCCGGGATTGAGGGGGGCATTGTCTTTTCTCCGAAACAGATCCGATGCGATTCCCTGAAGGCAAGACTGGGAGACTCCCGACTCTCCCTTTCTCTGCTTTCCCCTCGCAGTTCAGATCTCCCTCCATCACCGGTAGCCGGTCCGCAAGACCAGAGAAAAGGCCCTGAGAGAAAGCTCACTTTTCAGTTCCTCTCGCCCCAGCTCGACCTTGACCTTTTCTTCCCAAAAAGAGAAAAGGATACCCCAACCTCTTTTTTAAAGCTCAAGGAATGGCTCTCCCATTGGTCTGTCGATGGAAAGATAATCATCGATCAGGGGAGCTACCGGGCCTTTCATTTTCAAGATCTGAAAGTGGAGATGAAGACGATCGATGGGAAATTATTCATCCATCCTTTTCAGCTGAAATCCAACGGAGGGGATTTTTCCGCAACCGGATGGATCCAACCCACTCCGGGGGGAATAAAATTTGAAATCACACCACGCCTCTACGACATGGAGGCCCGGTCTTTTCTCCGGTCATTCTTTCAAAAAAAGGAGGAGGGTAAAATCCTGATCACAGGAAGGCTCCATATCGATCAGGTTGACCTCAAGGGAGAGGGAGAGGATTTCAAAAGGGTGAAGGAATCCCTTAACGGAAGCCTCAATCTCACCCTGGAGAATGGAGTGATTGAAAAAGGAAACATCCTTGCCAAGATCTTTTCCCTCCTCAATGTCTCCCAGCTGTTTAAGGGAAGGCTTCCGGATTTAAAGACAAATGGCCTGCCCTACCAACGAATCTCTGCCAATATACAGGTCAAAGACGGCGTGGCTTCCACGGAGGATCTTCTGGTGGATAGTGATGCCATGAAGGTTACTGTGATTGGAAAAGTGGACCTCGGAAAAAATCAAATCAATGCAAAGGTCGGAGTCCATCCCCTGGTCACGGTGGATACATTGATCAGCCATATTCCCATCGCCGGCTATATTCTCACCGGCAAGGACAAGGCCTTCCTCTCCTATATCTATGAGGTCAAAGGAGAGATAGACGATCCTGAGATAAAGGCCATCCCCTTTAAGAGCATGGGAGAAGGTCTCGTGGGAATCATCAAGCGCCTCCTCGAAACCCCTCTGAGGCCGTTTCAGAAGTCAAAATCTACGAATAAAAATTGATTATTACGAGTTGATGAAAGATTTAAAAAAATATTTTTTTCACAAATTAAATTTTTTCTTGACAAATAACAAGATATTGTTGTACTGATTAACAATCATACTATATATAGCCCATCCAAAACCCTAAAAATCGAACATTCCAAAACATTAAGGTGAGAGAAAATGTCAAATGTGATTGAGATAAAAGAGGATCGTAAAGAATCGAGAGAAGAATTTGAAACTACGGATATGGCGCTCTTTGTCCGTTCCTCCGAAGAGTCGATGCATGATTGGGATCGTCAGAGGATCGTCGATGCCCTCCTTCGAGAGACCTATGTGGATATGGATACGGCCAGGGAGATCGCCAAGGAAGTGGAAGATCTCATTCTCACCTCCAAGATCAAGATGATTACGGCACCTTTGATCCGTGAACTGGTCGACACCAAACTGGTGGAGAGAGGTCTTGAACAGGCCCGTAAGATGCATACCCGTTTAGGAATGCCTCTCTACGATGTGGACCAGCTCATCCTCCATCCCAACAAAGAGAATGCCAATGTCCCCCATGGACCGGAGGCTACCAATCTTACCCTGGCAGAAAGAATTAAGAAGGAGTACGCCCTGCTCTCTGTCTTCTCCCAGGAGATTTCGGATGCCCATATGAGAGGGGATATCCATCTTCACGATCTCGGTTTCGCCGATCGCCCTTACTGCAGCGGACAATCCCTTGAATACATCAAACGTTTTGGTCTCAGCCTTCCCAACTCCATTGCCATCGCCAAGCCTGCCAAACATCCCGAGGTCTTGCTCGCCCACATGGTGAAATTCGCGGCTGCCCTTCAGAGTCACTTTGCCGGAGCGATCGGCTGGGATTCGGTCAACCTCTTTTTTGCACCCTACCTGGTGGGGATGTCCGATCAGGACCTCGAACAGCTCGCCCAGATGATGATCTTCGAATTCTCCCAGCAGGCAGTCGCCCGCGGGGGGCAGGCGATCTTCACGGACCTCAATCTCTACTGGGAGGTCCCGAAGCATTTTGAGAATGTCCCGGCTATCGGTCCTGGCGGAGAGAGGACAGGAAAGACCTATAGCGATTATATCGACGAATCGCAGCGTTTTGCATGGGCTCTTTTTGATGTCTTCAGGGAAGGGGATGGCTCCGGAAGACCATTCTTCTTTCCAAAACCACTGGTCCACATCACGGAGAAATTTTTTCAGACCCCCCGCCATATGGACTTCCTCCATCACATCTCTGAGGTAGCCTCTGAAAAAGGAAATACTTACTTCATCTTCGATCGCGGAGAGACGGCTAAAATATCAGAATGCTGTCGCCTCAGCTTTAAACTCGAGCAGTCTGACCTCGACGACGCTAAGGAACCCTGGAGGATGCGCTATTGTGCCCTTCAGAATGTCACCCTCAACCTTCCCAGAATCGCCTACCTTGCGAAGGGAGACGATACCCAGCTCTTCTCCAAAATCACAGAGTTCATCGAAATGGCGGTGAAGGCCCATCTCGAAAAGAAACGGTTCATCGAGAAACTCCTTTCTCTGGGAGAAAAGGGACCTCTGGCCCTCCTGGCCATGAACCGGGATGGGATGCCCTACTTAAGAATGCATCGGGCCAGTTTCCTCATCGGCATGGTGGGACTCAATGAACTGGTTCAGATTCACACCGGTCAGGAGATGCATCAATCCAGACCGGCCTTCAAATTTGGATTGAAGGTGATCGCACATATGAAACTCCTGGTGGACAAACTCAGCGAGCGTTACGGGATGCGCTTTGTCCTGGAGCAGACACCTGCAGAATCTACGGCGTACCGTTTTGCCAAATTGGACCTTAAATTTCATTCGCCCAAATCTGGACATGTGGTCAAGGGAGACATTTCAAGAGGGGAAGTCTATTACACGAATTCCACCTATCTGAATAATTCAGCGGTGATGAATCCAATTGAACGGGTCAGGCAGGAAGGACTTTTCCACCCTCTGATCGAAGCGGGTGCCTTAACTCATATCTGGCTGGGTGAGGCCAGGCCCTCCAAAGAGTCCTTGGCCAATTTTGTGATCAAAACATTTCAGCAAACCCGAAACGACCAGATCGCTTTTTCTCCGGAGTTCACTACCTGTAATGCCTGCAACCGGACCAGCAGGGGGCTTCGATCCTCCTGCAGTTACTGTGGTTCAGAAGAAGTGGATGGTATCACCCGGATCACCGGCTATTTCACCAAACTCTCCAGTTGGAATAAGGGGAAGATTGGAGAACTTCGAAACCGTTATCGGAATCAAGCCTACATCGAAGCCCAAAAGGGAGAAACCGTTCTGATGACCGGGTGATCTTTGAATGAAAGGTAACGGGTAGGGTGACGAAGCCCGTTTCGGTTACCGGTAATGGTTACGTAAAAAGACGAAAACCGTAGCCTTTTATTAACGATACGGGCATCGTTACCTTGACCGTATAACGAAACTCTTATTTTTCTAAACAATGAAGGAGAAAATATGGAGCTGATCAAGATCTTCACCAAGGCAAAATGTCCAAAGTGCCCTGCGGCCAAAGAGATTGCGAGAGAGTTGAAGAAAGAAGGTCTTTCTGTTTTCAATTACGATCTGGATACCATTGATGGTCTGGCCGAGGCTTCCTTCCACAGCATTCTTGCTACCCCTTCTCTGGTGATTGAGGATGGAGAGGAGAAGGAAGTCGCGAGCTGGAGAGGGGTCGTGCCGACCCTCCAGGAGGTAAAACAGTATATTTTGAAAAGTAATTAGCGGATGTAATCGTTTGTAGGGAACACAGATCCGCTTGCCCGTCCGGCAGGCGGGCGTTCCCTTTAATTCGCAATCACTATCACTTCTATGTGGAATGACGATGATCGAGATCAAAGGTTTCTTGGAGACTTCCTTTGTGGATTGGTCAGGGAAGATCTGCTCGGTTCTCTTCCTTCCCTACTGCAACTTCCGCTGTCCCTACTGCCATAACCATCCTCTCGTCTTTCATCCAGAGCAGTTCGAATCGATCCCTCTCCGAGACATTCTCGATCGCCTTGAACCTTTCCAAGGATGGATCGATGGGATCTGCCTGACAGGCGGAGAACCCACCCTTCATGCGGAACTCCCCCTCCTGATCAGGGAGATCAAAAAACATGGATTTTTAATCAAACTGGATACCAACGGGTCCAATCCCCGGATGCTGGAAAGACTGATCGGGGAAGAAGCGATTGATTTTGTCTCCATGGATGTGAAGGCACCCCTGGACCCCTTTCACTATCGGCGATGTGCGGGATTGCCGGTTGACCTTGCTCCATTATTGAGCTCCATTGAGATCCTGAAGAAGGGAAAAGTGGAGTATCAATTCCGGATGACGGTGGTCCCTGCGCTTCACCGGAAAGAAGATATCCTGATCCTCGGAGAACAGTTGAAGGCTGGACGAAGATTGATCCTTCAGAATTTCAATCCCGAGAATTCGCTGGATCCATCCCTGAAGAACACCATTCCTTACGATCCTGAAATATTAAAGGAGATGGAAAAAACGATCCAGGAGATGGTTTAGCCGAATCCGGGTGGAAGGTTAAGATGCAGACCGTCATGGTCACCGCAGGGATCCTGGTTCAAGGAAAGAGGGTCCTCGTCACTCAGAGAAATGAGAATGACCTCCGTGGCCTTCTCTGGGAATTTCCGGGGGGAAAGGTGAAAGAGGAGGAGGATCCCAAAGAGGCCCTGCGAAGGGAGTTGAAAGAGGAATTGGATATCGAGGTGGAGGTGGGAAGGATCGCGGAGGTCGTCTTTCATCCCTATCCGGAATACCCCATTCTTCTCCTGGCCTACACTTGCAGGATCCTAAGGGGGATTCCAAAACCCATTGGATGCCATAACCTCCAGTGGGCCAGCTTCGATGAATTGAAAAGGCTGGCCATGACCCCTGCCGATGAACCCATCCGCAAACTCTTGGGTTTTCTCCATCTTGGAGAAAATGAGAAATTGGTATAGAATGGATTGAGGAAGTTACGATGCCGAAAGATGCAATGCAAAGATATGCGGAAAGCCTGGAAAAAACCGTTCAGCATAACTATAACTACCTGAAGGAAGCAGTGGAGGATTTCAGGGGCCTGTGCCTCCTGGTCACCCCTGAGAGAAGTACTCCTCAAGACATCATTGTCGATATACGGGAACTTCACAAAGAGATCCGGACCCGATTGACAGAGATCAAAGCCATCCAGCAGCTCCTTCAGGGAAAATACCGGCAGTATTACCATCGAGATTCCCTCAGGGATAAAGAGATTATGGAATTTGGATTCCTCACCAAGAACCTATATTCGAAGTTTGAGTATATCCTGTTGCAGAAGCAGGCCATGGCAAGGAGAAAGGAGGAAGAGGTTTCCGGGGCCGGACCGAGAGGGTTCCCGTGCCAATGGTTTCGTTCGAGAGATCATCAGGTCATCTTTGTCAGAAACCTGCGGATCCTCGATGAGCTGGATTATGAAAGACCTGGACCGTTGGGAGGGGAGGAGCGGCGAGAGGTAATCCAGGATAAGGTCCGATTTCTCACCCTCTTCTCGATCAAAGGGGAGGCGGGTTCAATCGATGCAATCTATTCCAAAATCCAATTGAGGGAACATGATGTCATCGAACGATATGCCAAGGACGAACTCCATGGCCTCATCACCCATTTAAGGGAGGCCATACCATTGGAGATGGAGAAGCTATTTGGACGGTTCATGGAGAGAGAGGGGTTTACCAAACTCAAATGTCTGCTCCTCAGGGTTCAATCCCCCAGGGACATTGAAGGGGATCTCATGATCCGTATGAAAAAGATAATGGAGGAGATGGCAGAGGGGGAAGTGAGAACAGTTTCGGTTTGACACACTCCTTTAAAGTCGTTATAAAGGGGTCATCCCAGGGAAAAAAGAATGATTCGTGATCATCAATGAACCAAAACCTTAAGGAATTCTACTTCTTCAGCGAATTCTCGAATCGAAAGGCCTACAGCCCCACCGGCCAGGGTCTGGGCAGGATCTCTGACCTCGTGGCTGAGAGGGCGGAACCCTATCCGATGATCGTGGGAATGGTCCTCCGAAAGAATAGAAGGAAACTTTTTTACCTCCCCTGGGAGAAGATTCAACAGATTGAGCCCCGGATTACCTGCTCCGAAAAAAGCCTCTCCGACCTCCGGACCTCCCTTTCCGAAAAGGATATCGTCTTTCTCCGGGAAGAGGTGATGGACAAACAGATCGTGGACACCTTTGGGGCGAAGGTGGTGAGAGTCAATGACCTCCATTTTCTCAAGGTCGATTCCCGCTTGCGATTGGTTCATGTGGATGTGGGGTTTAGGGGTTTGATGAGACGGGTGGGATGGGAGAGAATGGCGGACAGGGTTCTCCAGTGGCTCTTCTCCTATGTGTTACCCAATCAATTCATCTCGTGGAAATATGTCCAGCTCCTCTCCGGTTCTGATCTCCTTCACCTCAGCGTATCTCAAAAGAAGCTCTCACACCTCCACCCTGCGGATCTGGCCGATATCATCGAGGATTTGAGTGGTCGTGAGCGATCCGCCATCTTTCATGCCCTGGATGCAGAAACGGCTGCAGAGGCCCTGGAAGAAATTGATCCCAAAATCCAAAAAGTCCTGATCGAAACTATTCCGCTGGAGAAGGCCTCGGATATCGTCGAAGAGATGTCCCCAAGCGATGCCGCCGACCTTCTGGGTGATCTTCCGGAGGAGAGAGCAGAAGAGATTCTCGGAGGAATGGAGGAGGAAAAGGCAGAAGACCTGAGGGAACTCCTCGTTCACCCTGATGAGACCGCCGGAGGCCTCATGACCACGTCTTATCTCAGTTTGGCTCCTGATACCCCGGTAGAGACAGCGATCGCACGATTGAGATTGGAGGCGCCCAATCTGGATATCATGGATTATATCTATATCGTGGATGAGGAAGAGGTTCTTCAAGGCGTGGTAAGCATCCGGGACCTCCTCACCGCCCAGTCCCATCAACCTATTTCCGACATCCAGGGCCCCCGGGCGGTGAGTGTGAGACTGGATGAAGACCAGAGGGAGGTCGTGGAATCCTTTGCAAAATATGGATTCCGGGCTTTGCCGGTGGTCGATGAAAAAAACCATCTCAAAGGGGTCATTGGCTTCCGGAGTGTATTGGAGGTGTTAGCCCCGGAGGCCGGATAATATATATTAAAGCACCAACAATTTAAAACCCCAATCATCAAATTCCCTGCCTGCGGCAGGCAGGCAAACACCAAATAAATTCCAATATTTCGATACCCAATCATCAATAAATTCATTGGAATTTGGATATTGGTTATTATTTGGTGGTTGTTGTCTGGTTATTGGTTATTCTCTGTATGATTCGTGGATAGGGAAAAGGCCATGGCCGATTACAAAAAATGGGTTTCGAGTTCGAGACATTCCCTGTGGAGGACCGCAGGTCTCTTCTTTATCCTGATGGGGCCTGGAATCATCACCTCCAATGTGGATAATGATGCGGGCGGGATCACCACATACTCTCTGGCCGGGGCACAATTCGGTCTCAAACTGGTCTGGTCTCTCATCCCCATCATGATCGCCCTCATCGTGATTCAGGAGATGTGCGCCCGGATGGGAGTGGTAACGGGTAAGGGCCTTTCCGATCTCATCCGCGAAAAATTCGGTGCCAGGATCACCTTCTATCTGATGATCGGCATGTTTCTAACCAATATGGGTAACGTTCTTTCGGAATTTGCAGGGGTGGCCGCAGGAATGGAAGTCTTCGGAGTCAATAAGTTCATCTCCGTTCCTGTGAGTGCTTTTCTGGTATGGTGGATGGTGGTGAAGGGAACGTATAAGTCCGTGGAGAAAGCCTTTCTGGTCGCCTGTGTCTTTTACCTCTCCTATATTGTCACCGGCGTCATTGTGAAACCGGATTGGAACCAGGTTGCCCAGCAATTCCTTCACCCCAGACTCAGCCTCCACCCTTCGGAGATGACCATGGTGATCGGTCTGGTCGGAACGACCATTGCCCCCTGGATGCAATTCTACCTTCAGGCCTCAATCGTTGAGAAGGGCATCAAGACGGAAGATTATAAATTTGCCCGATTCGATGTGGTGATGGGATCGGTCATCGTCCATATCGTCGCCTTTTTCATCATCCTCGTCTGCGCGGAGACCCTCTTCAAAAACGGAATCCGGATCGATACAGCCAAAGATGCCGCCCTTTCCCTCAAACCGTTGGCAGGAAGATATTGCACCTATCTCTTTGCCTTTGGACTGGTCAATGCCTCCCTCTTTGCCGCCTCCATTCTTCCCCTCTCGACTACCTATCTCATCTGTGAAGGCTTGGGCTGGGAGGTGGGGATTGATAAGAAGTTTGTAGAAGCTCCTCAATTCTATGGATTTTATTCACTGATGATCTTTCTCGGAGCAGGGGTCATCCTCTATCCGGACCTTCCTCTCATTCCCATTATGTATTTCTCGCAGGTTCTCAATGGAATGGTCCTTCCATTCGTCCTCATCTTCATGCTTCTGCTCATCAATGACAGGAAGTTGATGATGGATCATCACAACGGACTCGCATTCAACATCATTGCCTGGATGACGACCCTCCTCCTGATCGCCTTCACCCTTCTCCTCCTGATCCAAATGATTTAATGGCTGACTCTTGCTCTTCTCAGGAGGCGTTCCCAGGCATCGTCTACCCTTCTCTGGGTTTCCTCAATATCCTTCTCGGTGAGATGGTTGAAACGGCCCTGAAGTTTGAGATACTCCCTGACCGGAACGACCCGGGACTCCTCCTGAATCGTATAAACCATTCCATCCTCAATCTCATAAAGAGGAAAGACCCTGGAGCGGACCGCGAGCCTCGAGATCTTCACTGAGATTTCTGAAGGGACCCTCCAGCCTGGCGGACAGGGGGAGAGGAGATGGATGAATCGGGTTCCACGGATCTTCATTGCCTTCTCCATCTTTCTGATGAGGTCTTCTGGATAGGCAATCGTTGCGGTGGCTGCATAGGGGATCTGATGAGCGGCCATGATGGCCAGGATATCCTTTTTGGGATTCTCTTTGGGCTGCATGACCGGAGTGGTGGTCGTCCAGGCGAGACGGGGTGTTGCTGAGCTTCGCTGTGTCCCTGTGTTCATATAACCTTCGTTATCGTTACAGATATAGATAAAATCCTCGTTCCGCTCCGCAGCCCCGGAGAGGGCCTGAAGCCCGATATCAAAGGTCCCTCCATCTCCCGCCCATACCGCTACCAGTGTCTCACGATCTCCCCGGACATCCAGAGCCGCCCGGATGCCAGAGGCCGTTGCCCCGCCTGTGACAAAACCGGCATGAACAGTAGTGATCCGGTGACTGGAATAAGGCCAGAATCCGGGGATGATCGACCAGCAGGAGGCAGGAAAGACCATCACGGTCTTTTCACCGAGGGCCTTCAGGGTTAGCCTCATGGCCACCGCTGCCCCGCACCCTGCACAGGCGAGATGGCCACGGCCCAAATTCTCTGTTAAAGGGATATTTAGTTTGTTCATCTAAGCCTCATTCTCTTCTTTGGTTTTTAAAAATCCGAAATCCGAATATCGAAACTCGAAACAAATTCTAAATTCAAATTTCCAAAACATTGTGTTTCGAATTTTGTATTTTCGTCATTTGAATTTGTTTCGTATTTCGGATTTCGTGCTTAGAATTTATCTTTTAAGACCCAACCAGAGGATCTCTTCTTCAGGCCGATGATGATCCAGTGTATATTGAACCGCCTCTTCAATCAGTTCCGGAGTGATATCCCTTCCCCCCAATCCTGAGATAAATCCAAAGACCGGAGGTCTCTCCTCTCTCGAATACAAAGAGGCCCTCAATTCTTGAGTGAAGATCCCTCCAACTCCCGCAGAGAGATTTCGGTCAATGACCGCCAGTTTCTTTGCCCCTTTGATCGCCTCAAAGATTTCCTCAGAGGGAAAGGGCCGAAATCTTTTGATCTTGATTCCGGCAACACTTAACCCTTTCTCCATCAGCTTTTTGACGACGATCCTCGAGGTGCTGGTTACCGTGCCGGAGGTCATCAGGAGAACCTCTGCCTCCTCCTTCCCGTATCTCTCGATCGCACCATAGCCACGACCGAATCGGGCCCTGAATTCATCATCCACTTTCTTTGCAACCCCGGGGACCTCCTCCATGGCCCTCTGGATCTTGTATCGAAACTCAAAAAAATGCTCCGGGGTGGCGATCACGGAATAGGATCTCGGTTCCTGGGTGTCCATCGGATAATCAGGACAGTAAGGAGGCAAGAACGGATCCACCTCCTCCATCCCCGGAACCTCCACGGGTTCAGAGGTGTGGGAGAGGACAAAGGCATCGAGCACAATCATGACCGGAAGCCTCACCGTCTCTGCGATGCGGTAAGCCTGAAGGATCGTATCGAGGACCTCCTGATTGTTCTCACAGTAGAGCTGAATCCATCCGGTATCCCTTTGTGAAAGGGAATCGCTCTGATCGCTCCAGATATTCCATGGCGGCCCGAGAGCACGATTGACATTGACCAATACAATAGGAAGCCGCGCCCCGGAGGCCCAGTGAAGCATCTCATGCATATAAGCCAATCCGTGGGAGGAGGTGGCTGTAAAGGTCCGGGCTCCTCCGGTCGAAGCTCCGACCAGGGCGGCCATGGCCGAGTGTTCCGATTCCACTTTCAAAAACCTCGTGTTGAGGCGACCGCTTGCAATCAGTTCAGAAAGCTCTTCCACAATCGTGGTTTGAGGGGTGATGGGATAGGCGGAGATGACTTCCACACGGCTCAGGATCACTCCATAGGCCACGGCCTGATTCCCTGTAATGACTCTCTTCATCTCGCCTCCTCTTCAAGGGTGATGGCCCCTCGAGGACATTCGGTAAAACAGATCCCGCAACCTTTGCAGAAATCGTAATTGACCCGACGGGAAAGAACATCTCCTTCCTTCAGGATGGATGCATCCGGACAGAAGACATAGCAGTTCTCGCATCCATTGCAGGTCCCGCAACTGAAACATCTCCCCGCCTCTTCCAGGGCAGCAGTTTCTCCGAGGGTGGAGGTCACCTCTTCCAATCCTTTCTTCCTTTCCTTCACGGAGCTCTTCGATTCCCTCTGCCTCTTTGAAGGCTCGAAATAATCCGTATTCAATTCTTCAAAGGTTACGATATGGGAATCCATCGGTCTCTCATCGGGATGAAGATACCTGAAGATCGAGAGGGAGGGTCCCTCTCCGATGAGGACCTGGCGGATGGCCTCCTCCGAATTCCCTCCTTTAAAATGACAGTCGATGGCCATCGCCGCCTTTTTGCCTGAACCAATGGCATGGGCAACCGTTCGCTGATTGGAGGCAAGATCCCCTCCCGCAAAGACCCCCTTTATTCCTGTGCTCCCGTCTCTCCTCGTGAGGACGATTCCCTCTTTCCTCTCGATTCCTCTGGGAAGGGAAGAGAATTCAATCTCCTCTCCAGCCGCGATGATGATATTCTCGACCTCGATAAAAAAATGGGAGTCCGGAATGGGAACCGGCCTTCTCCGGCCACTCTCATCCTTTTCTCCCAGCTCCATCCGGAGACACTCCAGGCGTTTGAGACCATCTTTCTGATGGATGTGGATGGGATTGACCAGATACCTCATCTTCACGCCCTCTTCGAGAGCCTCCAGGATCTCCTCTTCGAAGGCCGGCATTTCCTCTCTGGAACGACGATAGAGGAGGGTTGCCTTTTTCCCCAGCCGGATCACTGATCTGGCCACATCGATGGCAGTATTCCCTCCCCCGATGATGGCAATCTTCTCCCCCAAATTCACCCTCTTACGAACGTTGATCTTTTTTAAGAGGTCAAGCCCATTTCGTATTCCCTTCCCCTTCTCTCCTGGGATCTGGAGGCTTCTGCTCCGGCCGGCTCCTATGGCAATGAAGAGAGCCTGATACTCTTTTAAATCATCTAATTTTAAATTCTCGCCCAGAGTGCATCCCCTCCGAATCTCAACGCCCAATGCCTCAATATTTAAAATTTCCCGGTCCAACACATCCCGTGGCAAACGATAGGATGGAATTCCCAATCGCAGCATCCCCCCTGGCTGAGAGAAGGATTCAAAGACCGTCACCGGATAATGAAGTTTGGCCAGATGATAGGCACAACTCAGCCCGGCCGGACCGGATCCGACAATGGCAATCCTTTCCCGCCCTTTCTCCACCCTCTGCTCTATCTTCTTGTGCTGGGCCGCTATGAAATCCGCAACGAACCTTTCCAGGGCATGGATCGCAATCGGTTCATCAAACGATCCGCGATTGCATTTTGACTCACAGGGATGAAAACAGACACGGCCGCAGATACCGGGAAATGGATTTTCCTCCTTGAGAATCGTCCAGGCCCCTTCAAAATCTTTCTGGGCAATTTTCTGGATAAAAGAGACGATATCGTTTCCTACCGGACAGGCCGCACTGCAGGGAGGGGTTTTATCTTCATAAAAAGGACGCTGTGTCCTCCACGCCCCAGTCCTGTTCCATTCCATCAGTCCCATGGAGACGGCGATCTCCGGCATCTTCGAGACGCTCTTGAATTGGAGTTGTTTGGACATCTTTTCCCTTCAATTATGAATGGAGTGATATAGCACCCATGATAAAATCCGAAGCCTGAATATCGAAATCCGAAACAAATTCAAATTTCAAAATTCCAAACTTTTCGTTTTGGTCATTTGTATTTTGAAAATTCGTGCTTGTTTCGTATTTCGTGCTTCGAATTTAGAATTTAACTTCATGATAGGCTTCTCTTGCCGCCTTGGCATTCTCATTCTTCTTTCCGGGAACCTCTTCGCGGATCGAGAGGGCCACGGAGTCGATCCCCACCAGGCCGGTCACCTTTGAAAAGGCCCCCAGGATGGCGGTATTGACAATTGGGTTGGTCCGGGAACCCAGTCCATTTCGAATCGCAATGGAGGTCGCATCCACCGTTACGATTTTAAAATTCTTCAGATCATTAAATGTCTCCGGAGATTTGTGTGAATTGATCAGGATCCACCCATCCGGTTTAAGGCCTGAGGTCACATCCACCGCTCCGATCAATGTTGGATCGAGGACAATGAGATGGTCAGGCGAATAAATATTTACCCTCAACTGAATGGGCTCGCGGTCAACCCTCAGAAACGCCATCACAGGAGCTCCCCGCCTCTCGACCCCGAAAGCCGGGAAGGACTGGACATAAAGCCCCTCGTGGAAAAAGGCGACCGCTAACACTTTGGATGCCACTACTGCCCCCTGTCCTCCTCTCCCATGAAACCGGATCTCAATCATCTCTGGCCTCTTAATAATGTCCTGGGTCTAAAGGTTATGGCAACGATGCCAGTTTCGTAGTTAGGTTATGTCTTTCGTTCTAAACTCTTTATTATTGATTCCGTTGCCCCTTCACCCTAAACCAAACGGGCTTCGTAGCCTTAACCGTAACCTTTTAATGAACTTCTATCGCGTCGGATAGACCACCGTTAATGCCCTTGCGTTCTTCCTTTCCAACGCTCTGTATGCATGGGGGATGGAAGATTCAAAATAGAGTGAATCTCCCGGTTGAAGGATATATTTCTGATCCTCTGTTCTGAACTCCAGGACTCCCTCCAGAAGGTAAATGAACTCCTCTCCATCGTGGCTGAAATAGGATAATTGATCCACCCTTTTTCTCTTAAACTCCACCAGGAAGGGCTCCATATACTTCTTCGACTTCTTAAAAGCGAGGGCCTCGTAATAATAACCGCTCTCTTCCCTGCCGAAATACCGGGAATCGATCACTTTGCTTTCATCCTTTCTGACGACGACGACCTTTTCCTCAGAACCGTCATTCTGAAAGAAGAAACTGATGTTCGTGTTGAGGGCCTTCGAAATCTTGAGGAGGGTGGCAATGGGAGGGGAAACCGTTTCTTTCTCAATCTGTGAGAGAAGGGGCTTGGAAAGACCTGTCCTCTCCGAGAGGTCCTGGAGGACGAGACCTGCCTTCTTCCGGAGATCCCGGATTTTGTTCCCTATGTGGAGTTTCTTGACTTCATGTTTGATGTCATCCGAAGCCACAAAT
>CAZXMB010000041.1:0-20090 GCA_964641715.1 uncultured Syntrophaceae bacterium
CATGTTTATAAAGTAATTACAGTTATCAAGGTCTGGCAGGAATGCATGATTACCCCATGTAATCTCATCAGAGACATGTCTTGCAGCCTCACAGATGGTTGTTCTATGAACCACATTTGTTGTTCCGAAGGCCTTACAGAACGCCTTCGGAAATTGATCACCGATAAGGTATTTACCATGACCATGCTGCCAGACAAACTTGTTTGGATTTTCAAACTTAATCTTTTTAAGCCTCTTTACAATCTCATCAAAGGCCTCTTCATAGCTTATCTCAACCCATTTTGGGTCTTCACCCGGGCTTTTTTTTGGATTGGTCCTCTTAAGGGGTTTCTTTACTCTATAAGGATTGTAGGTGTCAAAGAGCCCTGAAATACCTTTCGGACAAAGATGTCCTATATTTTGAGGGTTTTCAGGATTGCCATAGATTGCCCTTATTACACCATTAACCCTTTTTACCCTTATACCACAGAAGTTCACGCACATAGTATCAGTAGAAGGGATAAGGACATCCTCCTTTGGTGCATAAGGAATCTCGCTCATGGACTCCTTTGCGACAACATTGGAGATATTGAAAAAAATATCCCCCATAGCTGCAAGTGCAGCTACCGAAGCTGAACCTCTTAAAAACTCTCTTCGATTAATAGACATATTAACACCTCCTATTAAATTCTAATTTTTAAAACACAAGTTAAGAATTTATTTTCGCTAATAAATTCCCCTTTTCTCATCTCCTCTTTTATGTCTTTTCGTTCTAACACATTCAACTCTAAGAATTTTTACAGAACACGTGATTGGCCCCCACAAAAAAAAAGGGTAAACTGGGAACCAGTTTACCCCCCTAAATTTAATTGAAGGTCATATTAACAATATCTTAGAAAAATTGTCAAGAATTTTTTTTGCTTTTCCAGACCTTTTTACTGGGTAATTTTGAATATCTCCTCTGGAAATAGGGTGAAACATCGCTTTTAAAGCGGAGAGGGTTGAATTTTATTAATTGGAAAAAAATGAACAATGGATGGTACAAGGAGTGTCATACATACCTATTTAAAAAGGAGCTGAGTTTTAAAATTATTTAGAGATATTGATAAGTTATTAGAAATCTCTTCCCTTGGTATGGAAAATGCAGACAACAGAGATAAAGTCCTGTATGAAGGGTGTTAAGAGATGTCAACAGACAATGAAAGATTGGTTATGACCACCCAGGAAGCCTGTCAATACCTCAGGATTTCAAGGCCGACTTATATGAAGTATCTTAACTCCGGGAGGATCAGAGGAAGAAAGGCAGGAAAGGGCTGGAAGGTTCTGAAATCAGAATTGGACCGTTTTCTTAAAGGAGAGGATGAGCATTATCCGAATTTGTGAGCCTTATTCAGATGGAGAAAAGAGAACCTATTAAAAAAGAGATTCAGAAGGGAAAAGGTCCGATTGAACGGTTGGAGGACCAAGAGGATTTTCTTAACGAGAAGGCGGTCAAGTCCACCAGGGCATTGATTCAGACTTTCCTCCAGACGGTCAAGGCCTTTCGACTCTATGAAGCCAGTCATCCGATTCTCATCAAATTCTTAGATCGTCTGAAAAAGGATTTTGACCTCTATTTTGAAGAGTTCGATTCCTTCCCCCTTCTGGTGGGGGAACATCGTCTCTTCTACCGAGGAAAGGTGGTCTACGAAAGTCAGGATGTCAAGGAAAGTCTGGCCTTTTTCTTCTTTAAGGATGGAATACGGGAGATTCAATTCTTCAAAGGACTCGAATTCAAGGAGATTGTTGATTTCCTCCATATCGTGAGAAAGAGTGAATCGGTCAGCCGGCTTGAGGATGATCTGGTTACCCTCCTCTGGGAGAAAGACTTTTCTCATATCAGCTTTGGAACAGTGGATGAGTTTTTGGAAAAGGAGAGCCGCTTTGTTCCTGCCTCGGAGGAGGATTTTCTTAATCGACTGGAATTCAAGGGTCACGGAGAGGCCGATCTGGAGGATTTGGCTTGGGAAGAAGAAAAGGAAGAGACCCCTGGCCTGATGGTTGAAGGGCTAAGGCAGGCATTGAACCCCAATCCGGGTCAATCGCTGGTCCAGGCCTGTGAACTTACCCGGGAAGAAATAGAGGAAATCGATCGGGAGGTCCAGCAGGAGCACCAGCCGGATTACGTCTATATCCTGATCGATAACCTCATCGAAATCCTCCTTCATCTCGGTGAGGATATCGATGCTTATGAGAATATGATCTCCTATTTTGAGCGGACGGTGGGTTCCTTACTCGAGCAGAAAGAGGTGAAAAGAGCGGTAGCGGTTTTAAAAAAACTCAGTGACACATTGGAGAGCATGGTCCTGAAGGATAAACAGATCTTTGCGATCCGCCGAATCCTTGAGACCTTTTCGGATTCCCGGTCGATCCAGCTCTTAGCGGAGGCGATGAAAGGAAACGGAGAAGTGGAATCCGAAGCGATCCTTCAGTATCTCCAGCTTCTGACGAAAAAGGCCCTCCTTCCCCTATGCCATCTATTGGGTAGCCTGGAGTCAGGAAAATGGAGAAGGGTCATCTGTGATAGGCTGGTTGAACTCTCCCAAAATGAAATTAAGCCTTTTATTCCCTTCTTATCAGATCCCAATTCCTTTCTGGTCTGCCATATCCTCTATATCCTTGGAAAGGTTGGTCATCCCTCCACGCCTTCCCATCTGGGGAGTTTGGTCGGCCACCCTGATCCGAAGGTGAGGGGAGAAGCCCTTCAGGTCCTGAAGAGGTTTGGTGGAAAAGGAAAGGATCTGATCCAGAAATTTCTTAAAGATCCCCTGCCTGAGATGAGGGCAAAGGCCTCTCTCGTTTTTGCCAAGGTGGCCAGGGAAGAGGCGGCCAGGACTCTTAGCGGGATTATCCTTTCGGACGAATTTTTTAAACGGGATTATGAAGAGAAAGCCGCTTTTTTCAGAGCCCTCGGAGAAACAGGTTCTCAGGAGGTAATCCCGATGTTAAAGAGGATCGCTCAAAAGAAAAAATGGTTTCAGAAGGGCAAATGGGATGAGATGCGACTCTGTGCCACGCAAACCCTCAAGATGATGGGAGCGGAGGAAGTATCCGATAAGACCAGGGTGAAACAGAAGTCGGAGCATATTGCACGGTCCATCCATTAGGGAGGAGAAGGCGGTGGAAGACACCCATCCAATCATTCAGCCCAAGAAGACCGCTTCAAAACCACCGGAGATCACAGATACTGATCTCTTAAGATTGGGGAATCATCTCGTCACCAAGTTTCATGTGTTGATGAGAATCTCTCAGATCTATGACTCCAAGAACGTGGCCCTTCACCAATTCATTCAGGAATGCCTCCTGGCGATACATACCTTTATCGAGCGAGAAGGAAACCTCTCCCTCAAGATCGTAGGAGAGGATATCTTCCTCAATGAGCAAAGGCTCCGTTACTCGGTGGAGGGGTTCAACAGCTTCAAATATCTACTCACCCAATGGAAAAAAAGGATGATCGGCGAAGTCCATTTCAAGGGAGCCGTGGATGAAACGACGCTGGGGGAGTTTATCTATATCCTGATGGGTCTGGAGGAGGGAAATGAGGAGAATGCCACCCTCTTCAACGAGCAGTTATTACGGCGCCAGATCTCCTCCATCGAAGTGAGTCCTCTCGAGGTGATCGATCAGGAAGAAGGAACGTTCACGTTACAAAAAGAGGATCCACGGGAGACGGGGAAAAAGGTATTTTTTGAGACCATCGGGACCGTGAAAGAGGTGATCACCCAGATCAAGGGGAAACAACATGCGGACATGAGAAAACTGAAACGGCTGGTCCGGAAGGCGGTTCACCTCATCATGGAGGATGAATCCATCCTCCTGGGGATGACCACGATCAAAAACTATGATGAGTATACCTTCAATCACTCCGTCAATGTGGCCATCTATGCCTTAGCGATGGGCAGACGCCTGGGGTTTACGAAAAAGAGCTTGAGTGAATTGGGAATCACGGCCATGCTTCATGATATCGGGAAATCAAAGATCCCCATCGAGGTTTTAAACAAACCTGCGTCCCTTGACGAAAATGAATGGAGTCTGATGAAGAAGCATCCGCTGATGGGAGTGGAGATCGTCCTCAACCTGAAGCAGTTGGGGGAGATCAATCCGAAAATGGTGATCGGCATCTTTGACCACCATCTGAAGAATGACCTTTCCGGATATCCCAGGCTCTTTCAGAAAAAGAAGATGAGCCTTTTTGGCAGGGTCATTCAGATCGCAGATGGTTACGATGCAATGACCACACCGAGGGTCTATAAAAAGATTCCCTATACGCCTGAGCAGGCCCTGGCACTCCTCCTGGGGGAGAGGGAGGTTCATTATGATTCTATCCTCCTCAAATTGTTCATCGGCGTGGTGGGTCTCTACCCAGTGGGGTCTCTGGTCCTGCTCAATACCCATGAGATGGGAATTGTTTACAAAACGAATCCGGACTCCAAGAATCTGGACCGTCCTCAGGTCATCCTGGTGGAGAGGGATGGCCGGGGAAAAGGCAAAGTGGGTTTGGTTGACCTCACCGAAAGGGATGGAGGAGGGCGCTACAGGCGGAGCATCATTAAAACACTGGATCCCAATAAATACCATATTGATATCAGTAAATACTTCATCAGGAAGTAGGGGGGAAATGGGCAGAATATTGATTATTCAGGACAGCCCCTCGGTCAACGCCATTCTGAAGTTCAGGCTCGAGGCCGGGGGGTTTTCGGTGGAGACCGTTGAAACGGGTGAAGAAGGAATTGAAAAGATAAAAGGGGATAATTACCAGCTGGTCTTATTGGATTATATGCTCCCTAGGATGAACGGGTACAAGATTTGCCAGCTTCTTAAGACGGACCCAAAATATCGCTCCATTCCGGTTATCCTCTCCTCTGGGAGGACGCCGCAGGAAATCCAGAAGGTAGGGAAAGAGGTAGGGGCGGATGCATATGTCTCCAAGCCCTTCGAAGCAGAGGCGCTCCTTAACAAAATACAGGAGCTTTTGGAAAGAAGGGGAAAGTAGAGTTCAGATTCATCCTATCGCTTCTTTTCTTTTACGGGTTTTTCTTTCTTTTTGGTCTCTTTGGTCTCCCTACATTGAGAATTTTCCCATTCTTCGCTGAGCCTTCTCAGGATCTCCTGTTGTTGTCCGATGGCAAAATCAGCATATTTGGGATCTCTTTTTCGATAGGTCCTCTGAATAAAGGCAATAGAATTTTTGGCACTCCGGACCTGGGAGAGGATCATCTCGCATTTCCGAAGCCCCCATCGGGCCTCGATCGAATCCCCCGGGTGGGAAGAGAACCAGGGATAATTCTGGTAGAGGTGATAAAAGTTGATCGTAAGACCTTTCCCGACGGGGAAGAGGATGGCCTCCATCTTTTCCCTGAGCCCTTCCTGATCGAGAGGGTTTGATTCAATGATATGATGAAGGTGATCCATCAGAAGGGTGATTCTTCCATCCCGGCCAGGAGTACTATGGACCTCCCAGAGGGCAGAGCCCTCGGGGCATCCCCCCCTGTGGCACCTCTGGTAACCTGAGATCACAATAGGAATTCTTCCCCTCAAATAGGTGGTGATACTCTCCAGGAGTATCTCCACCTTCTCCCGGGGATCGTAGAGGGTGGGGTCTATTCTTTTCGCTACCGCTTCGACAAAATCAGAATAGCCTTCGGTGAAATCAGTGGAATACTGTTCCAGGGAGTAGAAGGGATGCTCTTTTGCCGGCAGATAACTCCAGTGACCATTGGCGAACACAGGCCAGCGGAACTTCACGATCCCGGAGTAGATGGTTGATTCCGGTCTCGTTGTTAAAAAATCCCTCGCATTCAATTTCTGAAGCTTTACCGGTGTGGTCGCTTCCCAGGTCTGAAGGGGATGAACACTGCTCCCATCCAGGATAAGACGACCGATCACGCCCGAATGAGACTCCGTGATAAAGAAGATGGTTCCCGGGATGACCGAATCCCGGTCAATTCGGACGGGATAGGTATCCAGGGGAAGGGTTCGGGTGGTCGTCTCTGAAAGCATATGGAGGAGGGCCTTCCGGAAACGCTGGTCCTTGTGCCATTCAGGATGGACGGGGAGGTTTCCCCAATCCGTAGACCAGTGACCGATGAGCCGATTATCCTTGGTGGTCGCTCCGGCAGGAAGGTGAGCGATCCGGGAGTAGATCCACCGGACAGCATAGGGGACATCCGCACAATCCACGGGGATTTTATAACGGATAAAAAAGTTCTCATCGATATTTTCCTCCACCCATTTCCCATATTGGATTTCTTCCTCAACCGTCCATCTCCGCTCGGCCACCCTCCACGCCTGAAGGGGTGACTCTTGAAAGGCCTCACAGGGGGAGAAGATCAAGAGAAGGATTGAAATGAGAAGGAGAAATGCCCTCATAAACTCATATTAAAAAGTTTAGTGAGAGATTGTCAACCACTGGGAAATGGGGTATCCTTAATCTGAAACTGTTAAGACCCTGGGCGGAATAAGAAGCCGGCAAGAGGTGTTTCGGTTTGGACCGAGAGATACATATTTTGGTTGCAGAAGAGGATCAGGCCTTTTTAAAGATGATTGAGGATTCCCTTAAGGAGACAAGGGGGCTTTATCAAACCGAAGCCGTTTAAAAAATTATACTCTCCTTAACAAAAAATAAGAACGGTTCTATTCTTAAATAGAGCCGTTCCCCTCTCCCTCTCTCATTTAAGACCATAACAGGCTTATGGGGATCCCAAACCTCGATTTAGAAATAGAAAACCTTTTCAGATTCTGTCATTGCGAACACCTGAAAGGTGCGTGCATGCCGAATTGCGTTCCTACTGCCTGAGCGAAGCCACCTCAGCTGAGGCAGGGAACACAGGGTTGCCATTCTCATTGAAAAAGCTGAGATTGTTTCACTTCGTTTGCAATGACAATAATATATAAATTATTGAAATCATTAATATATTATTTGTGAAAAGATTTGTTTTGACCTCTGAGGATAGAGGTATTATATTTATAGCGGTCCTAATGATGAGTAAAAGGCCCTGATTTGAGCCTTGTGTATATATAGAGATCCCTCCTTAATACCCGCGAAAAAATTGACTCCATTAGGATAGGATTTTCAGGGGTTGACCTATGAACGAAATCAGATATCAGAAATTCTTAACCTCCCGGGTATGTGATTTAGAACTCGATGTGAATGAGAGCCTGGATCAATGTTTGAAAAGGTTGAAGAAGGAGTTAAAGGCCCACCGTATCCCCCTCTGGCCTGATTTCTATTTTGGTAATGAATGGGGATGCATGAATAAGAGGATTTCGATCAGCATTCCTTTTTATCTGGCAACCCCTGAATTAAAAGATCTTGAAGGAGATCCGCCGACGAATGAAGAGATCCTCAAGACCTTGCGCCACGAGACAGGCCATGCCGTCAATTATGCCTATAAACTCTGGCAACGAAAGGATTGGAAGGAGATATTCGGAGATTTTAATAAGAAGTATCGGGACGGGTATCTCTACAGGGTCAACCCCTGGTCAAAAAGTTATGTCAGGCACCTTCACTACCTGGGAGACCCTCATTATGCTCAAAAACACCCGGATGAAGACTGGGCGGAGACCTTTGCCATCTGGCTCGACCCGCGGTCCCACTGGAAAGAGAAATATAGAAACTGGCCCAATGCCCTCGAAAAGTTGTTTTATGTGGATCATTTGTTGGAAGAGATCGCCGGTACAGAACCGCTCAATCTGAGGGAAAAGAGGGGCGGGGAATATTTAACGATTGAGGAAACGGTTTCGGAATGGTACGGTCTGAATGGAGAGATGCTGGATCAGGAGCTTCAGGAGTATCTGAAGGATATGAATGAGCTCTTCATCCAGCCCACCAATGGTCGAAGAAAACTTCTCCCCGCATGGAAATTGATTCGAAGATATGCAAGGATATTGACCGAGCAGGTTAGCCTCTGGATCTCAGGGTCCAATCAACATACTGTCCGAAAAAGCCTTCGGCGATGGGAGGCGATCTGCCGAAATGAATCGTTAGGATACCTTCCTGAAGAGGAAGAACGGAAGTTGATTGAATTGACCGCCCTTCTCACCTACCATGTGGTGGATAGTGTCCACCATATCAATCATTGATCCTCTTTGATTCATCCCGTTACAGGCAGTCCGTATCCCGGATTCAGGAATCCGCCGTCCGCTCAGAGGATGACCAATTTTTTAATTGTCTTAACAACCTCCTCCGGGTCGTCGATCAACTGAAGGATCTCCAGATCCTGGGGGGATATCTTTTCACCCTTCAGGGCCACTTCCTTGATCCAGTCAAAGAGGCCTTTCCAATATTCTGATCCGACCAGAATGACCGGGAAGGGTTTGATCTTATGAGTCTGAATCAGGGTCACTGACTCAAAGAGCTCATCCAGGGTTCCGAATCCACCCGGAAGGATGATATAGGCAACGGCGTATTTGATAAACATCACCTTCCGGACGAAAAAATAGTGGAAACTGAGGTGGATGTTGGCATAGGGGTTGGGGGTCTGTTCGAGGGGAAGCTCAATATTGAGACCGATCGATTTTCCCCCGACCATTGCCGCACCTTTATTGGCAGCCTCCATCACCCCAGGCCCTCCGCCGGTGATGACCCCGAAACCATTTTCGCCGAGAAGCTGGCCGATCCGTTCTGCTTTCTGGTAGATTTCGTCCCCCTCTTTGGCCCGGGAGGAACCGAAGATGCTTACCGAGGGATGATATTCGGCGAGGGCCTCAAATCCCTCAACAAATTCCGCCATGATATGGAACATCCTCCAGGTGTCTTTTACGGTGATCTCATCGATCAGATATTGTTTGCTGGACATGCTTCCTCCTTATGGGCTAAACGGTGAATGATAAGCCTTCAACCAGTCTTATTTTTATTGATAAATTGCGAATTTTATATTAGGTAAAAGAGAGTCTAAAGTCAATGCTTATCAAAAAGTTTGGAGTCCGGTGTGAGGAGTTATGAGAAAAAATGGATATGGATTATAAACTCCGGACTACGAACTCATAACTCCGAACTATTGTAAGAGGATGGAGTGATGAGAGTTGAATTCCTGGGAGGAGTCCGTACGGTCACCGGTTCAGCCACCCTCTTAGAGGTGGGGCCGTTAAAATGCCTGATCGATTGCGGAATGTTTCAGGGAGGAAAGGGACTTGAGGAAAGAAACCGGGACCTCAGGCCCTACCGGCCCGAAAAACTCTCCTGTGTCCTCCTCACCCATGCCCATATTGACCACAGCGGCCTCATCCCAAAATTGGTTAAAGAGGGATTCCGTGGAAAGGTGATCTGCACACAGGCAACCCTTGATCTCTGTGAGGTGTTATTGAGAGACAGCGGACATATCCAGGAGATGGAAGCGGAATGGGAGAACCGAAAGAGCCAGAGGGCGGGGCGGAAGGAGACCTTCCCTCTCTATTCGGCCAGGGATGCCGAGAGGAGCATTTCCTATTTCTCTCCAGTCCATTATGATGAGATGATTTCCCTGGCGGATGGCATCAGGGTTCGTTTTCAGGATGCAGGCCATATTTTAGGCTCCGCGATGATTGAGTTATGGGCCGAGGAGGAGGGAGAGGAGAGAAAGCTGGTATTTTCAGGGGACCTGGGCAGTTCAGGACAACCTCTTGTCCGGGATCCTTATCAGATGAAAGAGGGAGATATTCTTTTCCTGGAATCAACCTATGGGAATCGGCTTCATAAATCAAGAGAAGAGACCGTTGAGGAGCTATTGAAGATCGTTCAGGAGGCCATCGCCCATCAGGCCAAAGTCATCATTCCGTCTTTTGCAGTGGAGAGAACCCAGGATATCATCTATACCCTGAGCGAATTGAACAGGAAAGGCCTGATCCCTTCAATTCCGGTCTATATCGATAGCCCCCTGGCTATCTCAGCCACGGAGATTTTTAAGAGGAACACGGATTGTTTTGATGAAGAAACAAAATCCCTCCTTTCGGAGGGAGAAAACCCCCTGGAACTCCCCGGGATCATCTACACCCGGACCATAGAGGAGTCGAAGGCCATCAATGAGGATACGCGGCCTGGCCTCATCCTCTCTGCAAGCGGGATGTGTGACTCCGGAAGGATCAAACATCATCTCAAACATCATCTCTGGCGGGAGGAGTCACACATTGTCTTCATCGGTTATCAGGGAGAGGGGACGATTGGCCGGAGGATTGTGGATGGGGCAAAGACCGTAAGGCTCTTCGGGGAAGAGATCGCCATCCGGGCTCATATCCATACCCTGGGGGGATTCTCGGCTCATGCGGATCAGAAGGGAATCATGGAGTGGCTGTCCCATTTTGAAAATCCCCGGCTCGAGGTCTTTGTGGTCCATGGCGAAGAGAAGATTTCGATGGAGCTGGCCCGGCTCATCGGCGAACGCTTTCATTTAAAAACCAGCGTTCCCCAATGGAGAGAGAAGAGGGTTCTCCTGGCCCCTGAAGAGAAACCGGTGGCTGAAGAGGCCATGGAGGAAAGACTATCCCCCGAGGTGAGGTTTACTCTTCTCTTCAAACAACTGGAAAGAAATTACAGGAAACTCCGGAAGAAGCTCAAAAAGGGGAAAGGCCTGGATAAAGCGATCCACGATTCTCATTGGCTGGGGGAATTGGAAGAAGTCAATAAGAAGATCGAGGAGCTGGGGTCGGAACGATAATTGGTTTGACCTATGGGAGGATGAGGGAAAAGGACTTTGGTTGATCTGGTAAAAATTAGCCTTGTCTTTCTGGTGATCATTATTCTCCTCTATAAGAAGGTGAGACTCTGGATAAGTCTCCTCGCAGCCACTTTGATTTTAGGCTTGCTCTTCCGTCTTTCTTTGACCAGGATCGGGATGAATCTTCTCACCGCAACACTGGAGACCAGAACTCTCCTCCTCCTCGGCGCCTTAATCGCCATTCTCTTTTTCAGCTACCTTTTAAAAGAGACAGGCCGAATGGAGGAGATCCTCGAAGGGTTTATGGTCCTCTTTAAGGATCTCCGGATCGTCGTTGCCATTCTCCCTGCAGTCATCGGACTCATGCCCATCCTGGGAGGGGCTCTCGTTTCGGCACCCATGGTGGTGGAGGGGTCGGATAAGCTTGGGCTTTCACCTGAACGAAGGACCTTTGTCAATTATTGGTTTCGGCATGTCTGGGAATTTATCCTTCCCACTTTCCCCGGCCTGGTATTGTTTGCCACACTGATCGGGGTTCCCGTGAGGAGGTTTGGATGGATCAATCTTCCTTTCACCCTCACCGCCATTTTCGGCGGGTTTTTGGTCGGTTATCAGGGAATATCGAGGTCTCTGGAGGAGACGCAATATTCTGCAAGCCTCTCCTTCCTCTGGAGACTGCTTCAGAACCTATTCCCTTTATTCCTTGCGATCATCCTGGTGGTCGTCTTTGATGTGGAACTGGTCATTGCCTTGGGGGTTTCCCTCCTGGTCATGATTCTTCTTTTCCGGGTTGGGAGACAGGGATTGAAGAATGGATTTGTGAAGAGCCTGGACATCGAACTTTTATTGACGGTTGCAATCATCATGGGATTTAAGAAGGTATTGGAGTCTTCTCAGGCCATTCAGGTGGTCTCCCAGACCTTATCCTCTTCAGGGGTTCCCGCCTTGGTCATTGTGATGGGTATCCCGTTTCTGGTCGGATTGATGGCGGGGACACCATTCGCGGCCATTGGCATTGCCTTTCCGATTCTCATTCCATTGCTGCAAAACGATTTAAGGTTCCTCGATTATATGACACTGGCTTTTGTCAGCGGACTCTCCGGTCACATGCTCTCTCCTTTTCACCTCTGTCTGGTTTTAACGAAGGAATATTTTCAGGCGGACTGGAAAGGGATCTACCGTTTGACCTGGATTCCGGTCGCCCTGCTTTTAGGGGTGGGTTTGTTGAAGGCGACCTTTTTCAAAATCCCTTAACCCTTGTCAGGAGGTCATGATGAGAAAATGGAATTTGTTTGCCGCTGGATGGATTTTATTTTTCTCTTCCATTCTGACCGGTCAGGATGCCGGGGCAGGCGTATACATCGAGGAAGTGAACAGGGATTTGGAAAGAGCAACGAAAATCATCCGTTATTTTTCGGAGAACCAATTCCGTACGGATATTCCAGAATACGGATTAACCACCATCGTTGACTTTAAAGGGGATCGGATGGTGATGATTTATCATAAAGTGAAAAGATATGAAGAAATTCGTTTTTCTCAGTGGGAGAAGATAGAATCGGAAAAGGTGAAGAAGTCCATGTTGAGAACGAAGCCCAAAACCAAAAAGATCGTGGTGAGAAACACCGGTGAAACAGCCGTCATCAATGGTTTTCGCACGGAAAAAATCCAGCTGATCGTCGACGGGGAGCTAGTGGAGGAAAACTTCATGACCAAAGACGTAAATATCGGAGAGGTTGAGAAGGTCATGGGAAAAGTGGCAAAAATATTTATGAAGGAATTTCGGAAAGAGATGACAGAGGGACAGGAGATCTATGACAAGCTGAAGCCCCATGGATTTCCGGTCCTCATCAAAGATTATACGCTGACCTATGGTTTGAGCCCTGTCAGTGTGATGGAGATTATCAAGCTGGAGAAGAAAGAACTCGGGGATGAAATATTTTATCCCCCATCAGACTACCAGCGAATCGTTCCAGAGACACCTAAAAAATGATCCCCTCCTGATTAGGCCTTAAACCTCACATCCATTTGATTCAAACGGTGATCCAGGCCCACCCGGATATCGGTATCCTCGATCGCCCCGATCACAACCACCACTTTTACAGAGGTGAGCGTGCCCGTAGTGAGATGGCCTCCCAGGGTGACGATCTGATCGTTGATCACGGTGGAGGCTGAGAAATGGGCATGGATCTCTGGCTCACCATCCTCCCGGGTGGCGATCCATCCGGTCAGGGAGACGATCTCCATGGGCTGCTCGAGTTCAAGGTAGAGGCGATGATGTCTTTCCACCTTCAGATCAGGCGGCAATATTTTTAGATTCCGGAAGGTGGCCTTTTTCAATGCTCCGATACCAGAGAGGATCGCCCCGGTTTTAACTTTCTCCTTTTTAACCAGTTCTTCGATCCCTCCTAAAAGATCGACACCCATGGCCAGTTTTCCCATCACAATTCGATCCATGCGGCCCTTGCCGATCCCCTCCAATAGATCTAAACTCTTTCCCATACTCGCTCCTTTCTCTTAGAAATGGGTTTTATATAACCCCTCTTTTCAGAAAATTCCATGATATCGGGGTCACATCTTCAATTGCCAATTGAATCCTCTGGGGAAGTTTAAAGACGCCATCCTTATAAAAGTCGCCCCGATTCCTTATCCATTGGGTGAGGAAGAATCTATTTAAACTTTTGACAAAATGGCCTGAGTTCAATCATAATTAAAACCAATTTTCATATTTGAAAAGGAGGAATCGAGAATGGAACAGTGGGAGCAGTTTTATCGGGAAAAACAGGTAGAGAGGACGATCGAGGCATTGAAGAAGAACCGCTTTGAGGCTTTTTTCGTGCCGGATTCGAAGAGTGCCGTGGAGGCAGTGATGAAACGGATTCCGGAGGGGGCCACCGTTGGAATTGGAGGTTCTGTCACGCTGACCCAGGCTGGAATCCCGGAAGCCTTAAAGAATCGAAAAGTTCAACTCATCTGGCCCATTCAGCAGGCAAAGAGTGATGAGGAACGGATGGAATTGTTCCGGAAATGTTTTTCAACGGATGTTTTTCTTTCCAGCACCAATGCCGTGACAGAGGATGGGAGATTGTTCAATGTGGATGCGACGGGTAATCGGGTAGCGGCGATGATCGTCGGGCCCAAAAAGACGATCATCGTTTGTGGAGTGAATAAGATTGTGAAGGATATCGAGGCGGCGGAGAAAAGGGTAAAGGAGTGGACAGCCCCTCAGAACGCGAAACGGCTCGGCCGAAAAACCCCCTGCACTGAAACAGGCCTCTGTGCGGATTGCAGCTCTTTGGGCAGGATCTGCAATATCTATGTCACCCTGGCGAAAAAACCAGCCCGCACCGAGGTAATTATCATTATAGTTGGTGAGAAATTAGGGATATAGTATCTAATGTTTTGCGGAAGGGTAACAAATTCGAAGCACGAAATCCGGAATTCGAAACAAGCACCAATGTTCAAAATTCAAATAATCCAAACAGAAAAAGCGTTTTGAATGTTGAGATTTGGATTCGTTTCGGATTTCGATATTCGAAATTCGAATTTTCCTTTTGACCTATCTGGTCAGCAGGATGCGTGCATCCAGCGCAATGGCTCCTTTTTCCAGGACCATCACCGGATTGATATCAAGCCCTTCGATCTCAGGAAGGTCTACCATTAGCTGAGAGAGCCTGAGAAGCATCTCAACGACTGCTTCGATGTCAAGAGGCCGTTCTCCCCGAATCCCTCGGAGAATCGCAGACGATTTTAACTCCGAAATCATCTCCTCTGCCTCGGAGCGATTAATCGGGGCCACCCGAAGGGAGGTCTCCTTCAGGACCTCGACATAGATTCCGCCCAGGCCAAAGAGCAGAACCGGACCGAAGGAAGGATCACGTTTCGCCCCCAGGATGATCTCCTTTCCACCGGAGATCATCTTTTGAAGGAACACACCAAACCTACTGCCCAGATTGAGGCTCATGAGCCTTTCATAAGCCTCTTTCGCCTTGTCCAGAGAATCGATATGAAGAACTACTCCTCCCATATCTGATTTGTGGGAGATCTCCGGAGAGATGACCTTCATGGCTGCAGGAAATCCTGTTTTTCCAAGGCCCTGTTCCAGATCTTCTTTTCGATAGATTACCTGATCATCGGCGACTGGAATGCCGCATGCCTGAATCACTTCCATCGCTTCCGGTAGAAGGGGATCTTTCTTCTCCTTGATTGCTTTTTGGAGAACCAAAGAGGCACGGCTATGATCGATGGGGTAGGAAGGAGGCTTTTCCTTTGAAGTGGTCAGCCTTCGGTAGTGATCCCTCGAGATGGCGAGGGCGGTTAAGGCATCTTCGGGTTCAGTGAAGATGGGGAAATCCAAGGCCCTTTTGATATAAGCCAGTTCCTCCTCGTCGGTATTGTATTGAAGGGCAACCGGTTTCTGGTAACGGAAAGAAAGGTCTTTTACAGCCTGGATGAACTTGCGGGAGGGTTCTTTTTCCTCTCCCGTTGCACCGTGCATAAAAAGGATTCCCTGGACAGCAGGGAATTGGAGACCCTGTTCGAGGATATTCGTATAGAGGTCGAAGTTAAAGAGATCTCCAAGATCGAGAGGATTGGTGGGCTGGATCACCTTTGCCCGGAAGAGACTGTGGAACTGTTCCCTCAGCTTCGGGTCCGGAGGAAGGAGACGGAATCCATGCCGTTCAGCAGAATCAGCAGCCACGACGCCGATTCCTCCTGAGCGGGAAATGATCACCAGGTTTCTCCCCTTACAGGGCGGCAGGGAGAGGATCTTCACCGCATTGACAAAGGAACGAAAGTCCTTTGTGCGGATGATGTCTGCCTGTTTCAGGCCGGCCTCCACGACCCTGTCGTCATTGGCCAGGGCCGCGGTATGAAGCTTTGCGATCTGGCGGCTTCCTTCACCCGTATTGGCTTTGTGGAGGATAATGGGTTTGGAGGTGGAACGGGCAATCTCCATCAGCTCCCTTCCGTGCTCAAGGCTCTCGAGATAGAGGCCAATGATCTCGGTCTGGGGATCATCAATGAGATACTTCAGATAGTCAATCTCATTGAGGTCCAGTTTATTTCCCATGCTTACCATCTTGGAGAGTCCCACATTGGCGCTGATCATGAGGTTTGCATAGGTGAGAAGAACGCCTCCGCTCTGAGCCAGGATGGAGAGTTTACCTTTGCTCACAGGCCCTCTCTTTAACTTAACAAAGGGGACGACAAAGCCATTGTCCACATTGGTAATACCGATACCGTTCGGTCCCACGATCCGGACTCCCCATTTTCGGGCCATCCGGAGCACGGTTTGCTCAAGTTCTGCTCCTTCTTCTGAATATTCCCTGAACCCTCCGGTTTCAATGATGGCCCGGGAAATGTGTTTTCGTCCGCAGGCTTCAATAAGTTCAGGTATGGTTTGAGCAGGAGTGAGGATGACTGCCACATCGATACCATCCGGCAGATGATCCATGGAAGTGAGGATTTTTCTTCCGAAAAGGATCCCATCCTTTCTGCCCACCAGGAAGATTTCCCCGTTAAATTTAAACTCGAAAAGGTTTTCAACGATGTTTCTGGCCAGGTTATCAGGCCTTTCTGATACACCGATCACCACTACTGATTTCGGATAGAAGAGTTGATTCACCTGAAACCTCCCGATCCCTTCACCCTCTCCCTCTCCCTTCGGGGGAGAGGGAGAGGGTGAAGGGGCATATTAAATTCCTTTGTTAAAGGGCTTTGCATATCCTGTTAATTCCACATAGCCCATTCCTTTGATACGATCACTTCCAGATTTCCCTTCAACCTTAACACTTCCTTCCCAATAGGTCACCCGGGTGGATTGATTTGTGACCAATTCCTGATCTTTGGTGGTTGGGGATAGAATCAATTCGATCTGGTGACCGGGGATTTTTATCCTCCAATGGGATGGATAGGTGGCTCCACTCTTGGCACTCTTCCATTGATCCATAGCTTCAACCTGAAAATTGCTAACAGTAAGATGCCGCTGGCTTCCATCATGAAATACGATGGTCCCACTCGAATAAGGATCCATTTTCCTATCCCTGTGTCGAATCTGATATAACATTAAATCCACCCCGTTCTCCAGCTGGATGCCAAACCAATCCCAACCCGCCTGATCCTCCCGAAGCTGGTTTGAGCCAAACTCATGGTCAATCCAGCTTGTACCGCTGATGGAGACTACTTTGCCTTTCAGGAAGATTTTCCCTTCTGTTTTGAGCCGGGTGATCGAATAGTAATGGGAGGCATAGCCTTCCCCTTTTGCCTTCTGACTGATCCCATTCTGGCCGTGAATCACTGGGCCTTTTTCGGAACTGAGCCTGAGTTCGATTCCAAATTCCTTATCGCCAGCCCTGAGGATGTGGTTTTGAATCGAAGAGGCGTTTATCTCTGCGGACCAGTCTTCGATCCAGACTCGAAAGGCTTTTTCCCCGCTCTTATATTCTGACGCCCCGGCCTCATCGAAACTTCCCCTGCTGATCTTCTCTCGATATTCAAACCTCTTTTTGGATTCATCGGTGATGGCAAGATGGGCAAAATAGAGATTTCGAACCGTCCACTTCGAATTTTTTCTGCTGACCTCTTTTCTCAAAGCGGTTCTAAAAAAGGTGAGGTGGTAGCCATAAGATTTTTTATCCTCAGACCGGAGATGACCGGAGTAGTACCACCATTCCGTCTTAAATTCAGGGTGAGAGAAATGATCCTGAGGAAAAGAAAAAGTTCTCCCCGGGAGAGCGCGTTTGAATTCCTCAGCATATATCTTCGCCTGAGTCAAAAGAAGGATAAAAAGGAGTCCCGAAATGATGAACCCCTTTTTTCTCATGCTTAAAAGCCATCTACGGCTGGGAAGGAATCTCATGGTTAAAGCGGCTTTTTACGGGAAAGTCGGCTTTCATCCCCGCCTTGTAGGCGGGGAGCTTTACTCAAATCACCAAGCTCTGTCTTCAGCACATCCCTGAAAAGAAACAGAAGGGCATTGAAGGCCCTGTTTTGGGTCGATGATAAAACTCTTTTTGTAAGTGCCAGATAGCTCAAAAAATCCTTTACATCGCCTGAGTCTAAGCCAGCAGTACGGATATCTTTCTTTTTGATGCTGGAGCCATAATCCATGAACCTTTCGGCCCACTCCAGATAGGAGCGTTCCGTTCTGTAGGAATAATGCTTGATGCGTATGGCCTGCCGCATTTCAGTGAGGATTTTTGAAACATCGGGGAGTCTTGTTTTAGGCACGTCGGGGGCAAGAGAACGGGAAATTAAAAAGTCTTGGAATTCGGGTAATATTCTATTGGCCACTAATGATCTCCCAATTTGCCAAACCTGTTGACTCATAAGAAAATGTTACCCGGGGGATCGTTGAAGAGAAGAGGATGAAGAGGCGGGATTGAGTATGTTTTTAAGTCTCTTCTCCATGACCTCTCTTAGCACAAAGGGGTTGAGTTTTTCAAGTTCTTTAGAGAGATGCTGTTTTATGTCGGGAGAGATATGAGGGGATTCGAGAATTCTCTGGTATGGAGTTTTAGGAGGGTCATGGTGTTTGAGGGTTTTTGATCCTACTCTTTCTTTAGAGAGGAGTTTCATGGAGGGGCAGAAGAAGTTATGAAAGAGTCTCCACGGGTGACGATAGAGGTCATTGAGGAGGGAGACGACGTTAGGGTCATCTAAGCGTTGGTAACCGAGCCATTGACGGACATGGGTCCAGTTTTTCTGTTCGATGTGAGCGTTGTCATCTTTGTGGTAGGCTCGTGAGCGAGTAAATTGGACGGGGGGTTTTCTTTGTGCGAAATGTCTCAGGAGGTGATAATTGAGGAACTCACCGCCATTGTCGCAATCAAAGCCGAGCAAGGGGAAAGGTAAAGATTTTTCGATGTCTTTGATTTGGGTGAGGACGTCGGATTCCCCTTTTCCCCAGACCGCTCTTTGTTCAGACCAGCCGGTGGCAATATCGACGCAGTCGATGGTGTAGGCGAACATTCCGGACAGGGACTCTCCGCAATGGGCGACGGTGTCAGCTTCGAGGAAGCCTGGGCGAGATTCATCCCATTGGTTGGTTTTGATGGGGATCTGTTTTCGGATGAGGGTTCCGGGTTTGGTGGTGGTTCTGCCTCGTCTCTTATATTTGATCCGAGTGGGGAGAAGGAGACGGTCGATGGTGGCCGCAGAGATTCTGAGGAGGGTCTCAGAGACCTCTGAGGGCAGAGGTCCGAAGGATTGAACATAACCGGGGAGCCAGAGGGGTAGGATGACTTTGAGGCGTTTTGAGCAGGGGAGGTTGGCAGCGAGCCAGATTTTTTTTAGAGGTTTAAGGATGATGTTTCGGTGATAAATTGGGGATCTGCCTCGCTTTCTAACTTGGGGGTTTGCAAAGCGTTTAAATCGTCGGAGTAATCGGATCGCATGCTTTCGGTGATATCGGCAAGTTGCACAGAATTCGTCAAGGATGATGGATCTTTCCTTACGAGACGCTTTTTTGTACCGTAGAAAAATGGCTTCGACATATTCTTTTTTTGATCGCGGACTCATAATCAGTTCTCCTTTTGGGCCCCTTTATCGGGTAACATCTATTATGAGTCAACGATCCCTTTTTAATCACGCTTTGGGTAACATTTTTTATGAGGCAATTCGCCAAAATGTTTGGATTATACGAAATTCGCAATTTATGCTATTATATGGAAAAGACGAAATAGATTCAATAATTTTTCATAATTTTATAGACAAAATATGCTAAAACTACTATAAAGTAAATTTTAGAAGACCTAATTTCAAACAAATACGAATTGCGTCTATTAATTGTTAATCCGAAAAGAGCATATTGAAGGAGAAATACTAATGAAAACAGGATGGTGCTTTCGAACCGTAAGGTATGCTTTTATTGTTATGACCTTTTTTACCTTAGTTTTAGCTTGTCGCGGTCCTAGCCAAGACGTTATTACAAAACAAGACGCTTTTTTAAAACAAAGAGAAGGTTTAATCTACCAAGTTTCTTACCAAAAAGCTTTCCAATGCGTTATCTTCACTCTTACGAAAAAAGGAATCGCTATTGACAATATTGATGAAAAAAATGGTTTCATAAATACTCGACCTCAACAGATAAGAGCGGAAAGGTATGTGTTTCAAATTGCAATAAGACCTAGTGGCATTTCGAAAACTACTATATCGGTTATTTGCACTTGGAGCGTTCCACCAGGCATTGATATAAATTACGCTTTCCTACCTTCCGCAGTTGCAAGGTCAAAGAGTAAAAAGTTGGAAATTGAATTGGCTGAAGACATTTATAATGAAATGATGAAGGTGGAAGCTGAAAAATCTGAAATCTAAAATCTTGCAGGGGAAACCAGTGGAGGTTTGGGGTCAAAGCTACATTATACATTTTACAAACCTGATTAATCGTGATTTAGGTATGGCACGGCAGTTGCGGATTGAATATGAGAGAGGATTTTATCA
>CAZXMB010000042.1:0-1077 GCA_964641715.1 uncultured Syntrophaceae bacterium
GACCTGATATCTTCATAACCATTTTTCCTTCAATCTCTGAGAGAGTTCCGGCAAAAAGGCGTAGGCCTTCTCCACGATTTTCTCTTCATGATGGGGGTTTCTGTCCCTCTCATTGGTTTCAAGGGTGGCATCGACCAGACAGCATCTTGCGGGTGCGATCAGGGCCTGTCCTGCGATTTGATCGAGAGAGAGATCCGTATTTTCGGAGATGACCTTCCAGTAATCCGAGAGAAGGGATGCCAATTTTTCAGGGGTCTGGGTTTCCAGGGCCCTCGATTCGGTTGGGACAATCCCCCATGAGATGATCCCTCCCTTACGGATGAACTCCGCAACGCTTTGTGCATATTCCTTGGGCATGAACCCGATCTGAAAGGCGTCGAATGAAAGGATCTCAACTCCCAATTCCAATAAATAAGGCAAGTTCACATCGGCGCAGAGGTGGAGCCCTTTGGGTCCTTCTACTCCCTGAACAAACCGGGAGTAATCCTCCTTTGCCTGCTGGTCGTTATACCCGGAGAGACCGCTGAAGACATATCCCAATCCCGGCTCATCGACCCAGACAAATGCATTTGGATTTTTTTCCCTGAGCTCCCGGTACTGGACATTTACTTTCTTCTGGATGAAATCGTAAAGAATGTCTTTGACCTCCTCGTGGTAAAGGATGGGTTTGAAATTTTCATCCAGAACCTTAAAGCCGAAGCTCACCGGTCCAGTGAGCTGTCCCCGGATCGCCGGATATCCTTGAAGATCCCTGGAGAGAAATCGTTTGAATACCATGGAATACTCAGGCGTGAGGGCATAGGTCTCCGGGTCCTCCATTCGGGTGAAGTAATCTTCGAGTTCCCTTTCGAATCTTTCGGTATGAAAGGTAAGCCTCTTTCGTTCCAAATCGACCGTTATTCCCGGAAAGTTTTGGGAAGACTGAACATACATGTCTTCATAAAGGCTGACATGAGGGAGCTGGGGCCAGAAGGGGATATCCAGGCTTAAGGTCAGTTCCAGGGCCCGGTCGATATCCCGGTGGGGAAGGATACCCATGGCAGTGGTCTGGCAGTTCGCTTCAAACATGGCTTCAGA
>CAZXMB010000042.1:1177-7401 GCA_964641715.1 uncultured Syntrophaceae bacterium
GGGGAAGGATACCCATGGCAGTGGTCTGGCAGTTCGCTTCAAACATGGCTTCAGAGTCTTTGCGTCAGGATTTCGTTGCAAGACGGATCAATTTCCAGATCAATGTCTCAGTCAGCACCGTGACGTCTTCGCTGGAGAGAGAATGAGAGATATTTTTATCAAAAAGGATGTTCCCGTTAGAGGGCACTTCATCATCTCCCCGCCATAGAACGATTACGATCCTGACCAGGGGGAAGGCATCGATGGCAACCGAGAGGTCTCCGTGGGAGGCGGGACGGGCTCCAAATTTTTGTGCCACTTCGAGAAGCCTCTCCGGTTTATTCCCAAAGCATTTCAGGAGGGGTTCCACGGTCCTTTTTATAAAGACGGGACAATAGAATTTTCCTCCCTGAAGCTGGCCATAGGTGATCAGCTGATCGGTGAAAGGGATCCCCTCTGCCCGGGTGAGGTAATGGAGGATCAATATCCCCTCCTTGAGGGGGACCTCCTCTTCTTCGTCCTGGAGTGAGATATTTCCGGTGGAGAGGGTGACCCGATAGGGACGATTGAGAAAGCGGAGGGCGAGATGGTCCTGATCCATGGCCTTCGCGCCACTTCTCCGGCATACCTCTTGCAGATCGATGCCCGCAAGCTTTTGACGGGCCAGGTCATAAGCCAATTGTAAGCCTTCTTCGGAGGGTTCATGAAGAGAGGGCATAACCCGCCTCCGCTATTATCCTCTTCACTGACAAGGAGGTAGGAGAATCCTCCGGAATTTTAAATAAGGATTCCCCCTTTAAGTTATAGTCCCGCACCAGCGGATCAAAGCCGATCCTTCCCAGGTACCTCTCCCCGGCCTTGATCAAATAGGCTTCTATCTCGTCGGTGAACCGGTAGTTTCCAACGAGATAAAAATTCTTATACGTGATATTCACTCCCCTCGTCACATATTTGATTCTTCCGATGTGTTTTGCAGATTTTTCAGATGGATCCAGCACGACGAAAAGGTCATGGATATCGGGCGTCACCTTCCGGTTCAGATGTTCCAAGCCGGCAGGGGAATCGACCAACACCATTTCGTAATTTTTATTAAGGGTTCTGATCATTTCTTTTATCATCTCATCGGGCAGACAGTAGCAACCCGGGGCCAGCTTTGTCCCGAGGGTAATGAGATCGAACTTTTTCCCCCGGTACATGATCCGGCCTTCTTCGATCTTCCGTTTCAATAGCTCCGGAACATCCCGGGTGTCCTTTCCCTTTCCGATCACCTCATAGAGTGCCTCTGAGATGGTCCATTTCCCCTCCTTCTCGAGATCCACGCCGAGCATCTTCGATAGGCTTCCATCGGGATCAAGGTCGATGAGGAGGAGGGATTGGGTGCGGATGTATCTTGCCAGAAAGGCGGTAAAGGTGGATTTCCCGGTTCCACCCCGGCCGGTAATCACATTGACCTTTCCCATCTTAAGCCAACCCCGCTTTCTCGATGATCTTTCTTACGGAGAGAGAGGCCGCTGAATCTCCGGGGAGTCTGCTGAGGGGAATGCCTGTTAAATTATATTCTTCCACTTTTTGATCAAAATCAATCCTCCCCAAAAAGAGTTCACCTGCCTCCCTGAAATGTTGCTCTGAGGCTTCATCAAACATATAATTCCCCACCAGGTAGAAGTGGTGGACCATCATCCCCACCTCTCTTAAGAGGACCTTGACCTTTCTGATATGGGTCAGCGACTTTTCAGAGGGATCAAGGATGAGAAAGAGATCGTCCACCTCTGAAACGATATTTCGATTGAGATGTTCCAGCCCTGCCGGCGAGTCGATGACGACATTCGTATAATTTTTTGAGAGATCTGAAATGATCTTTCTGAGCAGGTGGTCGGGGTAACAATAACATCCCTCCAGATCCTTGGTTCCGAGGGTGATCACATCGAATCCCCTTCCTTCGTAAAGGCAATCTCCCCAGATCAATCCCCTGAATCGGTCCTCTACCGGCGTCAGGGGACTCCCCCCGCGCTGCCTTTCTTTCACTGAATCATAAAGGGCCTCGGACACCGTCCTTTTTCCCTGTTCTGCCAAATCGATTCCAAGCATATCCGCCAGGCTCAGATCAGGGTCCAGATCAATCAGGAGGGAAGGAGGTTTCAGATATCGGCTCATGAGGGCGACAAAGGTTGATTTTCCTGCTCCTCCCCTTCCGGTGGAGACGATCTTTACAGTCATCCTATTGACCTCCTTCCGAAGGGACTCTTTTCTCGATTGGGCCCGCAGGGAGTTTGCTGATGGGTGAGACCTTGACGACCGCCCGATACTCAGGGGGACAGACCTCAAGGCAGGTGCCGCATTTTGAGCACTTCTCCTGGTTGATCACCTTGATCTCACCCTTTCCCCCCTTGATCGCCTCGGTGGGGCATGTCAGAACGCAGTGTTCGCAGGCCCGATCGCATTTTTCAGGAAGAATGAAGTAGGCGATGAGGTCCTTGCATACCAGTGAAGGGCACCTTTTTTCGAGGATGTGTGCCCTGTATTCGTCTCCGAAATAACGGATCGTCGTCAGAACGGGGTTAGGAGCCGAACGGCCAAGGCCACAGAGGGATCCCATCCTGACATCCTCGGCGAGTTGCTCAAGAAGTTCAAGATCCTCCATTTTTGCTTTTCCGGTGCAGATGTCCTCGAGGAGGCTCAGGAGCTGGAGCGTGCCCATCCGGCACATCGTGCACTTGCCGCAGGATTCTTTGGTGGTGAAATCGAGGAAGAAGCGTGCCGTATCCACCGCGCAGTCCTCCTCATCCATGAAGATCATTCCGCCTGACCCCATCATGGAGCCAGCTTCACGAAGGGAATCGAAATCGATGGGGATGTCGAGCAGGGACTCGGGGATACAGCCACCGGAGGGTCCTCCAATCTGGACGGCCTTGAATTTTTTTCCGTTCCTCATTCCGCCCGCAATATCGTAAAACACCCTTCTCAGGGTAGTCCCCATCGGCACTTCGGTAAGGCCGGGGTACTGGATCTTGCCGGCGAGCGTGAAGACTGCGGTCCCCTTGCTTTTCTCTGTTCCAACAGAACTGAACTCTGTGGTGTCCCCTCCGATGATCAGCGGGATATAGGAGAAGGTTTTTACATTATTGAGGAGGGTAGGGCATCCCCATAGCCCGGCCTCAGAAAGGCGAGGGGGCCTCACCCTCGGTTCACTCCTTTTCCCTTCCATGGCCGAGACCAATGCGGTTTCCTCACCCGAGATGAAGGCCCCTGCTCCCTGGGCGATCCCGATATGAAAATTGAAACCGCTTCCGAGAATATCCTCCCCCAGGACCCCTGTCTCCTCTCCCTGCCTCAAAGCGCTTTTTACCCTTTCAATGGCCAGGGGATACTCGGCACGAACATAGATGTACCCCTTGTGGGCTCCGATGGCATAGCCCGCAATGATCATCCCTTCGATTACGCCCTGGGGATCGCTCTCCAGGATCACCCTGTCCATAAAGGCACCCGGGTCTCCTTCATCGGCATTACAGATGACATATTTTGTCTCCCCCCCGGATTGATAGCATTGTTCCCATTTCGATCCCGTAGAAAATCCCGCACCGCCTCTTCCGCGGAGCCCTGATTTTTTAATCTCATGAATGATCTCCTCGGGTCTCATTTTCAGGGCCTTCTCCAGTGAGGCATAGCCCCCACCGGCGATATAGTGATGGATATTTTCCGGGTCAATATAACCGCAGTGGCGCAGGATGAGGCGAAGTTCATGCTCAAATCTGGGGAGTTCAGGAATATAAGGGATTTCCCTTTGATCCATCTCGAGCGTACCCAGTGCAAGCTCAAGGCATGGATCCTCTCCTGAGATATAGCCTTCTACCAGGCGGGGGACTGAATCCGGGGTGATGTTGTGATAGACCACACGGAGGGATTGAGGTTTGGAAATGATGACCAGGGGCTCAGCATAGCAAAGACCGATACAGCCTACCTGGATAATGGGTGTGTCAAGATTTCGTCTTGCTAATTCACTCTCAAATGCATGGATGACATCCAGGGCACCTGCTGCCCTCCCACAGGTGGCTGTCCCCACCAGTATATGGGTGGTGGTCTCCAAAGCTTCCTGTTGGACCTGAGCCCTTTTTTTGATCTCTTCGAATGTCAACCTTTTATGACTCCCCGATCTGATCAATGTTTGTTTTTTAATATCCCAAGTCCATACTCAGGACGTCCTCAGAGAAAAAAACCGTTCGCCCTGAGGTTCTCGAAGGGTGAACGGTTCGCTCAGAAAAGGCCTTGTCGAACCACAAACGAGCTTACGACCTATCCTCAATCTTTTTCTTTATTCTCCTGCAGGTAAGGGATCAAGGACTCTTCCACTTTAAAAGGAGACATCTTGGGATGGATTTTGTCCTTGATCACCATCACAGGAGCCAGCATGCAACAACCGATACAGGCAACCCTCTCGAGGCTAAATTGACCGTCTTGTGAGGTCTCTCCCACTTTGATGCTGAGCTCGCGCTCGAGGGCCTCTAAGACCAATCTCCCTCCTGCCAGGTGGCAGGCTGTTCCCAGGCAAACCTTAACATGGTTCTTTCCGAGGGGGGTCAGTCGAAACTGGTTAAAGAAGGTCACCACTCCCCAGACATCAATGGGATTTAATCCCAGGAAGGAAGCCACGTTCTTCATGGCTTCCTTGGGAATGTATCCAAATTCTTTCTGAATCTCAAGTAAAATGGGGATTAAGCCATTTTTCTCCCGCCGATCATTTTCCAGGATGGTCGAGAGTTTCGAGAGTTCTTCCCCTTGGTCTCTCATTTCCTTAAACTTTTAGCATATTCCGGCAGGAAGGCACCAATTCCGGCGGCCTCTCTCGGGCCCACCACCACTTCCCAGCCCGGGAGTGCATCCTCGAGTTCCCCTTTAATTCTTGCCACTCTTCCCGGGATCACGATCCTCTTATTTTTGACCTTTCCCTCGATTCCAGACTTCTTCACCATTGCCCCGACCTGATCGCCGGTAAATTTGCCTGCGGCCCAACCCGTAAGCACTCCGAGCCCCTCCGCATCCTTCACGCAGAGGAAAGAGGGAATTTTAGTCGCCTCAATCGCTGAAGAAACAATGAAATAGGTAAGCGCCCAGTTCGAAGTAACCAGCACCGGTGCATTCTCATCGGGCGTTCCGATCTCGTAATATTTTTCCTCGACCGCCATCGGGAATCTCGGATCGGTATAGATGTTGAGACGTTGCACCAGGAGGGGAAGCAGTGAAAACTGATCGAAATCGGAAAGGACGATCAGCCCGGCAAATTTATTGACAAAGGCAGAGGCTGTAAGGATCTCTTTGATCCCTTCTTTGGCGATGAAACAGGGGAAAGCGATCGTCGGATATCCGAGAGGCCTGAAGCCCTGTTTCAGGGCTGCCCTTCGGATAAAGGTCTGATCCCGGATGGCTTCCACCAGATTTTTTGAACCCGGGTCCAGAACCACTTCATCGACGCCAGCCTCTTTGAGCCTGGTTGTCAAAGGAACCAATTCTTCAATACTTTCCCCCCGAACACCGAGAGGGGTCGGTTTTTCCTTGATTTTCGGGAGGGCCTGATCGATATTCTCCTTTGTGATCGGATAGAGCAGGGGTCTTTGATCCGCACACAGATCCCTTGCAGCAAATAAGGTATTCAGGTCATTCGAGATGAGAATCAGTCCGAGGTTTGTTGCGGAGGCCTTTTTCACAAGGCCGAGGAATTTGTCCTTATCGCCCGATTCGTATTGAAGGGCAAGGAGTTCCGCTTTAAGAGTTAATCCCACCCATGGAAATTGCAATTCTTTCAACTTTTTTATCTTCTCATCAACCTTTGCATCACTTTCCCTGTCCGAAATGAGGATGGCAATCCCCGGCGGATGGACATAGGTCTTTTCGTGCCGGTAGATGACCTCCTCATTTCCGATCTGTACCTTATTGTCCCCTGCGCCCACTGTCACCAATTTGATGGCCGGGGCAAGGAGATCTTCGAGCTTGGCCTTTACCTCCGGAGAGAGATAAGGGCATTTGTCCAAGGATGCGCCCCCTGTGGCGAGCTTCATCGCAAAGGCGAAGCAGGTGGGAAAACCGCAATCCCTGCATGGTTTTTTTCCTGGAAGCATTTTTACAATCTCAGACCCTGATATTGGCATCTCACACCTCCTCTTAAATTCAGTGATCAGTGATCGGTGATTTCTTACGTTGGGAGTTCGACCTCACCCTTCAACCAGGGGTGTCCAGATTTTTCTAAAAATGCG
>CAZXMB010000042.1:7501-19800 GCA_964641715.1 uncultured Syntrophaceae bacterium
TGGGAGTTCGACCTCACCCTTCAACCAGGGGTGTCCAGATTTTTCTAAAAATGCGGTCAGCTCATCGGGGTTTTTGGCATCGTCTTCTGTGGCAATCTTGTCATATAGCCCCTTGGCCTCGAGGACCTCTTTAAACCTCTCCTTGATCTCCTTGGGCATCCAGACGATCCTGGCCAGTCCGCCATCCGCCTGAATGAATTTCGGTGACCTCAGTTGCTCCAGCCCCGTTCCGAGTCTGCCTTCAATCTGTTTTCCTCCAGAGGTCTCACCCGCCATGCGTGAAAAGGTCATCCCGATCACGGTTTCTCCTTTGTACTCCCTGTTCACGATACCGAAGGCATCCACTTCAGGGATATAGAAGACGATCGCCTGGAAGCAGCCGCAGGAGGTATGGGGGTGTTCAAAAGCGCTATAGAGATAGACGCGATCATAGGTCCCCAGAGATTTCTCTGCGACGACTTTGTTGACCCCTTCATATTCCCCTTTGGCAGGATCGACGAGATTACCTTTTTCGATGGCGAAGATAGGCCCTTCGGGATCGATCTTGGCAGCCGCCCGGCCATCAAACCAGTTAATGGCTCCGCAATTTGCAATCCTGTTGGGTGCAATGACCGAACAGTGGGTGGGGGCAAAGCTCTGGCACAGAACACAGCCGTAGAAGGTATCCACATCCTCATCCTTGAGCTGTCTTGCCCTCTCATCTCTGGCTGCATATCTCTTTAAGGCCTCCGGGAGGAGTTCTTCCACCTTCTTGGGATCCGTAATGATCGTGGTCTGGATCTTCTCGATGATCGGCATCTCCGAGGTGAAGAGGAAGTTGAAGATTTCACCCAGCTCTTTTAAAGAGGTGAAGCCCTTTTTATAGGCATCCGTACTCAACCTGATCCACATGTCCTGCCTCTGGTTCATATGATACCAGCCCTGAATAAAGTTGAGGTACATATGGATCTTTCTTTCGATGATGGCCTCTGCATCCTTATCCAGATCAGAACCTGCCACATCAATCAGGATGGCAATAGGGTAGGTCCCTCCCTTATCCTTCTCCGGATCATAGGGGGTCAATTCGCTCAGGTCAGGGCCGATGATCTCCACCTTTTCGTTCTCTATTTCATCGGGGCCCCTTACGGTAGCCAGCTCAAACTTATGCCCCACCTTTGGTCCTCCGAATTCGATGTAGAGATTCTCCTTCCTGATGACTTCGCCTTCGTATTGGGGTCCAATGTCCGCATGAAACTCCATCTTTACTCTCCTTTCGTAGGATAATTTATTCTTTCTTCAGATTTTCGATTAAGCCTTCCAAGAAGGCCTTCCACTGCTCATCTTTTCTGAGATTGGGAAGGGAAAAATCGGCATGGGGATAATAGTATTTGCAAAGGGTCATGGTCTTCAGATGGGGGGCAAAATGCTTGAGTACAGAAAGCCCCTGTTCTCCAAGATCGGTTCTGAAACCGAAGAACATGACAAGACCGTGATTCCCCTCTTTTCTCACACCCTTCCACTGCGGGTCCTTCAGGGCATTGATGATCTCCACAAGGTCATAGACGCTGTCAGGTTTTACCCCCAGCTCCACCATCTTCGATTTGACGGTTGCGGTGGCACAGGTGGGGATATTCTTGATCTTTGCAATGTCCAGCGCATATTCGAGGAGCAATCTTTCGCCCAGGGTAATCTTCAGCAAACGTGGACCGAGAACCAGGAGGGGTCGCTCCGCCTTGGTGATCAGTTTGGCATATTCTGCCGGATCTTCGACCAGCCTTGCTGTTCTCGTCCCCGTAAGGATATTGACTCGATGATAGGGCAATAATGGGGCTAATTGACTCATCTCTTCATCCTCCTTCTTAATGTATGACTGAGTCCACCGGAACCTTGGTGGGATATGTTCCGATCAGGGTGGGAAGCCCGACCGGCTCTTTGGGTTTCCATCCGATCTGGGTGAGATAGGCCTTAACCTCCTTTTTATACACAAGAGGAATATCGGCATCCCTTCTCACATAAAGGGGAAGATCTTCCGGCAGGCCTCCTCCCATATACTTCTTGTAAAGAGAGATATAATGATTCAGCTTGATCCCTCTTCCCTGAGGCGTATCATTCTTTCGGATGCAGAGTTTCGGGATCATCACCATGGCCTTCTCTTTTGTCTCGCAGACATAGGCCAGGTGCTCGGGTGAGGGCTCACTGGTTTCCACAATCTGCTTCTTTCGTGCGTCCATGACCTTCCATTCATCTTCTTCCTTCCTCGAGAGGTAGAGCCTCCGGTATTTTGAAGAGTGAGGCCCGAGGATGACCGGAACTCCTAATCGGTTAAAGCCTGTACCGATGGAGGCCGCTTTCTGAGAATAGGCTCCCCAGGCTACCCCCACCGCTCCAACACGGTTGAGCACATAATCGGCCATAACTTCATAATTGGCCCTCAAAGGCAGGGCGGCAAAGATATTAGCAATCTTAATCGCGGCTCCAGAGATGTGGCTGTTGGCCACACAGGAGCCCACATTAACCACTCCCCCTGCATCGAAATCAGGAGGATACTTCTCATAGACCGTCTTCCCGTCCGCATCCTTCCACATCCCGACCGCCATAGCGGTACACCCCGAAACGACCACGATGTACTTTCGACGGGCAAACTCATCAACCATTTCGGCAAGGTCCCGGATGTCAGGGAAGTTGGAACAGCCCACCAAAGCCACCACTCCGGGAATGGTTCCAAGAGTAATCGGGGCCCCCACTGTCCTGATCTCGGTATCCATGATCGGACCGCGTCCAGCTCTTATCTTCCAGGTCTCTTTGCTTGCCCCTACCTGCATGATCTTAAAGATCGGGATCTTTCGAGGGCATTCCTCCTCGCATTTGCCACAGCCAACGCAAAGGTTGAATATCTCTCTGATGACCTCGTAATTGCCTTTGGCTACCTCACTGATACCTCTCCCAATCTCAAACAGGTTGGGACAGGCTGTCTCACACATGCCGCAGAGGCTACATTTCTTGGACATCTCCGTTGCCTCCTGCTCGGTGATCCATCCCTTTCTTCTCTGCGGGGCAACGGCCATGGCAACCTTTACCGCCACTTCGGCAGCCTTTTTGGGGTCGAGGATGGCAAAATGCTTCTTCTCTTCCACCATCTTCTTCACGATCTCATCGGTATCCATCTCAGTTGCATCTTCCAGGCCGTACATTACTTTATCAATGGAAGCAATGAGGGCTGAGCCGGCCTTGGTTGCTTCCTGGGGCATATCGGTCCGGATGCATTGCTCGTCCGTCATAATGACATCCGCAATGCCACTCCTTACATAGAAGAGCTGACGAGAGAAAGGACCGATTACCTTGGCTCTCGAATAGTACCGAGTGGTTTCTAGGGCCGTGCAACAGACCCCACATAATTCAACTTTGTCATAGAGGTTATTTTCTTGCAGGTAATCCACCACCACGGTCGAAGTCGCGGGGTTATGCCCGATAAAACAGATGATGGGTTTGGTTTTGTCAACGGAGTCCCATCCGAGGTCTACCAGAGGCGTATTGGCGACAGAAGTAGGATAATTGAATCCCACGATCTGAGCGATATCCGCCACTTCCATACCTACATGATCAAGCATACCCGCGTGCAACGACTTTGATTCATAATCGAGGCAACTTCCTTCCTGTCCCATTGCCGAGGAATCGAGGAGATGAGTGACCTCTTTGTAAACATATTCAATCGCAATCTTCAAATCTCCCAAAGTCTCTGGTTTTAAACCGAGAACTGTTCTGATATTGGGTGCCTCCAGGTCAATGGAAGTACCCAGGTCGATCTTCTTATCCGGGCCATATTTCTCAATCAGGACTTCCAGGATATGGCCTGCATGGGAGGCATGGGCTGAAGCTCCCATGAGGCAGGCCAGAAGAACAAATCTTGCCTGCTGGGTGCTTATGTCGATTCCGCATGCACCCCTCCGATCCTCTGTCAGGTCACATTTACCATAGGTACAAAAACAGCAAAGGTCACAAAACGGGGCGTACCACGGCTTATAAGTTTGGAGAAGTTTCATGTCCCAGTTTCTGAGATCAGGGATTTCAGGCATCGGAGTATGCCCGATGGGTTCCCAGGGGATTTCGGCCTTGATCCTTTCATGAACCTCTTTTAATTTTTTTGTCAGCTCCTTTATTTCTGCCATTTGAGATTTACCTCCCTATGGTCTCTTTGACTGATTTGAGTGTCTCGGGGTGTCTTAGGACAAGGATGTTTGCCCCGGCCAGGTAAAGGGATAGGGCAGTCATTCCCTCCCAGAGCAACCCCTGGGTTCTGTTTTCTTTGGCCTGTTTGGTCTTCCAGCATTCATCGCCGAGATTGGCAATGATGGGCATCATCGTCATGCTGTCCTTCGTGATCACCCCGATCTGTTTCACCCGCTCGATCAGGGAAAAGCTGTATTCGATGCCATAGCCCAGGGCGGAGGAAAGGGGGTCAATGATCACCCTCTCCGGAGGAAGGAATTTGCAGAGCTTGACATTGAGCTCTTTGAGGAGATTGATATCCAGCGGGCTCTGGGCAATCGCCACATGCCCGTTGTCCAATATCGCCTTGCCGACCACCTCATAGTTTTCCTTCTGGACCGGGCCGATTAAAAGGTTCTCGCCCGCGCATACCTGGGCAACTTTTGGAAGGACCTCCGTATCCTTCTTCTCATCCCCTGAGCCGTAAACGATCAGGGGCTTTTTGACCTGGGCCAGCATCCGCTTGACCAATTCTGCCGCTTTGTCTGCAGAGCTGTCCTTCTCCGAAGGATCCGTACTGATCAGTGTGAGGCAGATCGCATCGACACCGAACCCCTCGCATTTCTTGGCCCATTGAATCGGGTCGGAGATCGTATTTCCGAAGGGTTCGATGAGGTGGGCGGTCTTATCCGCGGGCTCCATATCGAGCACCTCCAGGGCAAATTTTGGCGGATTGGGCAAAGTTCCCTCATCGAAGAGATGAAGGGGAAGGATATTCTCCCCCCCGACCTTCATGCTCTTCTCTCCTTTTCCAATGGTTACCTCTCTCACCATTCCTTTGTAAGCTTCTTTTGGCGGTTTATATTGCATCTTTTACCTCCTAATAATAATTATTAAATAAAAAATATTTTTTTCAATATGGATTGAATTTTTTCCTCATCAGACTTCCAGCCACGCATCGGAATAAAGGGATTGGGCCATCAGGATCCTTGCCGTCTTCACATAGGCGACCTCCTTCTGGGATAAAGAGGAGAGGTCGATTTCCTCGCCATCCATAGCCCTGTAGATCAGGTCGGTGATTTGAGGAAGCTCTCCTTTCACGAAGGCCATCAGCTCTTCATCGAGGGGGTCGGCAATGGCCGAATAGAGACCGTTTCTCGCAAGCATCACCAGATAAGTGCGGTTCAGGATCGGTCTCAGGTGAGCCGGGACTCCGTTGGAGACATTGGAGAGCCCGACGGTCGATTTTACACCCGGAAGAACATCCTGAAGGATCTTGATAAACTCCAGATTCCCTACAGCGATCTTTTGACCTTCTCCAGCCGTGCTCACCGGAAGGATGATGGGATCCACCCAGATATCCTCATTCGGTATCCCGAGATCATTGGCATGGGAAACCGTCTCCATGATGCTCTCTATCTTCGATTCCACCTCCGGAGGCATTCCCTTATCGGTCATCACCGAGATGACCACATTGCAGTGATATTTTTTAGCCAGCGGAAGCATCTGCGCCTTTGAGTCGGTCTTTCCGGAAGCGGAGTTCAGAATGGCCCTTTTTTTACAGTACTTCAATCCTGCCTCCATGGCCACGGGGTTCATGGTATCGATGGAAAGCGGTAAATCGGTGGCCTCCTGAACGCAGTTGACCAGCCATTTCATGGTCTCCTCAGTATCTTTTTTCATCGGTCCCACATTCACGTCGATATAATGGGCTCCGGACTGAGTCTGTTCCCTTGCCAGACCCTGGATCACTTTTTCATTCCTCTCTCGAATGGCTACGGATACATCCTTCGCAATCACATGGATATTTTCGCCGATGATAATCATGATTCATCCTCCTATTTCATGAATTCTGTTTTTGTTCATCTGTTTGGTCCTTGCCCCGAAAGCACCCACCGGGCAGATCTCCACCAGTTCGATTCGGTCCCTGCATTCCGACAATCCAACGGGTTCATTATCAAAGGTGGTGACCCATCTTTGGAAGCCCCGATAAGCGAAACCGATGGTGCCTATCCCCATCTTCTCATGACAGAGCCAGACACACCGGCCGCAGAATACGCATTTGTTGGGGTCGTAGATGAAAACAGGGCTCGTCTCATCAGTGGGCAGATCCCTTAAAAATTTCTTAAATCGCTTGGTGTTCAGCTTGATACTCAGATGTCTGGCAATCTTATGAAGCTCACATGAGCCCTTCTTCAGACAATGGGCACATTCCACCGGATGGTTACTCAGGATGAGCTCAAAGGCGGTCCGGGCAAGCCTCAGAGCCTTTGAGCCTCTGGTATGGACGACCATTCCTTCTTTCACCTTGATGGTGCAGGCGGTCGAAGGCAAGTTTTCCCCTTCCACCTCAACAAAACAGAGGCGGCAGGCTGCCAAAGGTTCTTCCTTTTCTCTGAGGGAACAGAGATTGGGGATATAGATGCCATGATCCAGGGCTACCCAGAGTAATGTTTCACCTTCGAAACATTCAACCTTTTTCCCATCGATGGATATTTGGATCGTTTTCATAGAGTATAAAAAATGCTTAGGTTTGAGGGTTAGGGCAAAGAAGCCAGTTTCGCTAAATAGGTTAAGTCATTTGTCTTTAAACCTTGGCCCTCATCCTTTGACCTTAGACCACACAGGCCTCTTAACCTTTGCCTATTCCCAATAATCATTTAGCTGATCCCTGAATGAAGTTTGGCCGCTTTCACCGTGTTCATCATCAGCATGGTGATGGTCATGGGTCCCACCCCGCCGGGAACAGGGGTGATGGCACCGGCCTTCTCCCTGACCGCATCGAAGTCCACATCTCCGCAGAGCTTGGCCTTTCCCTCGGGAGTCATCCCGATCCGGTTGACCCCAACATCGATGACCACTGCTCCTTCCTTCACCATCTCCGAAGTGATCGCCTTGGGTCTTCCGGCCGCCACAATGAGGATGTCTGCCCTCCTGGTATGAAAGGCCATATCCTTCGTGCCGGTATGGCAGATCGTCACCGTGGCATTAGCCCCCTTCTGTTTCTGGAGGAGGATGTTGGCAATGGGTTTACCGACAATATTGGATCTTCCAACGACGACCACCTCAGCGCCATCGATCTTTGCACCGGTTCGAATGAGAAGTTGCTGGATCCCTGCCGGGGTGCAGGGGAGGTAATCCGCTTCTCCGATCATCAATTTCCCCACATTGACAGGATGAAACCCATCCACGTCTTTCCTCGGATCGATCGCATAGAGGACTTTGGTCTCATTGATGTGTTTGGGAAGGGGCAATTGAACCAGGATGCCGTGGATTTTAGGGTCCTTATTATACTTCTCGACCAGTCGGAGGAGTTCCTCTTCGGTGATGGTGGCGGGCTGGTTGTCCTGAACCGAATAGAACCCCAGCTCCTTCGAGGTCTTCTGCTTTGCAGTGACGTAGCTGACAGAGGCAGGATTTTCACCCACCAGGATGGTCACCAGTCCCGGAACGGTATTGTATTTTGCTTTGAGTTGAGCCACTTCCTGTTTGAGTTCTTCTCGAATCTGTTGAGCAATTTCATTGCCATTGATTAATTTTGCCGCCATTTCCTGTCCCCTCCTTCTTCTTTTTAGAATGAAACGGTGCCACGTGAGTTGAAAATAGATGGCGGAGAAAAGAAGGTCGTCCCTTCTTTTCTCCGCCTCTCATCCATTGTTTTGCATTCATTCGTGCATCTGTATCTATCTCTTACCTCAAAACCCATTCCCATTATTTTAAATGGGGGTGACAACAGAGAGTTGGCTCTTTAGAAGAGTCCCGTGACCTTGCCGGTATTCACATCCACATCCACCCTTCTGAAGGCGGGATCTGAACTGGTTCCTGGCATCAGGCTGATCGCCCCCGTACATGGACATAGGAATTTTGCACCGGCAAAGATCAAGACGTCGCGGACAGGGAGTATCCAGCCCTTTGGCACTCCTTTGATAGAAGGGTCATGGGTTAGACTCAAATGGGTCTTTACCATCATGGTGGTAAAATCTTTCATTGCAGGGTCAGCCTCGAACCGTTTGGCTTTGGCTTCGGCATCAGGAGTCCAGGAAACACCAGCCGCACCGTAGACCTCTTTGGCAATTGTCTCTACTCGCTGTCGAAGTGGCATTTCAAGAGGATAGAGGAATTTGAAGTTTACTTTATCTTTACAGGCATCCAGGACGACATCGGTTAACTCCAGGGCACCCTCTCCACCCTTCAGCCAATGTTCGGAAATGGCACAACGGGCTCCTGCCTGCTCTGCATACTTGCGGACCATCGCGATCTCATCCTTTGTATCGGTATGGAATGAATTGATGCAGACCACAGGACTGATCCCTGATTTCTTTATGATATTGATATGATGCACCATGTTGGCAACCCCTTTCTCAAGAAGGGGTAGATTTTCCTTGGTATAAGATTCATCAAGGGGAAGACCGGCCACAACCTTGGGTCCTCCACCATGCATCTTAAGAGCCCTGATCGTAGTCGTCAGTACTGAAACGTTAGGGATAAGACCGCTCAACCTTGACTTCACATTCCAGAACTTCTCAAAACCAATATCCGCACCAAAACCGCTCTCTGTGACATGATAATCAAACATTTTTAATCCAATGCGGTCAGCGATAATAGAGGACTGACCCACGGCGATGTTAGCAAAAGGACCGGCATGGACCATACATGGTTGATACTCCGTCGTCCACATCAATGTTGGATTGATAGTGTTTCTCATCCAGGCACACATCGCACCTGCCACTTCAAGGTCTGTGGTGGTGATGGGTTTCCCCTTCTTATCATAGGCAACGACAATTCTGCCAAGTCTCTCTCGAAGGTCTTTGAGGTCTCGGACAATGGAAAGGGTCGCCATAAGCTCGGAACTGACGGTAATCCCGAATTTAGATTGCATCATAAACCCATCCATCCTGCCTCCAAGACCCATGATAATGTTTCGCAACCCCTGGGCACAGAAATCCATGACCCAGCCCATTTCGATATTGGTGGGATCGATATCGAGCCGTTTGAGCTTCCGCTTGGCCAATTCACCATCATCATAGTTTCGTTCGTGCTGCATTCGGGCACTCAATGCAACCATAGCAAGATTATGGGCGTTAGTAATATCGTTGATGTCCCCCGTAAGGCCCAGAGAGAATTCAGTCATTGGAATGAGAAGGGATTTTCCGCCACCGGCAGCCGTCCCTTTAATATTCATCGTAGGACCACCCGAAGGCTGACGTATACATCCGCCGACATTCTTACCTCTTTTCCCGAGTCCTTCCATAAGGCCCATACTTGTAGTTGTTTTCCCTTCTCCCAGTGGAGTAGGGGTAATTGCTGTAACTTCAATGTATTTTCCATCCGGTTTACTTTTGAGACGATCAATAATCTTCATAAAATCGAGTCTGCACAACCTTCCAAAAGGAATGATTTCATTCTTTTTAAGACCTAATTTCTCGGTGGCCTCATCAGGAGTGGGCATATTTTCTTCCGCTATATCAGCAACCTGCCAATCCATTAGCTTTCTTGGATCTGCCTCAATATATTTTTTTAAAATATTGAAACCCATATTTTTAAGCCCTCCTTTTCTTTAAGAATTAATTTTTAAGATATTGATTTTAATGAATAATTTGTATAGATTGATGGTTTATTAAAATGACTTTATCCCCCCCCTTCTTCAATTTTTCTTAATTAGACAGGTTTATTAAACTTAAAGCTTTTATTTTATATGTGACAAGTCTCACAATGTTTTTGGGATACTAAAATAATAGGTCTTTTTTGTCAAGGGAAATTTTCAACTAAAAGAGAGAGGTTTTAATAATAATATAATATATTGAAATTATAAAATAATTTATGTTTTCAGCAATTGGACATGAGGGCAAAAAAATTCGGTTTAACCCCTGCCTTTTACGATAACTTTAGATTTTTAGTAATTATATCATAACATATTGTAATTATGTAATAATTTATTTCCCTTCAAGAAGGAATTTTTTTAATCCCTTTTTGTCAAACCTTGATAATCCCAATTCCTTGATCCCTCTACCCGTTTTCCAATAATTCGTCCTGTTCACAATCGACGTGAGTTGTATAACCGCATCATGTGTCGGAGTGGGGATTCCGAGAAGGTCTCCCAGTGTGGAAAGAAGAACCATTCCATAAGGCACATCTTCTGTCACATACCGGTCTTTCAGATGTTCAGGCCCCTTCATCTTTATACCTGCATAGATTCCATCCTTTCCAAAGGCGGCATCCATGCTGGTATTGAGGATTCGGTACCGGCACTCTTCCTCTGTTTCACCGAGGTTGTAATTTTTAAAGTCGAGATTATCCCAGTGGGAGAGCTTGTAACCCAAGGCTTTGCACAGGGAGAGTCTCTCTTCATTGAGGGATTCGAAAGTCCTGGCAACGGATGGCGTCATTCCCTCTCCGTAGAGATAGAATTCACCCTTTGAGTGTTCAATCCGTGTGGCACTAAGAAGAGTTGCTACGGGATGGACAATAGGATTGGGATTGTTAATCGCAGCTTCCAAAACATCCCTGGCAGGGGTAATCACCGGGTAGAACTGCTTCAGCTTCGGAATGACCTCTTCTGTTCTTTTAGATGGGAAAACCCCGGTTGGAAGAATGACCGAGTGAATGAAAACAGAGACATGGCCAGGGCCTTTGAGCCTGGCACCATAGGGAAGGGTGCAGCTTTCAGCAAAAGTGATCTCCTGCTTCACCCTTTTTTGTTTGAAGATTTTGACAAACTCGAGGCTTCCTCCTGAACCAGGCATGAGAACGATGATCTGACCATCCTGAACAAAAGGGGCACAGGTCTCTGCCATGGCCTTATGTCCGAATGCCGGGGTAATGACAAAGATGACCTCCGCATCCCTGATCGCCTGCCGGATATCGGTCGTTGCCATATTCAATTTGGCAGTCCCGTCGATGGAGACCCCCTCGATTCGAATCTCCTTTGTGCGGAGTACCCTCTCAAAGGATTCTTCGAACTGGGGAAGTTCGAAGAAGTTGACCTTAAACCCGGCCAGGGAGAGATTCGCTGCTACGGCATGACCGCCATTTCCTCCTCCCAGTACTGCCACCACATCTTTCTCCATAAGAAGCCCTCCTGATCGATGATTGATCATTGATCAATGGTTATTTCGTCTCCCACCTTGACTTCTCCTTCCCTCAGGACCTCGGCAAAAATTCCTTCCTTCGGCATTATACAATCTCCGGTTTGATAGTAGATGGCGCAGCGCTCGTGGCATTCCTTTCCGATCTGGGTTACACGGAGGATCACAGAATTCCCAATGAGGATCTCTGTTCCGATGGGGAGATGGACAAGGTCCACCCCTTCGGTTGTGATATTCTCCGCGAAATCGCCATAGCCTAACTTTAATCCTTTCAGCCTCATCTTGTCGATCGACTCATTGGCCAGCAGACTTACCTGACGGTGCCAAGGCCCACCATGAGCATCCCCCTTTAATCCAAAGTCCTTAAGGAGGGTACATGATCCGATATTGTTTTTTTTCGTTCCCTTTTCATCACTGATATTGACAGCAAGGACTTTGCCTTTTTGAACTTCTTTCATTTTTTCTTCCGAACTCCTGTAGGGAACGGTTTGAAACCGTTCCCTACAGAGGACGATTCATGAATCGCCCCTACATACGTTCCGCTTTTCCCTCCTGATTTTTTAACCAGGTGGATATCGGAGATGACCATCCCCCGATCAATGGCCTTGCACATATCATAGAAGGTGAGACCAGCTGCAGCCACTGCCATCAAGCCCTCCATCTCCACCCCGGTTTGAGCCTTGATTTTCACCTTCGCCTCGATATCGATCCGGCTCTCCTTTTGTAAAGGAAAGAAATTAATTTCCACATGGGAGAGGTTGAGGGGATGGCACATCGGAATAATTTCTGAGGTTCTTTTGGCCGCCATAATCCCCGCAACTCTGACGACAGAAAAAACATCCCCCTTTTCGATCTTCCCGGACATAATCCTCTGAAAGGTATTCGGGTTCATATAGACAGATCCACGGACAATAGCCTCTCTCAGGGTTTCCCTTTTCCTGCTGACATCGACCATCTTCGCCCGTCCTCTTTTATCAAGGTGGGTTAGCCTTTTCATCCTTTCCTCCAAATGATGTTCAAGGATCGTTT
>CAZXMB010000043.1:0-15100 GCA_964641715.1 uncultured Syntrophaceae bacterium
TTTCTGAGCCAGGGCCTCGGGTTGATCGATATTGACAAGGGATAAGCTTGAAATGCATACTAATGGTGTGATTACCCTTCGATCCCACCGGGAGATTGAACAATTAAGAAAATCTAATGCCATTGTGGCAGAGGTTTTCGAGGAGCTTAAAAAGGTGATTGCCCCCGGGATCACCCCACAGGAATTGGATCGAATTGCAGAAACCCTCATCCTTGCGAAAGGGGCAACCCCTGCATTTAAGGGTTACAGGGGTTTTCCTGCCACCCTCTGTGTCTCCATTAATGAAGAGGTGGTCCATGGCATCCCCGGTTCCAGGAAGTTAAGAGAGGGGGATATCGTGAGCCTGGATGTGGGGGTGACCCTCAACGGTTACTTCGGAGATGCGGCGATCACACTCCCCGTAGGAGAAGTGGATCAAAGGGCCAGGGAACTTCTCGAGGTGACGGAAAAGGCCCTTTATGTCGGGATAGAAAAGGCGAGGGCTGGAAATCGCCTCTATGACATCTCCCATGCCATTCAGGCCTGTGTGGAATCCGGTGGTTTCTCGGTCGTGAGGGATTTCGTGGGCCATGGGATCGGAAAGGATCTTCATGAGGAACCCCAGATCCCTAATTTTGGGCCTCCTCATCAGGGGCCGAGATTGGAGTCCGGGATGATCTTTGCCCTGGAGCCGATGGTGAATGAAGGAACTTATGAAGTGAGAGTGCTTTCGGATGGATGGACAGTGGTGACCGCTGACGGGAAGCGCTCCGCCCATTTTGAACATTCCATTGCCATCACGGACGGGAAGGCGGAAATCCTGAGTCAGTTTTCAATATAAACAATGGAGATCGTCATCGGGTTAAGGTTCTGAAACCTCTCTCGTACAATGAACGATGAACAACGAACTATGAACAAAAATGATGATACTTTTTTCTTCGTTTATCGTTTAACGTTCATAGTCCCTGGATGAAACGGGTACCATTACCCTGATCCTTAACATCTTACTCTTATTGTCTCACTCGGAGAGAAAAACCCTCGCCTTCAGGCGAACACTTTAGTATGCACACTGTGTGCAGGTTTTTCAGATTTCCCCTCGTGAGGATTTCTGTGCTGGTTGTTTCGTTTTTAGCTAACTTCAGTCAGTAGAGAATCCACAAGCTTGTAGCTGGTGGTAGTTCAATTTAAGGAGGCGGATAAGGCAATGTATCGTGTGGCTCACGACATGGTCGATTTAGTAGGCTACACCCCTCTGGTCAAGATTAATCATATTGTTCCTGACCATAAGGTGAAGGTTTATGCCAAGCTGGAACGCTATAATCCCGCGGGCTCAGTGAAGGACCGCATTGCAAAATATATGATTGGATACGGTGAGAAGGAGGGCCTTCTGACGAAAGAGAAGATCGTCATCGAACCCACCAGCGGGAATACGGGCATTGCCCTGGCCATGGTCTGTTCAGTAAAAGGATACCGGTTGGAACTGGTGATGCCGGAAACGATGAGCATGGAGCGAAGAAAGATCCTTACCGCTTTCGGCGCAAAGATCATCCTCAGCCCCGGTTCGAGGGGAATGGATGGGGCGATCGATCTGGCAGAAGAGATGGCCCGGGATCCAAAATATTATATGCCCCATCAATTTGAGAATAAGTATAATGTCCTGGCTCATTATGAGACTACAGGAGAGGAGATCTGGAGGGCGACCAGGGGAAAGGTCAGGATGTTTGTGGCAGGCCTCGGGACCACCGGAACCCTGATGGGTGTTTCCAAGAGATTGAAGGAATACAATCCAGAAATCAGGATTGTGGGGGTGGAGCCTTATCCCAATTCAGGCATCCAGGGGCTGAAGAACCTCAGCTCTCAATATGTGCCCGAAATCTATGACCCCGGCCGATTGGATGAAAAGATCAATGTCAAAGATGAGGATGCCTTCGAGATGGCGAGAGTCCTTACCCTCCGGGAAGGGATCTTCTGCGGAATCAGTTCGGGGGCAGCCATGTGGGGGGCACTGCAGAAGGCGAAGGAGTTGGGTCGCGGGGTGATCGTCACCCTCTTTCCAGATGGCGGGGAGAAGTACGTAAGCACCCCCCTCTATGAACCCAGTAAATGCTTCGAGTGCCTGAAAAAGCATCGGATCCCCACCTGCATGACAGAGGAATATATTACCGCCCTGGAGTGTCTGGTCAAAGATGGAGGGTAATATCGCTTAGCACACAGGGCATAGCGCATAGCGAAATGATTTATAATTTATACTTAAATTTTCTCAGGAGTTCTTTTCTCCAGGCAACCCCGTCCTCTTTCTCCATCCCTTTTGGCAGGGACCCATCGATCACACCGAGAACCCCTCTCCCCTGTTCGGATTGAGCCAAGATGACTTCAACCGGATTGGCCGTGGCACAAAAGATCGTGCAGACCTCCTGGCACATCTTCACCGCATTGAGAATATTGATGGGAAAGGCATCCTTTAACAGGATGATAAAGGTGTGGCCAGCTCCGATCCGGAAGGTATTTTCCATGGCTATTTTTTTCAGGGCTTCATCATTTCCTTCACCCCGGACGAGGCAGTGGCCAGAGGCCTCGCAGAACCCGATTCCGAATTTGGCACCGGGGACAGACCCCACCATAATTTCATAGAGGTCTTCTACGGTTTTAATGAAATGGGTTTGACCGAAGATGACATTGCATCCTTCCGGGATCTCCAATCGTTCCGTTTTCAATTCCATTTCTTGCCTCCTTTTCAATGGTTGCCCTTGAGTCATCGAATCCTCATTTTTATTTGATCGGGATGATGCGGCCCCCTGTCATCTTCACGAGGTCAGAAGGGGTGAGTTTGAAGACCGCATTGGGCGTGCCGGCTGCCGCCCAGATCTCTTCATAGCGAAATAAATCTTCGTCAATGAAGATCTCCATTTTCTCAAGATGGCCAACAGGGGGAACACCACCGATCACAAAACCAGTCTTTTGACGGACAAAATCAGCATCTGCCTTGCCGAGAGGTTCAGAGATCAGTCCTTCGATTCTTTTTTCATTGATGCGATTGGGTCCACTGGCAATGACGAGAACGGGCTGATCGGTATGCCTGCCCCTAAAGAGAATGGATTTGGCGATTTGCCCGACCTGACAGCCCACTGCCTGAGCCGCCTCCGCGGAAGTGCGAGTGGTTGCGTGGAGTTCCAGTATTTGATTTTGAAAACCCAGGGCTTTCAAAACCTCCTGGACCTTCCGGGCACTCGGGCTCAATGGGGCACTCATATAAAAAATTTATTGAAATTATAAAGGGAAGTCAATGGTCAATCTCTCCTGTTCGGGGCTCTCCCTTTTTGAGAAAGTCTTTACCTCCATTCCTTCCCCATCTGTCGTAACCGTAATCCCCCCGTGCCGATCTGTCCTCAGGAGGATTGAACCCGATTGAAGATATCGTCTGATCACCTCAGGATGGGGAAGCCTGGCCCTATTTCGTTCTCCCACACTCAGGATGGCATAAAGAGGTCTCACCCTTTCGAGAAAGGCCGGGCTGCTCGATGAAGAACTTCCATGATGGGGGATTTTCAGAAGGTGAGCCTTGAGGGGGTAACCTTTTCTCACCATTCGTTCCTCTGCCTCTCTTTCAATATCTCCCGTGAGGAGCAGTACAATCTCCTTAAAACTCATTCTCATCACGAGGGACTGATTGTTGACCATGGAAGAGTCCCGGTGACTCGCCTGATAGGGAGGGGAGGCAGGTGGATTCAATATTGTTATCTCGACCCCATTGATCCTTTGAGCAGAAAAATCTTCATTGATGGTGAGACATTGAATTTTCCTCCTTTGAAGTGTTTTTTCTAACCGGAGGAAGGATTCTGAATCTCCACGGAGGCCATTTCCCCAGAACTGGCCGATGGAGAATTGAGAGGCAATAAAGTTCAGGCCTTTCAGATGGTCGGGATCAGGGTGGGTCAGGACAAGGGTGTCAATCCTTCTGATCCTTTTCTTCCATAAGAAAGGTGCAATCACATTTTTTCCGGTATCGAAGCGGTCCTCATAAAGTCCTCCTCCATCGATCAACATCCTCTTCCCTTCCGGGAATTCGATCAGGATGGAATCTCCATGTCCCACATCAATGAAGGTGACCCGTAGGTCCTTCCGGAAGGAATCCTTCAGTTCCCAGTAGGCCAGATCCAGGGCAAAGACAAGGCAGACGCCGGCGAATAGATACCGGACCCTTCTCCTTCGGAGATGAACCGCCGAGAAGAGAAGAAGGTAAAAGAGGACGATTTCCAACCCTGTCGGGGTGGGGAGATAGACGGAGGCATAGGGGAGGGAAGCGAAGAGACCCACCCCTTTAAGGAGGATCGTTACGAGGTAACCATCCAGAACGATCAGCAAAGAGGCGAGAGGATAAAGGAAGAAGGAGCAGAGAGAGGCGATGAGGCTGATTGGGACGATGAGAAAGCCAACCCAGGGGATGGCAAAAAGGTTGGTCAGAAATCCGATGAATGAGAAGCGGTTGAAATGAAGGGCCACAAAAGGTGCGGTTCCCAAGATGGCAACGGCTGTGACCACCAGGGAGATTTTCATATATCTCAGGGGAAGGCCTTTCCAGGAGGTTTCGGAGGCCGGAGGGGTTTCATCCCTCCTCAGATCCCTGAGAACCCTTGGAACCCAGTAGAGGATTGATAGCACAGCTAAAAAGGAGAGCTGAAAGGAGACATCAAAAAGGGAGGGAGGCGAGAAGAGGAGGATAAGAAAGGCGGCCAGGGCCAGGGTGTGGAGCAGATTTCTTTCTCGATCGAAAAGGATGGAGAAGAAGAAGGTGATGACCATGATGGCCGCCCGAATCACGGACATTCCTCCCCCTGCAATCAGGGTATAAAGAAGGATGCAGGGGATGGTCAGGGCCGCGGCCCATTTTTTGGCAGGAAGGGAGAGAAGAAGAAATTCCGAACGCTTCAGGAGCCAGAGGAATAAGGAGAACGAGAGGAGGGCAACGATACCAAGGTGATCTCCGGAGATCGCCAGGAGATGGGCGATCCCTGTGATAATGAAGAGTTCCTTGACCTCTTCAGGGATATTCCCCTGTTCACCCAGGACAAGGGCCTGAAAGATGGAGGAGGAGGGGGGCTCTGCTTCTCTATCGAGAAAACTGCGCATGTGGTCCCTCCGGGTTTCGATCCAGAGAAGGAGGGGATTGGCCAATCCCTCCCCGATTTTGACCCACCCCTTTCCTTCGGGAAGAAACCCGATGGACTCTATCCGTTTAAAGGCCAGGTATCGTTCATAGCTGAATCCGCCCGGATTATGAAATCCTCTCGGCCTGGAGAGCTTGCATTGAAATCGAAGATGATCTCCGAGATGAAAGGCATCGCCTTCTTCTTTGAGGAAGAGGAGAAGGTTCCCTTCCACAGGGATATGGCGATTGGACAAAATCACCTGATGAGATTTGATCGTCAGTTGTGTTCCATCCGGGGTGCGGTGAGGGGACTGCTGGACTGTCCCTTCGATCAGGATGGGGCCATGTCCGATGAAACGTGAGACAGGAGAGGAAGAATGGGAAGGGCGAAGATAGGGATGAATAGAGCCTACCCCCAGGAGAAAGAAGAGAAAGAGGAGGATGCAGGAGCTCCATTTTAATCTCTTCAAAATCAAGAATGAGATTCCCGAAAGGAGAAGGATCAGGAGGAAGAGGATGAATCCCGGGAAAGGGAGGGGAAGATCAAAATGGCCAAGAGAGAGGCCAGAGATATAAGCGATGAGGACAGGGATGAGGGGAAGGCGAAGGATCCTCAACATCTTCGCCTCAACGGGATCAACCTTTCATGAGCTCTTGGGCAATCATCCATCGTTGAAACTGATTGGTCACTCCAAAAACCTGGGTCACTTTGGCATCTCGCATCATCCGCTCCACGGGGTAATCCTTCATATATCCGTAACCTCCGAGAATCTGGACTGCATCCGTGGTGACCTGCATGGCCACATCCGTGGCAAAGATTTTCGAGATGGCAGAATATTTTTCGCTCCCCTCCGAATGCGCATCGACCTGACGGGCCGCCTGGTAGACGAGTGCCCGGGCTGCCTCTGTATGAGTGGCCATGTCGGCGATCATAAATTGAATGGCCTGGAAGGAGGAGATGGGCCTCCCGAATTGGATTCTTTCATTGGCATAGTGGGTGGCATAATCGATGGCCCCCTCGGCAAGGCCAACGGCGAGCGCACCCACTGCGGGCCCAGACCGGTGAAGCGTCTCCATGGCAATCTTCCAGCCCTCTCCTTCCTCCCCGAGGAGATTTTCCAGAGGGATTCTGCACTCATTGAGAATGAGATCAGCGGTCAGCGTCCCTCTCATCCCTATCTTTTTTTCTTTCTCGCCAAAACAAAGCCCTGGAGTTTTGTCTTCGAGGATGAATGCAGAGACTCCCTCTCTCCCTCGGTCCGGTTGAGTGAGTGCAAAGAGAGTATAGATCCGGGCGATACCTCCATTGGTGATGAAGCATTTCCGACCATTGAGGAGATAGTCCTTTTCCTCTTTCCGAGCTGAAGTATTCATAGTGGCAAGACGGGGTCCTTCTGCTGATTCGCTCAGGGCAAATGCGATGAGATCGCCCTCTTCAGCGATCCGGGTGAAGAAGCGTTCCTTTTGGGATCCATTTCCTCCCAGCTCAATGGGGAGACTGCCCATGCCCTGCGTCAGGATCAGCAGGGCCGAAGAGCCGCAGACCTTTGCGATCTCCTCAATGACCAGGCAGAATGAGGTGATATCCCCGTTGGCCCCACCATATTCCTCGGGCAAAAGGATGGAGAGAAGCCCCTGCTTCCCCAGGGATTCTATTAAATCCCTTGAAATTTCTCCGGATTCGTCAATTTCTGAAGCCCTGGGGCCCACGACTTTTTGAGCTGTTTTTTGAGCCAGGGTCCGGATCATCTCTCTCTCTTTATCCATTTCCCCCATGATCGTTTCCTTTAAAAAGGTTTAGAGGATCGGTGGAGAAATAATAAAATAAAGTGGGATGGATTTGCAATGAAAAAATGAAAAAAATTTGACTTTAATGAAAAAAATCATATAATTAATCGCTTAAAAATAAGTTTTAGAAAGGAGGGGGAAGATGGATGCCAGGCATTAAAATTAAAGAGAGCGAGTCCTTTGAAAACGCACTCCGCCGATTCAAGAAACAGGTTGAAAAGATAGGAATTCTATCCGAAGTCCGCAAAAGGGAACATTATGAAAAACCAAGTATCAAAAGAAAGAAGAAGGCCCTGGCTGCAAAAAAGAGGGCAATGAAAAGGATGCGGAAAATTATGGAGAGAGGTTAAGGATGGGGCTGGAAGAAAGATTGGTCGAAGAGATGAAGGAGGCGATGAGGGCAAGTGACAAATTGCGGCTTTCCACCATCCGGATGGTCCGTTCGTCCCTTAAAAATAAAGAGATCGATCTGAGAAGGAAGCTGGAGGATGAAGAGGTGATCCGGGTGATCCAGGGGATGGTCCGTAAAGGCGAGGAGTCCATTGAACAGTTCCAAATGGGAGGGAGGACCGACCTGGTGGAAAAGGAGAAAAAAGAGATAGAGATTTTGAAATCCTTTTTGCCTCAGCCGATCAGCCAGGAAGAATTAATTAGAGTGATCAACGAAACTATTCAAGAGACCCAGGCCACTTCCTTAAAGGATTTAGGAAAGGTGATGAAGTCCGTGATGCCAAAACTCGGGGGGAAGGCTGATGGAAGGTTGATCAACCAGCTGGTCAAAGAACGGCTTTCCCCGTAATTTCATCCTCAGACAGATGTTTGCCTTTTTCATGCTTTATGGATGATCGTTCCCTCAAGGTTTTGGAATTCTACTCCCTTTTAGACATATTGAAGTCATTTTCAGTCTCACCCCTTGGTCAAAAGCAGTGCATGGCCCTGAGACCCACCCGGGATCGTACCCTCATCGAATCCAGGCTGACCGAAGTGATGGAACTCAAAGAAATCCTGGAGAGGGGGGAAGACCTTCCCCTTCAGGGGTTGAAAGATATTGAGCCTGACCTCCAGAGGTTAGAGGTGGAGGGAGCGGTCCTCGGTGTCGAGGAGATCCTCGATATTCTAAACCAGATGAGATTATGCCGGGGCCTGAAGCGATTTTTTCTCAGCTCAAAGGCCAAAGCCCCTTGTCTTCATGAAAGGATTTCCGGGCTTTCCGACCTCAGGGCATTGGAAAAAGAGATCCTTCGGGTGATCCATCCAAAGGGTGAAATACTGGATCGGGCGAGCCCCTCGCTTTCGGAGATCCGTCATCAATTAGAGGCGGCGAGGGAGAAGGCCAAAGGAGTCCTGGAACGGCTCCTTCATCAGGAGGATCTTCAGTCCCTCTTTCAGGAACAACTCATTACCCTGAGAAACGGGAGGTATGTGCTTCTCCTTAAATCCGATTTTAAACACCGCCTGGAGGGCATTATCCACGACCAGTCCCATAGCCAGAGAAGCCTTTTCTTCGAACCCCTTCCGGTGGTCTCCATCAATAATGAGGTCTCCATTCTCACGACAGAGGAAAAAGAAGAGGAATATCGGATCCGGGAAGCCCTATCGGAAAAGATGAGAGGGGAGATGGCGTCCCTCCGGAGCGACTTTGAAATCTTGAAGGAACTGGATCTTCTCTATTCTATGGCAAGATTCTCCATCCGTCTCAGAGGGACCAGACCCGGATTGAACGAAAAGGGGAGGATCGATATAAAGAAGGCAAGAAATCCTCTTCTCGTTCTTCAGAGAGAAGGCCAGGTGGTTCCTGTCGACCTCCGGATGGGAGATGAGATAAAGACCCTCATCATCAGCGGAGCCAATGCAGGGGGAAAGACCGTGGCCCTCAAGACCCTGGGGCTTTTGATATTAATGGCCCAATCCGGTCTTCCTATCCCTGCAGAAGAGGGAAGTGAGGTGGCTCTCTTCGAAGAGGTCTTTGCCGTGATCGGCGATGAGCAGAACATTGAAGAGAACCTGAGCACCTTCTCCGCCCACCTCCTCCATGTCAATCAGATCCTGGAGAAGGCAGGGATGAGATCTCTTGTGCTTCTGGATGAGCTGGGGGTGGGAACTAACGCCTCTGAGGGATGTGCAATCGCCATGGGCTTTTTAGACCAATTCAGGGAAAGGGGATCCACAATCGCCGTCACGACCCACTTTGATGGTCTCAAGGCTTACGGATACCTTTATCCGGATGTGGAGAACGTTAAGGTCGATTTTGATGAGGAAACCACGGAGCCCCGCTATACGCTCTCCTATGGTTCCTCAGGAATGAGCAATGCCTTTCTGGTCGCTGAAAAACTGGGAGTATCCCGGGAGGTCCTCGAGAGGGCACGGGATCACAGGGAGGGAGGGGATCAGAAGATCTCCCGGACCCTGGAGTCCCTGGAGAGATTGAAGGCGGATGCGGAGGAGGAGAAGCTTCAGTTCATCCGGATGAATGAAGAGGTCAGGAAAGAGCGCCAGAGATTGAAAGAGATCCTCGATCGAATCAGGAAAGGGAGGCTGGAGATTCTTTCCCGGGTCGAAGAGAAGGCAAGGAAGGTGGCTCAGGAGATGGAAGGGGAGTTGAGGGCATGGCTACGGCGCCAAAAGGAGAAGAAGCCTCAGGACCCCATCCGGCGAAGAGAGATCCAGGAAATCAGGGAAAGGTTTTTCCCCGCCATGAAAAGGAAGGGCTCCTCCGAAGTGGCGTCCGACTTGAAGATTGGAGCTCATGTGAGGGTTGAAAGTCTGGGAAACGAAGGGAGACTCCTGAGAGTGGTCGAGCCATCGAAACGGGCTGAGGTCATGACCGATCAGGCAAGGGTGATCGTTCCCCTCTCCGACCTTAAAGTCATCGAAGGAGAGGGAAGTCAGGAGAAGCCCCTCCCGGAGGGTCAGCAACGGTCGCAGGAGATGGCCGCAGAGTTCCCACGCCAATTGAACGTCATCGGCCTCACGGTTGAAGATGCACTTCCCGTGGTTGATAAATTTATCGATCAGGCGCTCTACCATGGTCTGGAAAAAGTGGATATCATCCACGGGGTGGGATCAGGGAGATTGCGTACGGCCATCGGAAAGTATCTCGGGAGCCATCGAGGAGTGAAACATTTTGCGCCCGGCGATGTCCTCAGAGGTGGAAGGGGCATCACGGTAGTGGAACTGAGGTAAAAATTTCTTGGCCAATGGATTTTTTCAGGAAGAGAAGGTTTCAGAGATCCGGGATCGTTCGAGCATCCTGGAGATCGTCTCAGACTATGTGAGCCTGAAAAAGGCTGGAAAGAACTACAGAGGGCTATGCCCCTTCCATTCCGAGAAGACCCCTTCATTTATGGTGAATGAGGAGAAACAGATCTTTCACTGCTTCGGTTGCGGAGAAGGGGGGGATGTCTTTACCTTCCTGATGAAAATCGGTCATTTCTCATTCCCTCAGGCGGTCGAAGAGCTGGCCAAACGTTACGGAGTGAGGCTCCCCCGCCGTGAACCCACCGAAGCCCAGAAAAAAGAGATGGGGAAGAAGGAAACCCTTTTTCAGATTAATCGGATGGCCTCCGAGTATTATCACGATCTCCTTATTCAGAGGAAAGAGGGGGAGAAAGGAAGGAGGTACCTTTCTCAAAGAGGGATCCAGGAAAAGATCATCCGGGAATATCGATTGGGCTATGCGATCGAGCGCTGGGATGGATTGGTTCAGTATCTTCTGGGGGAAAAGGTTTCTCCTGAGCTGGCCTGGGAATTGGGCCTGATCCTTCCGAGAAAGAAGGCCGGGGATTCCGCTCGAAAAGAGGGCTGGTATGACGTTTTTCGAAACAGGATCATCTTTCCCATCTTCGATCTTCATCAGCGGGTGGTCGGATTCGGAGGAAGGCTGATCGGAGAGGGATTGCCCAAATATATCAACTCTTCGGAATCGGGGATCTATCACAAGGGTGAGATCCTTTATGGCCTCTCTGAGGCCAGGCAGTACATTTCAGAGATGGATTATGTTATCCTTGTAGAAGGGTATTTTGACCTGTTGACCCTCCATCAGTTCGGATTGAAAAACAGTGTTGCGACTCTCGGGACAGCTCTGACCCAAAAACACCTTCATCTCCTGAAGAGATATACGGAGAACGTGATCACCGTATTCGACCCCGATCAGGCGGGAACCCAGGCAACGCTCAGGGCGCTTCCTCTCCTTCTGGAGGAGGAGTTGACAGGCAAAGCGGTCCTTCTTCCCAAAGGGGAGGATCCGGATACCTTTTTGAGAAAGGGGAATCCGGAGGACTTTCGGGAGAAGGTGGCCAAGGCCACCCCCCTGATCGAATTCTTTTTTGATGGGTTGATGAAAGCCTATGATGTGAAATCGATCGATGGGAAGGTGAAGATCGCAGAAGAAGGAATGGGCCTGATCAGCAAAATCCCGGGGAAGATCCGGAGGGATTTCTATATAAAGGCCCTGGCCGAGAGGTTGGACATCCGGGAATCGGTCCTCTCCGAGATGATCCGGCCTTCTCCGAAGGATCGAGCCAGACCCTCGCCCCCCTTGAAGGATCAGGTTGCCAAGAGCCATTTTTCGAAGTCAGAGGAGATGGTGATACGTCTGATGGTTCACCATCCCGGCCTTATCCCGGTAATTTCCAGGGATGGAGTTCTCCGGGAATTTGAAAGTCCTCTCTTGAAAAGGTTAGGCTTGGGATTGGAGGATCTCTATCAGAGGAGGGGGAGGCTGGACCTCTCCGAGGCTTTAGGATCTTTTGAAGAGGAGCTTTCCGGGAAACTTCGTGAATATGCCTTTGAGGAAGGCGGTATCGGAGTAGATCGGCGGGATAGGATCTTGAGGGACTGCATCCAGAGGATTCGTCAGAGGAAGTTGAAAAGGGAGGAGAAAGAACTGCTCATAAGAATTAAAGAGGCGGAAGGAGAGGGAGGGGGGAAGGGGCTCGAGGCCCTCCTGTTGAGGCGTCAGGAAATGGCCAAGAGGGAGAGAGGTCTATGGAGAGACACCCTTCATAAAGAGTAGGGGAGAGGGAATGGCAAAAGAGTTGAAGATGAAAGAGGAAGAGGTGATGGTCTCCATCGGGGAGGAGAAGGGATTTATGAGTTTTGACGAAATGAATGAGATCCCCCCCAATGACATCGTCTCTTCCGATCAGATCGACGATGTCCTGATGATGTTTGATGAAATGGATATCGACGTGGTGGATGATCTCGAGAGGTTGAAGGTTGATGAGGAAAAGATCCTTGAGAAGGAGGAAGAAGAGGAGATAGAGATAGAGGGTTTTGGAAAGGCAACGGATCCTGTTCGAATGTACCTCCGGGAAATGGGGTCAGTCTCTCTCCTTACCCGGGAAGGGGAGGTGGAGATCGCTAAAAGGATTGAGAGCGGGAAACGGGATGTGCTCAGCATTGTCCTCAATTGCCCCATGGCCGTCAAGGAGATCCTCAATCTGGGAAACGCGATCAGGACAGGGAAGATCGAAATCCGGGAGGTCACCAGTGAACTCGATGAGGAGGAGTCGAGTCTGGAAGAGGAACAGATTCAGCAGAAGAGGGTATTAGAGCTGATCGAGAGGGTTCGGAAAACAGAGGGGAGGCTCCGTGGGCTTCAAAAGAGAAAGGAAGGATCGAAGAAACGGATTCAGACCCAGATTAAAAAGAGACAGGAAGAGATCATTGGACATCTTAAGCAGATCAATTTGAGGGATACCCAGATCAATAAGATTGTCCAGAAGATGAAACAGATGCTGAACCGGGTGGAGAAGGCTGAGAATGAGTTTAAAAAGATGGAAGAGAAGACGGGGATCTCGGTAAGAGAAGCCCGTATCTTTCTCAGGAGGCTCAAGGCGAGGACATTGAAGGAGAAGGCCCTGATCCACAGCAAGGGCTTGAGCAAGGCCGATCTTCAGGAAATGGACCGGTCCGGGAAGAATGCCCAAAGAAAGATCAACAAAGTGGAGACGGAATGCGGGCTTTCGTCCCAGAAACTGAGGGTAGCGGTAAGGGCCATTGCCCATGGAGAGGCGAGGGCCAGGGAGGCGAAGAGCGAACTGGTCAAGGCTAACCTGAGGCTGGTTGTTTCGATTGCGAAAAAATATACCAACCGGGGACTCCAGTTTCTCGACCTCATTCAGGAGGGGAATATTGGTCTGATGAAGGCCGTGGATAAGTTTGAATACCAGCGGGGTTATAAATTCAGCACTTACGCCACGTGGTGGATTCGCCAGGCGATCACCCGGGCCATTGCGGATCAGGCCAGGACGATCCGGATCCCGGTCCATATGATCGAGACCATTAATAAGCTGATCCGTACCTCGAGATATCTTGTCCAGGAGATCGGGAGAGAACCCACGCCCGAAGAGATCGCTGAGAAGATGGAGATGCCACTGGACAAAGTCAGAAAGGTTTTGAAGATTGCCAAAGAGCCCATCTCCCTGGAGACTCCTATTGGGGAGGAGGAAGACAGCCATCTGGGTGATTTCATCGAAGATAAGGGGATGATCTCACCGATGGAGGCGGTCATCAGTTCAAATTTGTCCGATCAGACCAAGAAGGTTCTCTCCACGCTCACCCCGAGGGAGGAGAAGGTCCTGAGGATGCGGTTCGGTATCGAAGAGAAATATGACCATACCCTCGAAGAGGTGGGACAGGAATTCGATGTCACCCGTGAAAGAATCAGGCAGATTGAGGCCAAGGCGTTGCGTAAACTTCGGCATCCCAGCCGAGCCAGGAGATTGAAAAGCTTTATAGACAGCTGAGGAATTTTCACTCCGCATCCTGCGGATTCGGAGGGGTTGACACCCTTCAGGGATGGAATATAATAAGATCAAGAGGGCCCATAGCTCAGATGGAAGAGCCACCGGCTCATAACCGGAAGGTCCCTGGTTCGAACCCAGGTGGGCCCATTGGCGTAAGAGAGGGTGAGCTCCATCAAGTCATTGAAAATAAAAGAAAAACAGTCCGGCGAGTTGAACCCATGAAGAGTGTACCCCCCGGTGCACTCTTCTTTTTTGGGGTAAATCTATTGAGATAGGAGGCACCATTTGAAAGAGCAATTAGAGCTCCTCTGGAAGCTTCAAAAGCTCGATCTCGACCTGAAAAACATCAGAGAGGATCGAGATCGGTTTCCCAAAGAGATGAAAAAATTGGATGAGAGGCAGAATCTCGAAAAAGAAAGGATTCAGAAGGAAAAAGAGAAACTCGAATTACTGGAAAAGGAGCGGAAAAAGAAGGAGAAAGACCTTCTCTCGGAGCAGGAGAAGGTCAAGAAGACAGAGGGAAAGATGCCCGAGGTAAAGACCAACAAGGAATATCAGGCCCTTCTTACCGAAATCGAAGGCATTAAGGAATCAGTGGGCCGTGTGGAAGAGGAGATCCTGATGATGATGGAGGAGATTGATGAACTCAAGAAGCATCTTTTGAAAAAGGAGAAGGAGATATCGGTGAGCCTGGAGAAGATTGAGGCCGAGAGGAAGAAGATTCAGGAGAAGATGGCACAGGGCGATAAGGTCTGGAAGGAGAAGATGGAAAGAAAGGAGGCCCTCTCCAGAAAGATCGAATCGGGTCTATTCAAACTCTACAACACCCTGAAGGAGAGGAGGCAGGGAATCGGGATCGTGAGCGTGAAGAGTGAGACCTGTCAGGGCTGTTTCGTTCACGTCCCCCCCCAGATGTTTATTGAGGTTCAAAAGACCAAGGCTTTGATCCGCTGCCCCAACTGCAATCGGATCCTCTATTTTGAAGGGGATGGGGGGAAGAGGTGAAGAAGGAGGGAGGGGAACATCCGGGTCAGAATGGTCTCACGCTCTTCCTCTATATCGACGGTGCCTCCCGGGGAAACCCGGGAAGGGCAGGGGCTGGAGTTTATATCACCGATGGGGAAGGAAGGAAGATGACTGAGGTGAGTCGCTATCTCGGCCACCGGACGAATAATGAAGCAGAGTATGGAGCTCTTCTATTGGGATTGGAGGAGGCAAAGCGACTGGGAGGGGAATCCCTTCATATCTGTACCGATTCAGAATTGATCGAAAGGCAGGTGAGGGGGTTCTATCGGGTGAAGAAGATTCATCTCAGGGTTCTTTACCAGAGGGTGATGGAACATCTGAGAGAATTTTCTCACGTTGAGATCGAATCCATCCCGAGAGAAGAAAACCGGGAGGCGGACCTTTTGGCCAACCGGGCGATTGAGCGAAGGAT
>CAZXMB010000043.1:15200-19692 GCA_964641715.1 uncultured Syntrophaceae bacterium
AAAGAAAGGGGGGAGTCGAAGGGGAACAGATGATCGCTCCCCGAAGCCTCCTGCAAAGGAGAGTGAGAGGGGGGAGGAAAGTCCGAGCTCCACAGGGCAGGGTGGTCCGTAATCCGGACGGTTCCGTTTCGTAAGAGACGGGATATGGAAAGTGCCACAGAAAAGATACCGTTCCGACGAAAGCCGGAATAAGGGTGAAAAGGCGAGGTAAGAGCTCACCAGTATTCTGAGCGATCGGAGTAGCTGGGTAAACCCCACCCGGAGCAAGACCGCATAGGTCCCGTTATCCCGTGCAAGCGGGATGAAGAATGGTCCGTTCAAATTTATTCCGATCCAATCCGATCGGGATAGAGACGGGACGGGTTGGTCGCTTGAGGTCCTGAGCAATCAGGATCCCAGATAAATGATCATCATTCCTGATTTAAAGATCGGGAAACAGAACTCGGCTTATGGACCCTTTCGGACCCCCCCGTTTTTATGATTTCACGGGCTTATGAAAAAGGCACTGACACCGGATGAAAGAAGAAGAAGAAATGAGGTGATCATCATCGGGGTCATCTCCGTCCTGATCATCGTCCTCACCGCCATTGAGATGAAGATCCCTCAGGTGCAGGGGCAGATTCCCATCGGCAACAACCTCATCATCTTCAGTCTGATCAATATAAACGTCATTCTCCTCCTTCTTCTGATCTTCCTGGTCATCCGAAATCTTGTAAAGCTGATCTTTGAACGCAAGCAAAGGGTTCTTGGGGCAAAGCTGAGAACGAAGCTGGTGGTCGCCTTTATCAGCCTTTCCCTTGTTCCGACCTTCCTTCTCTTCTTTGTTGCGGCGGGGTTTATCACCAACAGCGTGGAACACTGGTTTAAGGCCCAGGTGGAAGAATCCCTCCAGGGCTCCCTTGAGGTCGCCCAGACCTATTACCGGGATTTTGCGAAAACAGCGGTCTCCTCTGCCCGGGAGATCAGCCGCCACCTCTCGAGAGAAGGGATCGCCGGAAGCGAGAAGGAAATGGGCCTCTTCAGAGAAGCCCTTGAGATGAAACGGCGGGAATACAACCTCAGTACCCTGAGAGTCCTTATCAAAGGGGGAGAGAGCTCAATCCAGGTGGAGGAGGAAACGCTTAAAGCCCTCTCCCCGCCCCTCCCGCAGGACTTACTGGAAATGGGGTTTTCAGGCAAGGAGGTGTCCAGGATTCTCACGGTGGGAGAGGGGGAGATGATTGCGGGGATTGCTCCCATCTTTCATCCTTCTGATAAAGGGAGGGTGGTGGGAGTGGTCGCCGCCGCCCATTTCATTCCCAAGAGCCTCGCCGGAAAGATGCGTGAGATCTCTCAGGCCTTTGTGGATTACAAACAATTGAAGGTTTTGAAAAAACCGATCAAGTTCAGCTATATGACCGCGCTTCTGATGGCCACCCTCCTGATCGTCTTCTCAGCGATCTGGTTCGGTATTCGTTTGGCCAAGGATATCACCGTTCCCATTCAGGAACTGGCGGAAGCCACCCACCGGATCGCCGATGGAGACCTCAACTTCAGGATTCAGATGAAGGCGGCCGATGAGATCGGGATGCTCGTCCAGTCCTTCAACCGGATGACCGGAGACCTTCAGGTCAGCCGCTCCGAGTTAGAACAGCGAAGAAAGTATATGGAGATTGTCCTGAAGAATGTGGCCGCCGGGGTCATCTCCATTGATGAGAAGGGGATGATCACGACCCTCAATACCTCTGCGGAGCAGATGCTGGAGGTCAAATCGGAGGCTGTCCTGAATAAGAGGTTCGATGAGGTGCTGGCCAGGGAATACGTGGAGCGAGTGACGGAATTATTGGATGAGATCAGATCGGACCACAAGGATTCCGTTGAGAAACAGGTGGCGGTCAATGTGGGTGGAAAATCCCTTGCCCTTTTAATCAACCTGACCACCCTGAAAGACGAGGACGAAAACCCGCTTGGCTTTGTCGCTGTCTTTGACGACCTCACCCAGTTGATCAAGGCCCAGAGGGTGGCCGCCTGGAGGGAGGTGGCCCGCAGGATTGCCCACGAGATCAAGAATCCCCTTACCCCCATTCAGCTCTCAGCCCAGCGTCTGAGAAAACGGTATCTGGAAAGACTTCAGCAGGATGGGACGGTCTTCGATGAATGCACCCACACCATTGTGAAGCAGGTGGAAGAGTTGAGGGACATGGTCAATGAATTTTCGAGCTTTGCCCGATTGCCGGCTTCGAATCCCACTCTTAACCACCTCAATGAGATCATCCAGGAGGCCCTGGTCCTCTTTAAAGAAGCCCATAAGGATATCCGCTTCAATTTCATCCCTCATGATCTTCCCCCTTTTAACCTCGACCGCGATCAGATGAAGCGGGTGATGATCAACCTGATTAAGAATAGCCTTTCCGCCATGGACAAGGATGGGGAGATCAGAATCCAGACCCAATATGATCCGAAACTCCAGATCGTTCGCCTCGAGGTGAGTGACAGCGGATGTGGCATCCCGGATGAAGACAAGGGAAAGCTTTTTGAACCTTACTTCTCCACGAAGAAGAGTGGCACGGGGTTGGGGCTCACCATTGTCAATGCCATCATCGCCGACCACCATGGATATATCCGTGTCCGGGACAACAAACCCAAGGGGACCACTTTCCTGATCGAACTGCCCGTCCGTGTCTAAAAAAGTTGGATAGGGGGATGGGGCGACGGGAAGACACGGTGAAAACTCCATTTCTCTTTATATTACTCATTGATTTCATTCCCTCTTTTAGGTAAAATTGTAATTGGTAATAACTTTATAAGGCTGTCATTCCGGACTTGATAAGCCTGCCCCGTACCTGATACGGGGGAATCCAGGGTGTTTAACTCTTAGCGCTATGCCCTCTGCAGGATTTAAGAAATGGGTGAAAAGCTGATCTGTCAGAACAAGAAGGCCTGGCATAATTACTTTATCGACGATAAGTATGAGGCAGGGATTTCGCTTCTGGGGACCGAGGTGAAATCGCTCCGGGAGGGGAAGGCTAATCTGGGGGATAGTTACGGGACAATCAAAAACGGGGAGATTTTTCTTGTCGATACCCACATCAGCCCGTATTCCCACGGGAACCGGTCCAATCCCGACCCATTGAGGACGCGCAAGCTTCTTCTTCATAAAAGGGAGATCCGGCGCCTCATCGGAAAGGTCCAGGAGAGAGGTTTTACGCTCATCCCGCTTCGCCTTTACTTTTCAGATGGAAAGGCCAAGGTGGAACTGGGGTTGGCAAGGGGCAAGAAGCTCTTTGATAAGCGTGAGACGCTTAAACGAAAGACCATGGAAAGAGAGATGGAAAGGGGGCGAAAAGGGTTCGACGGGGATCGTTGACGTCAGGGTGGCATACCGAGGTCCCATTGGCTCGTTAAACAAATGGGATTAAACATAATCGCAAACAACTACGATTATGCCCTGGCTGCCTAATCGCAGCTAGGCGTCCTCCCTGGCCTCGCCTGTAGGACAGGGTAAGGATGTCAGAAAAACAGGATAGCTTCTCTCTGACGCCTATAGGAGGGGGGCGAAATCTTATAGGATAGTCTTTCGGGAATCCTGCCTGTGGGAGTCCCGAGAGGCGAATCTAAAATACAGGCTATGTATGTAGAAGCTCTGCCGGAAGGTTCTCGGACGCGGGTTCGATTCCCGCCGCCTCCACCAGACTTCGCTCCGAAAAGAGAGAGGAGTGAAGTCTGCCGCGCCAAAGTCGTTTCCACTTTTACCCCAAAGTAACTCCGATAGCAAGAGCCAGTCACTAAGGTTTTTTCTGCTTGCTTTATCGATGACAATAGTGTAGTATAAGTTAGTGATCGATGGAGGACAGCATCATGGAAACGGTAACAGTATCTCCGAAATATCAAATCGTGATTCCACGTATTGTACGGGAGACCCTCGGGATTAAACCTGGGCAGAAAGTTCAAGTTTTGCAATACCAAAACCGGATTGAATTTATCCCATTAAAGAAGATAAAAGAGATGCGAGGTTTTTTAAAAGGGATTGACACTACGGTTGAACGCGAAAAGGATCGTCTGTGAATCTGGTAGATTCATCTGGATGGCTTGAATATTTTGGTGATGGCCCTAATGCCGATTTTTTTTCTGTTCCCATCGAAGATATAAACAGCCTGATTGTTCCTACCTTATGTATTTCAGAGGTATTTAAAAGGATATTCCAACAGAGGGGAGAAAACAATGCCTTACAAGCTGTGGCGATGATGCATCAAGGGGAAATCATAGACCTGGATGCCTCCATTGCCCTCAGTGCTGCGAAACTTGGCTTGGACTTTAAATTGCCACTAGCTGACAGTATTATTTTGGCAACAGCAAGGGCAAACAATGCTTTGATATGGACCCAGGATTCTGATTTTAAGGATATAGACGGTGTGAAATATATTCCATCGAAAAAGAGATAGCTTTCCTTCCATGTGGAAGAACTTGGGGTCAAAGCTAAACTATACACTTGACATAAATGATGAATGGCGGT
>CAZXMB010000044.1:0-16164 GCA_964641715.1 uncultured Syntrophaceae bacterium
GTCGGCTTTCATCCCCGCCTACAAGGCGGGGCATTCAGCCGACTTTCCCGTAATTCATTAAATGCATCTGCCGGAGGCTTATTGATCCAGCCAAACCTGATCTATGTTAAAATGACCATTATCGGATTTTATCAATATCCTCTTTCTTGCCAATGACGACCAGTATATCGCTATCTTTAATCACAAAGTCAGCCCGTGGAACCATCCTGATCTTCTCCGGAAGCACCTCCCGGATAGCGATCACTTCGATATGATATTGACTTCTCAGATGGAGCTCACTGATGGTCTTCCCCACGAACCCCGAAGGAGGAGCTAACTCACAGATGGTATAATCCTCAGAAAGGGGAATGTAATCGAGGACATTCGGGGAGACAAGGCTTCTGACCACCTTATCCGCCATCTCTCTTTCCGGAATGACCACTTCCGTGGCTCCCACCTTCTCAAGGACCCGCTTGTGATCCTCATCAGGTGCTTTGACAATAATCCGTTTCACTTTCATCTCTTTGAGGTGAAGGGTAAGGAGGGTAGCGGCTGCCAGGTCTTCCCCGAAGGAGACGATGACCACATCATCCTCCTCGATGCCGATGGATTCCATCAATTCTTTATCCGTTCCATCGGCGAGGATGGCCTTTGTCGAAAAATCCCTGATTTTCTGGATGACCTCTTTGTTCTTATCGATGGCGACGACTTCCATGCCATTTTCATAGAGGTCCTTTACGATATTATAGCCAAAAATCCCCAACCCGATCACAACTACCCGTTTCATCCTGTTTCCTCCTCAACTTGCAGGGGCAATTTATAAACTGTCCCTGCTCCTTGTTCCCCAATTTGCAATCCGCATTCCGCATTCTGGATCATCCCACCATGACCCCTTCCTCGGCGTATGTTATTCCTTTTCCTCCTCCGGTCTTTGAAAGGGAAAAAGCCAGTGTCAGTGGACCCACCCTTCCCACAAACATCATCAAGATAATGGCCGCCTTCTGGGCATCCCCCAATCTGGGGGTAATCCCCATGGAAAGGCCGACTGTCCCGAAAGCTGAGACCGTCTCGAAAAGATATTCCACAAAAAAGTGGCGGCTCTCCACAGGCGGAAGGTTCCCCCCACCTGTGATCAGAAGAACCGACGCGATGATTGAAATGGAAAAGGCAGAGGCAAAGATGATGGAAATCGTCCGACTTATCATTTCTCTTGGAATCGTCCGGTTAAAAACATTCACATCCTCGTTGCCTTTTAACCGACTCCAGATCATCAATAAGAGAAGGGCAGCGCTGGTCGTTTTCACTCCCCCGCCTGTTGACCCCGGTGAAGCACCGATAAACATGAGGACAATGGTTAAAAGAAGGGTCGCATTGGTCAGAAGACCGATATCCACTGTATTGAACCCACAGGTTCTGGGAGTAACCGACTGGAAAAGGGAGGCCAATATTTTGTTCTGAATCGGAACATCCCGGATAATATGATTCCGCTCAAAGAGATAGAACAGAATGGCACCTGAAAGAATCAGGATGCCAGTAGTGATGAGGACCATTCTACTGTGGATGGAAAGTTTCTTCTGGATTCCCTTCAGTTTCGAAAAGACTTCGTACTGGACAATGAAACCGATCCCTCCGATCACCAGGAGACCCATGATGGTCAGATTCACGGCGAGATCGCCCTGATATCCAATCAGACTATCTGAAAAAAGAGAAAACCCACAATTGTTGAATGCGGAGATGGCATGATAAAGAGCCTGATAAAAAGCTTCTCCTAAAGGGAAATCCTGACAGAACCGGATCCATAAAAGGAGGGTCCCCAGGGACTCGAAAAAGAGGGTGTAGAGGAGAACCGATTTCAGGATGATCAGAAAATCCCTTCGTGGGGTATGAAGAAATGTGGATTGAATGATCTCCCTTCCCTTAAAAGAAATTCCCCGGCCCATTAAGACAAAAAAGATGGTAGAAAAAGTGAGGATGCCCAGTCCTCCGATCTGAAAAAGGATGATCGTGATCACCTGACCCAAAAGGGAGAGATCTTTTCCAGGGTCAAGGACCACCAGACCGGTGACACAGACAGCAGAAGTAGAGGTAAAAAGGGCATCTATAAATCGGAGATGTCCTTTGGCTGAGGAAAAGGGGAACCAGAGGAGAAAAGTCCCAAAAAGGATGACCGCTGCAAAGCTGAGGATAAAGATCCTCGAGGGGGAAAGGTGTTTTGAAATAAAGTTTTTAACCCGGATATGAATCTCCATTGGCATCGATCCCTCGATGGGCCATCAGGTGGAGAAAGCCCTGCCCCATAAAATCCCTCTCCACTTATCCAGCCCCTAACAGATATATTATCAAATAGAGCAGGAAAGCCAATAGAATCAAGAGTAAGGAAGCACCTAATGTCAACTTGGGAAGCTCTCCGGGGTAAGCCCTTTTCTTTCTCTCCAAATCGGTCCTGTGTTTCTCCACCCCTGCCGGATTCGTGAGCAGGCTTTTGGCTCTCAACCTCCATTCTTCCTTCTTGATGCTTAAGGCAACTGCAGGATTCTGGCTAAACCAGGTGAGGAAATGGACCACGCCCATCACTTTCCCATCAACAAAATTTGCAAAGGCCATCAGCGGTTTCTCACAGAACCAGACCAACTTTCTTCCTGCCATCCGGACAGGCCAGTCGGTATCGAGCGTATAGGTGGGATGTCCGGTCACGAGTCCTCTCAGAAACCAGAAGCCGATGAAGGTGAAAATAAACATCTGCATAATGGAGAATATACGTGTCGTCGTGAAAGGGATGAACATAACGGGATAGGGAAGTCTGTCGTATAACACCTGGGGATAAACGCCCATAAAGATACAGAAGAAGGCTAAGATGCCCATGCCGAGAAGCATGTGGAGGGGGGTATTCACCGGTGAATCTTTTAACTTTGCCCGAATTTCGGGAGGAGGTTCATCCTTCCCTTGAAGCCACATGTTCCAGGGAAGTTTTAGGCCGGTATGAAGAAAGGTTCCGACGGTCGCCCCTTCAAGCAACAGGTAGATGGGTGCATTGTGGATCAACTCAGCCGCCTCGATCGTCATGACTTTGCTGATGAACCCATTGAACAGAGGGAATCCCGAAATTGAAAAGCCACCCACCATGTAAAGCCAGAACGAGATGGGCATGTATTTATAAAGCCCCCCCAGCCTATCAAATTTTGCTGTCCCCGCGACGACCAGAACGCAGCCCGCTCCCATATAAAGCAACGCATTATAAATGATATGGCAGAGGGCGTGGGAAATGGCCCCGTTAATGGCCATTTCGGTTCCAATTCCAACACCGGCGACCATGTATCCAATCTGAGAAATGATATGATAGGAGCAAAGGCGTCTTCCATCATTTTCGAGAACCGCCATAAAAAGCGCAAACACCGCCTGGATGGCCCCCATCCACATCAGGAGGGGAACACCGGGAAAGGTCCGGATCAGACAGAAGATGGCCGTCTTGGTCGTATAGGCCGTCATATAAATGGAACCGCTCGGAGTGGCCTCAGAATAGGTATCGGAGAGCCAGGAGTGAAAAGGGGTCGTTGCGGCATTGATGATGAACCCGAGGAGCATAAGATTATAACCGAGGTACTCTCCTCCCCATCCCCAGGGGAGACGGGAAAGTTCGATGGAGCCGGTCCGGTGCAAGTGGATGACAATTCCGGCCAGAATACAGGCTCCGCTGAAGTGATGCCACAGGGCGTATCGAATGGCCGCTCCCATCGATTTCTTTGTCCCCCTGAACCAAAGAAGGAAAACGGGGGCCCAAGACATCATTTCGAGGAAGAAGAACAGAGTGAAGAAATCGCCCGCAAAAATCGCTCCAAGTGCGCTTCCGACATAGATCATGGCGGCCACATGTTCCCAGTCATTCTTGACATGAAGGGCATAGAGGTTCATGCAGAATGCCGCAATGAGATAAATATAGGCGAAGATCAGGCTCATCTTGTCGATCTTGCCCAGGACAAGGGTGTAATCCAGGAAACGGATCTGCCACTTCTGGAGGGAACCGGGCCAGGAAGGGATCGGGCTAAACGTTCCCGTTGACATGAGGACAACAAGAGTGAGACCCGCGATAGGAAGAAAGAGAAAGTATGCAAGCTTGACTTTCCTCCGGGTGATGAACGGGATCAGAAAGGCACCTAAAAAGACAACCATCCCGGGATGGATCCATTCGACCATTTCTTATCTCCTCGATTCTCTTTCGTAATAGTCCTCCCCTCTCACAATGAAAAGGCCCATCCCTTTGGCAATCAGGATGAGAAGCATGCAGCCGAAGAGCCCGAAGATGGCGAAGAATTCTGGGAGATATTGAAGCGGAAAATGATAGTGAAGGACATGGGAATGGAGCCAGAGGGGATCAAGGACCAAACTCAGGCCAAGGCCGATGAAATAGACGATCCAAAAAAATTTCTTCGGGTAATGTCTTAACGGATTCATTTTCATAGCCCCCTGAAAAGGTCTCGGACAGCCATTTGCGCGAGGCTGTATATGGAGAATAGGTTTGGAAACAGGCAGAACAGAATGGAGAAACTGGCGGTAATCGTCAACGGAATCAGCATAAAGAAATAAAGGGGGCGCCTCATCTCCAGAACAGGAGGCCTCTGGATAAAGACCTCAACTGGTGCCTCCTGGTCACCGGGCAGGAGCTCATGGGTCCATATCTTCTGGAAAAAGGCGGTCCGGATGATCGGGTAAAAATAGACGACATCGAGGAGGGAAGCGATCAGGAGAAGGGCCAGAAAGATAAAATGCCCCGATTGTATTGCCCCAAGTCCAAGATACCACTTGCTGATGAAACCAGCAATGGGGGGGACCCCACACATCCCGAGGACTCCCACGGTAAAAGCTAACATCGTGATCGGCATGGTTCGTCCGACGCCTGACATTTCGCTGATGTTCTTCTTTCCGGATACAACGAGAATGGAACCTGCGCAGAGGAACAGGGTGATCTTCATAAATCCATGAAAAGGAATATGGATCATGGCTCCGGTTACCCCCATGGGACTCAACAGAGCCACCCCGAAGACGATAAAAGAGAGCTGACTGATGGTGGAGTAAGCCAGCCTTCTCTTCAGATTGTCCTGGGCGATCGCAAACAGAGAGGCGACGATCATCGTAAATCCGGCAAAGAAAGCCAGCAGGATACCGAGCCCGAGTTCCCCCATCAAATCGACTCCGTAAATATAAGTGACGATCCTGACCACCCCGAAAACACCTGCCTTCACGACAGCGACCGCATGGAGTAATGCACTGACCGGAGTGGGGGCCACCATCGCCGTCGGGAGCCAGGAGTGAAAAGGGAAGTAGGCCGCCTTCATGAACCCTATGATAAAAAGGATGAACAGGAGAATGAACATGGAGGGAGAGGCCATTGCCCCCGTCAGAACCCCTCCCGGACGAAAATCGGTTGTCCCCGAAATCGAGTAGGTCAGGGCGATGGCACCGAGGAGGAAACAACCTCCTGTCAGCAAGTAAGCAAGATATTTTCGACCTGCAAAGAGCGCTTCGGAGCTCTGTTCATGGGCAACTAACGGGTAGGTGGAGACGGTCAGAATCTCATAGAAAATATACATCGTCGCCAGATTTCCGGAAAGCGAGACACCCATTGCGCCCAGGATCGCCAAGGCAAAGCAGAAATAAAAGCGGGTCTGAGCATGCTCCTCTAATGCACGCATATACCCGATGGAGTAAATGGAGACCAGGATCCAGAGGGAAGAGGCGGTGAGTGCAAAGAGAAGTCCAAAGGCATCGACATGAAATCCAAAGTCAATGCCGGGAAACATTGTAAAAAGGAAACAGACTATTTTCTTTCCATCCAGAATCGCCGGGACCATGGAAAGGATAATTACAAATTGGAAGAGACTTGCAAGCAAAGTCCAGGCCTCTCTGACATTCGGACGCTTTCCGGAGATGAGAATGAGGACCGAACCCAGAGCCGGGCAGGAAAGGGCTAACAGAGGATAAATGGACTCGGTCATGTCTATCCTGGCCCTCCTACCAATCCAAACAGAAGATTCACCCGATCCAGAATGGGGGTCGGTATCTTCGCAAGCCACAAGATCCCCATGAGGATGCAGAGGGAGGAGAGGGTAAGAATAGGGATCAACATGCTCAGGGGAATTTCGTCTCTAAGGACGGGGGACGAATGGGCATGTTCGGTTCCCTCTTCTCTTTTCATATACATTGTCTCAATCACACGCCAGAAGTAGATGAGGTTGAGAAGCGAGCTGAGGAGCAAAACGGCTACAAAGACAAATTTTTTGGCCTCCAGCGAGGCCAGGATGATATAGAGTTTTGATGCAAAGCCCACGCTCGGGGGCACCCCGATCATGGAGAGTGCTGCAACCACAAAGGCCGCACAGGTATAAGGCATCCTTCTCCCCAGCCCTTTAAAATCCTTTATTTCCCAAAGGTCCGCTTTATAAATAAAGGCACCTGCAATCAGAAACAGACATCCCTTCATCAGGGCATGGTTTAAGATGTGCATGGATGCAGGAGTCAGGCCGGACCAGGGATAACGGGCGGCTGACATCGAGAGGCCTACGGCCAGCATGATGTAACCCATGTTGGCCACACTCGAATAGGCTAACATCCTTTTCAGATTGGATTGGGCGATGGCCAGAACAGAACCGATGACGATGGCCAGGGCGGCAATCCAGGAAAGGATCTCAAAGACAGGGAGGAGTTTGATGAAATTTACGGTAAAAACGGAAAACGCAACCCGGATGAAAGCATAGGTGGAGACCTCGATAATAATTCCGGATAGCATCGCACTGATCTCGGAGGGAGCAAAGGCATGAGCATCGGGCAGCCAGGTGTGAAGGGGGAAAAGGGCCATCTTGATGCTGAGTCCCACAATAAAGAAGACAAAGGCTGCCCTCACGACTTTGTTCCCATAGAACGGGGGTAAGAGAATGGAAAGATCGTGGATATTGAGCGAGCCTGTCACAGAATAGAGAAATCCTATCCCCAACAAAAAGAAACAGGCTCCGATGGAGCCGAGGACAAGGTAGGTGAAGCTTGCCTTCAGGGCAATCTTTCCTCTCGATGCGATAAGGGCATAGGCGGACAGACAGGTGATCTCTATGAAAACGTACATATTGAAGATATCGCCCGTGACGGTGATGCCGCAGAGTCCGGTGATGAGGAGCTGGTAAATCGTATAAAAGGAAACGACCTTCTGAGGAAGTTCATGCTCGATATTTCTCTTGGAATAAATGACGCAGACAAGGCCGAGGAAGAGAAGAACGACCAGGATATAAGCGTTCAGCGCATCCATCACATATTCGATCCCCCAGGGGGGGACCCATCCTCCCAATCGGTAATGGATAGGGCCAATGGTCATGACGTGATGCAGGATGAAGAGGGATGCAATGAATTGACCGAGGAGGGTGGCGGTGGAGAGGTAACAGGGTGTTTTCCTGCTGATCCAACCTGCGATGAAGATGGTGATGGAGGAGAGCAGGGATAAAACGACGACTAAGACGGGAAAATGTTCAACCATATGAGACATGGCATTGAATGGAAAAAACAGCCCTTTAGTGGGTTTGACTCATTCCTTCTTCGCGCAACTTCCCGATGATTTCCCTCTCTTCGATCGTTCCATATTCCCGATACATCCGGATGACCAAGGAAAGCGCTACCGCGGTCGTCGCGACGGATACGACGATTGCTGTCAGGATAAGGACATGAGGCAACGGGTTAGCGTAGGTATATCCCTTTCGGATGATCTCTTCATCGACAATCGGAGCGGTCCCCCCTCTGACAGCCCCGAGGGAGATGAAATATAAAAAGATCGCTGTCTGAAATATGTTCAGGCCGATGATCTTCTTGATGAGGTTATCCTTCATAATGATCCCGTAAAAACCGATCATCATGAGGAGGATGAAGACCCAGTAGTTGTATTTTGCGAAGATCTTTGCGATGAACCACTCCATGATCTCAATCCCCCTTCCCCCCCTCTTTTCCATTTCTCTCCTTCTGAGCGAGGTCGAAAAAGATGGAGGCAGTGACGGCCATCACCGTTATCCCGATACCCATTTCGACAAAGTCCATGCCGAGGGCCCTGTTCTCCTCAAAATGGGTGGTAAAGGGAATAAATCCATAGTTGAGATATTGAACGGCTCCCAGACTGCAAAGGATTGCGAGGAGTCCGATCCCAGCATAAATATACAATCCTAAGGAGCTGAAGAGGGTGTTGATTGATTCCGGAAACCTTTCCCTTCCTCCTGCGAGATTAAAGGCGATGATGTATAGAATGAAGGCTGAAGCAAAGACGACCCCTCCCTGGAATCCCCCTCCGGGGCCTCCTGCCCCATGGATGATCACATAAAGGGCAAAGAGTTGAATGAAGGGAATCATCACGCGGGCCACCGTTTCGATGACCACATCTCTTTCTTCTTCCATCCCTTTCAAAGCCTGCTTCGCCTCCTCAACAACAGGATCACGGATACCCCCGCAGTAAAAATCACCGTTGTTTCCCCCAAGGTATCGTACCCCCGGTAATCGGCCAGGCCATAAGTCACCATATTGGGAACAGCGGTCTCTTTCAACCCCTTTTCGATCCATCGGACCACGAAGGCATACCTCAGTACATTGATCCTGTCCCCTTCTCTCCTTATCCAATAATACTTTTCTTCCGGTGCGTAATGGGGCTCCTGTTTCGAAATGGAGGCATTCCACTCTCCCGCCGTATCAGGAACCTTCTCCACGCGCAAAGGGGCAGGAAATCCGCGTTTCACCAATTCCCCGGACAATTTCCCGGGGACAAGTCCCTGATCCAGAAAAGGCATGATCTGTGCCGCCTCCAGTGTGAACAATTTTACAGCCTTAATAGGAGGTGCCTGAGGATCGCCGAAAACGGGAATGTCCTCCGCGATGTAGATAAAAAGACCGCACAGAAGAATAATCAAGGCAATGGCAATGATCCTGAGACCATTCATTTCTTTTCCCACCTCGTTGTTCTGGAGATGGCGGCAATAAGAAAAGCGGTCGTGGCCCCTGCCCCAACCGCCGCTTCGGTAAAACCCACATCAACAGATTGCAATTCGACCCAGATGAGGGCCATGAGAAAGCTATAAGCACTCAGGAGGATGACCGAACTCAGAAGGTCTCTGAGGGAGACGGCCGCTATGGCAATCGCCACAATGAAGAATAGCAGAATGAGATCAAGGGAAAGAATCATTGAAAGGCCTTCTCCGTAAAAAGGGGGTTCAGCTCACACTCCTGTCTCCATGAAGACATGGGCTATTTTCCTCTGCATGGTCTGATCAACGAGAAGCGCATCCGCGGGCTCTTTTGCAATGGCATGGACACGGAACTTTCCTTTTTCAGGTTCCACTGAGATGGTGATCGTTCCCGGAGTCAAAGTGATCGAATTAGCCAGGGTGACCAGTGAAAATTCCCCTCGAAGTTCCGTCTCAAATTCAATGATTCTTGGATCGATCGGCATCCTGGGATGTAAAACCCTGTAGGCCACATCCACATTGGCCAGGACGATCTGCCAGAGTTCCCATGGAATATAGATAAGGAGACGGAGTGATTTTAAGATCCCTTTTTCGCTCTTCCCCTTCACGAGGAGGTCATGGGAGAGGATAGCCACCAGTGCACAGCAGACCAGTCCGGAGATGAGGTGGAATGTATCGAAGAGCCCTGAGAGAAGAATCCAGAATACGGCCATGATGATAAAAGTGAGCAGGATTCCGGACCCCTTATCTTTCAACCTCATCTCCTTTTCTCCCCTAAATGCCAGGGTTCCACCCCCGTTTTGTAAGCGGATTTCATGAGGGCATGAGTTGCGGTTGGATTGGCAATGAAAATGAAAAAGATGAGAAAGGCAAGCTTTGCGGGGACAAGAAGCGTTTCTGGATACTGGAAGAGATGGTAAACCATTGTTCCCAGGATCAGGAGTCCTCCACCCAGTGTGTCACACTTGCCTGTTGCATGGAGCCGGGTATAGAAATCGGGAAATCTCAGCAATCCAATGGAGCCTACCAGGGTAAAAAAGATACCCGCCCCCAGTAACGCCGTCACGATCACATGGATTACGACCATAATTCACCTCTTTCGAGATATCTTGCGAAGACCAGAGTCCCGATGAAGTTGATCATGGCATAGAGAAGGGCGATATCGAAAAAATAGGGTCTTTCGAAATAATATCCCATGACCACCAGGAGAGCGATCGTTTTAGTTCCAATAATATTCACCGCTGCCACCCTATTGAATACCCCGGGGCCGGCCACCGCTCTATACAAAGAGAGCCCCACCGCTATGGCAATGAACAAAAGGGTTATCCAAAATACCGTAATCATCTTTCTTTCCTCTGGAGTGTGAATGGATCTATTTGATTGGGGTCTAATAGCCACTTGAACCAAAAAATCGGCCTCTGACCCCTTCTCTCACGGGCGGCATTCAAAATCCGAAACGAAAAACTCAATTAAAGATCATCCCCCCTCAGATTGGCCTTACATAAGAAAATAAAGGTAATTCAACGGAGCAGAAGGTATATACCACACTCCTCTTTCCACTTTCAATAGGGAATATCCCTTGAACGGATCATCCACCGTTCTGCTCCCATTAATGGCCCTTCTTAACCCGGGATAAAAAAGAGGCTAAAAGATGTCTGCGGAAAAGATATAAATCTCTGTATCCTTCTCTTTCCAGGCATTGGATGGAAGTCCCGCCTTCTGGCAGGTATTCTCTAAAAAGGTCTGGCGGTCCCATCCATATTCCGTTGCCACCTGGGGAAGGAGAAGCCCCGAGAACCATCCCTTTTTGATATAGATCCCATGTTTTCCGACCTCAATCTCATTCATATTGGTTATTTTTTTTAAAGGGGTCAGAACGGAGATCTCAATATCAAGATCAGGGAGTTCCTTCTCGCTCACCGGCATGAACCTCGGGTCCCGAAAAGCGGCGGCCTCCGCCATCTCCTCAATCGTTTTATGCAGGGGGCCATGCCCTTCGATGTACCCGATGCATCCTCTCAATTGACCTTTTTTATGAAGGGAAACAAATGCCCCCCGGTTCTCTTTCAGGATTGGGGAGTCTATCTTAAACTCCGGGCTCGGCCTCCCTTTGACCTTATTCTCAATCACCGTCTTCGCAATATGATGAAGCATTCTCTTCTCCCCTTCGTTTAACCCCAAATCGATCCCTACCCTTCTCTCCTCTTTCATCTTTTCTTCTCCTCCTCCGGCCTTATAAAGAACGGCCGAAGCATACCCGACCACACGGCTTCGCTCTCCTGTGACATCTCCGGAATTGAGGTATTTAAGAACCTTTCCTCTATTGGCCCCCAGGGCCTTCGCAGCCAGCATGATCGTGATGACAGGGCCACCCCCGCAGGCCTCACAACGGCCGCCCCGGAGATCCCTGCCCAATCCTTCCGGATCGAATTCTTCCAAATGCTTCAAAACCATTTTGTCCAGACGAACCGCCTCCTTATAGCTATGAAAGTGAGAGAGGTCTGTGCTGGCAATGAGGAGGACCTTCTTCTCCTTGATCGTTTCCGAAATGGCAAAGGAAAGGGACTGACAGGTTTCCCAGCTCCAGTAAGGCTCCATCACGATGGGAATCAGTTTAAACGATCTTATTGCCACCTGAAGAAAGGGAATCTGAATCTCCAGGGAATGCTCCTGGCTGTGGGCCTCTGGAAGAAATTGGATCCCCTTCCAGATCTTCATCATCTTCTTGGAAAGCTCGGTGTCGACGGGGACAATCCCGAGGGGAGTCCGGTAACCTCCCCGGTCATAAAGGGATGCCCCTTTAAAATCAACCCGATGACTGGGCGAAACCACCACGACGGAATCAAAGGTCTTTCCCTCGATCAATTTATATGCATAGGCTGCCACTTGCCCAGAGTATTGATATGCCGCATGCGGCGAGACGAGGGCAACAACTTTCCCGGCTATCTTCTCCTGTTTCGCATTCTCTAAGTATCTTCTTAACTGATTTGAGAGGACGTCCGGGTTGTCAGGATACCATGTCCCCGCTACCACAGGTTCCCTGATATCTCCCATTCCCGTCTCCTTTTTTGAGATCTGGGCCTCAGCGCCCATTCCGGTGAGGATCAGAAAGCTGATCAAAATAAGGATGGGAAGGTATCTTCCTCTCTTCTTCATCAACCATTAATCTTTTTTGCTATCCAGCAGAAGGGTGACGGGTCCATCATTGACGAGGTGAACCTCCATTTTGGCCTGGAATTCTCCAGTCTGGACCGAAATCCCCTGCTCTCTTAATTGAACCACCAATCGTTCATACAGCCTTCTGGCAAGAGCAGGTTCTTCGGCCTCTGTAAAAGAAGGCCTCCTCCCCTTCCTGCAATCCCCGTAAAGAGTAAATTGGGAAACCACCAGCATCTCTCCCTTAATGTCTTTCAATGAGAGATTGAATTTTCCGGAGTGATCTTCAAAGATTCTGAGCTCAGGCAGTTTGGAGGTGAAATACGAGAGATCGTCTTCCCCGTCGCCTCTCGCAACACCGATAAAGACCAGCAGGCCACTACCAATCTTTCCGATCAATCGGCCATCCACAAAAACCTCTGCCGATTTCACTCTCTGGACGACCGCCCTCATCTTAATACTCAATGGTTAATGATCAATAATCATCGCTCATTTTTATTGCTAACTGCTAATTGATCATTGCTAATTGGACATTGATCATTAATCCTCTTTCGCCTTATCCTTCTTCGCCTGAGCAATCACCTTCTCGCTCAACTGGGCGGGGACTTCCTCATAGTGGGAGAACTCCATGGTGAAGGTTCCTCTGCCTCCTGTCTTCGAATTCAGATCAGGAGCATACTTGAGCATCTCCGACATGGGAACATTGGCCTGGATGACCTGATAATTTCCCCTTGAGTCAACCCTCAAGACCCGTCCTCTCCGGCTATTGAGGTCTCCGATGACATCGCCGATATTTTCGTCCGGGGCGGTGACCTCGACTTTCATGATGGGCTCCAGGAGCACAGGATTGGCTTCCTGTACCCCTTTCTTGAAACACATGATCGCTGCGATTTTGAAGGCCATTTCAGAGGAATCGACCTCATGGGACTTCCCGTCATAGAAACGGACCTTTACATCCACCACCGGATATCCGGCCACGACCCCGCTCTGCAGGGCCTCATGAATCCCCTTTTCCACTGCCGGAACGAAATTTCTTGGCACGTTCATCCCGACCAAGGCATTTTCAAATTCAAACCCTTCGCCCCGGGGAAGAGGAGAAATATCAAAATGGACCTCCGCAAACTGGCCCCGTCCGCCGGTCTGTTTCTTGTGGCGATAGATCACGCCTGTCCTGGTTCCCCGGATGGTTTCTTTATAGGGAACCTTTGGAGTGCTCAGGTTCACCTCCACGCCAAATTTTCTCCTCAACTTTTCCACGATCACCTCGACATGGGTCTGTCCCACACCGGAGAGGAGGATCTCCCCTGTCTGCTCATCCCGTGAGGCCATCATGGTCGGATCTTCTTCATGAAGACGTGCCAGCGAGGATGTGATCTTCTCCTCATCACCTTTCGTTTTAGGGGTAATCGCATAGGAAATCACGGGCAGGGGGAGTTTGGTCTCTTCAAAGAGGATCGGCTTCTTCTCATCAGAGAAGGTATCCCCTGTCGTGGTCTCTTTTAATTTGGCCACAGCCACGATATCGCCCACACTCGCAAAACCTACGGGTTTCTGTTTCTTCCCTTCCAGAAGGAAAATCTGCCCGATCCTCTCTTTGACTTCCTTTTTGGAATTATAGACCGTCGAATCTGCATTAATACTGCCTGAATAGACCCTGAAGAGGTTCAACTTCCCTGCAAAGGGGTCGGCGATCGTCTTGAAAATGAAAGCGGAGAAAGGGGCATTCTCTTTCGGCTCTCTCGCCTCGGGTTCTCCGGTTTTCACATTCTTCCCCTGTGCAGGTCCCCTCTCCAAGGGTGAGGGAAAACACAGGGGCATCAGGTCCAGGAGAGGTTGAAGGCCGATATTCTGAAGAGAGGAACCGCAGACTGCCGGGACCAATTTTCTCTCCAGCGTGCCCTTTCGAAGGCACTGAATAACCTCTTCCGTGGAGACCTCGCCCGACTCCAAATATTTTTCCATTAACTGATCGTCCATTTCGACGGCCATCTCAATCAACTTCTCGCGATGGCGGTTCACTTCTTCTTCCATCTCTGGCGGAACATCTTTCACCTCAAACTGACCGGTTCCATCCCCCCGGTAGAGATAAGCCTTCCTCTGAATCAGATCGACCACACCCTTAAAACTCCCGTTGCTTCCGATCGGAAGCTGAACCGGGACAGCGGGTTGGGAGGGAAAGGCCTTCCTCACCTCTTCAACGACTTTGAGAAAATCAGCCCTTTCCATATCCATCTTTCCTACATAGAGGATCCGGGGCACCTGGAATTCATTCGCATATCCCCAAACCGCCTCTGTCTGGACCTTCACCTCGGAATTTCCTCCGACCACGATAATGGCACCATCCACCACCCTCATCGAAGCCTTAGCCTCGGCGATGAAATTGGCATATCCCGGAGTATCAATCACATAAAACTGATATTTATTCCATTCGAAATGGGCCAGGGAGGCGCTGATGCTGATCTTCCGGTTGATCTCCTCTTGTTCAAAATCCATAATGGAGGAACCATCATCCACTCGGCCCAGACGATTATTTTCTCCGGTATCGAAGAGGATCGCCTCAACGAGAGAGGTTTTTCCCTCTCCACCGTGTCCGAAAGTTCCAATATTTCGAATATAGCTGGGTTCGAATCGCTTCATCTCTTCTCCTTTCTCCTGTTCTATAAAACAGTTTGAAAACAGTAAATTTTTACTTATTTCTTCAATAAAAGTCAACCCTCCCTTGAGAGGATTGACACTCCGGCGGGATTCCCTTAGAATGGCCAAAACGGAGGGTAGAAGATGAAGAGCACAGTTTTTTTCTCAGACCTGAGGGTGGAATCTAAGAAGACCCTTTTTGACAAATTGGATATCCTCCTGGAACGGGTCGATCTGAAGGGGAAAATCAGGGAAAAGGACCTGGTGGCCATCAAACTTCATTTTGGAGAAAAAGGAAATACGGCTTATGTCCGGCCTGTTTTTCTGCGAAGGATTGCGGAACGGGTGAAGGAATATAAGGGAAGACCTTTCTTAACGGATACGAATACCCTTTATATTGGCTCCCGTAGTGAGGCAGTCTCCCATCTCACCACTGCCTATGGCCATGGTTTCACTGAATCCGTTGTCGGGGCTCCTGTCCTCATTGCTGATGGCCTGAGGGGAAACAGCGCGGTGAAGGTAAAAATTGATAAACCTATCTTCAAAACTGTCTCCATTGCCAACGCCATCCACATGGCAGAGGTTCTGATCGGGACCACCCATTTCAAGGGCCATGAACTCTCAGGGTTTGGAGGGACGCTGAAGAACTTAGGAATGGGGTGTGCCAGCCGGGAGGGTAAGTTGAGCCAGCATTCCAACATCTCTCCCAAGGTAAAAGAAAGGGATTGCAAAGGATGTAAGCTCTGCCTTCCCTGGTGCCCTGGAGAGGCGATTTCCATGATCTCTCCGGAGTCTTCGTCAGGGGTGAAACGCTCTGTTGCGCGGATCGATCCTCAAAAATGTATCGGGTGCGGAGAATGTATCCTCACCTGTCCTTCGGGCGCCATCCAAATTCAGTGGAACGAGTCCATCCCCGTATTTCAAAAGAAGATGGTCGAATATGCCTTCGGTGCCATCCAGAATAAGAAAGAAAAAACCCTCTTCCTCAATTTTCTTACCCAGATCTCTCCGGCCTGCGATTGTTATGGATATTCCGACGCCCCGATCGTCAGGGATATTGGAATCCTTTCCTCGGAGGACCCCGTGGCCATCGATCAGGCTTCGGTGGACCTCGTGAACCAGGAGGAAGGAAACCGGTCCTCCAGATTAACAAAGAACTGGAAGACGGGAGAGGACAAATTCCGTGCCCTCTACCCGGAAGTGGACTGGAGCATCCAGCTCTCCTACGGTGAAGAGATCGGATTGGGTAGAAGAGATTATGAGCTGATCAAGATATAAAAACAGACACCCGGAGAGATGGCAACGCCAGCCTCAAATAAATCTTCATCTACACAGGATCAAAATCCACTGATCTGAACTTCAATTACTCCTAAAATTGCGATCGCAATTTTAGGAGTAATAGTGAGTTGCCGATTAA
>CAZXMB010000044.1:16264-19668 GCA_964641715.1 uncultured Syntrophaceae bacterium
ATTACTCCTAAAATTGCGATCGCAATTTTAGGAGTAATAGTGAGTTGCCGATTAATATTTTACTTCTTTTAAAAAGAGGCCGCGGGCGGGGGCGGTGGGACCGGCTTTCTTTCGATCTTTGGACTCAAGGATTTTTTGAAACTCTTCGGAATTGATCTTTCCCTTCCCCACTTCGATCAATGTCCCCACAATGGCCCTTACCATCTGCTTTAAAAAGCCATTGGCCTCGATCTCAAACCGGATGGTACCATCCCTTCCCCTCTTCCATTCCGCCCGCATCACCCTCCGGATGGCCGTTCGCGTCGGGGTGCCGACCGATCGAAAGGATGAAAAATCGTGCTCCCCGATCAGTTTCTGAGTCGCCTTCTTCACCTCTTCCCAGTCCAGTCCCTGAGGGATGTGCCAGGTATAATCTCGATGGAATACGGACCGGAGGGGCTGATTGATGATCCGGTACTCATAGACCTTGCTTCTAACCTGTTTCCGGGCATGAAAATTCTCTCCTGCCTCCTCTATCCCTTTGATCGCAATGTCAGGAGGAAGGAGGCTATTTAAAGCCCTCTGAATTGAATGGAGATCCATCCGGCTCCGGGTCCTGAAATGAGCGACCTGACCGATAGCGTGGGCTCCTCCATCCGTCCTTCCGGATCCGGTGAGACGGGCGGGGTCGCCTGTGAGTTTTTTCAAATTCTCTTCAATAACCCCCTGGATGGTCTGCCCCTTGGACTGGACCTGCCATCCTAAATAATTGGTACCATCGTACTCGATCAGGAGTTTAATGGTTCGCATCACGTCTTAAACCCAAGTGATCAGCAGTCCACCGTAACCCGTCATCAGTGGCTGATCACTGATCACTGTCATTAGTATTTACTACTTTCGACTTTCCACTGACCAGTTTCAGCGCCCATCCCGGTTCAATGGCAATGGCTCCTTCCGGACAGACTTCCTGGCAGCAGAAACACCGGATACAATTCCCATAGTTAAATGCGGGGCCCTCCCCTTGAGTCTCCAGTGCCTTTGGGGGACAGATCTCCACACATTGGTTACACCTTTTACATAACTCCCTTCTCAGGATTGGCCTGGAACTCAGGGCATTTTTCAGTGCTTTCCTCACAAATTGCGGGAGGCCCCAATCCATGGGAGAGAGACCGGGAAGCCTGAAGTTAGATACTTCCACCTCTTCGGTTTTCTCACCTGAAAGTTCAATCCCCTCCTTTCCCAATCCCTGTTCAAAAGCCATGCGGTTCGTCATCAGGGATTTCCTTGGAATCCCCAAAAGGTCACAGACGATCTGATCAAGGCTGAGCGCATCATTGCTGGCGAGGATCAATCCCAGAGGAACTGGATCTCCACTGTTAGGGCCATTCCCTTCCATTGCAACGATACCATCCAAGATCGTAAGGGATGGCTGGATCATCAGATAAATGTCCACCAACACTTGAGCAAATAGGTTATAGTTTTCTCCTGCCTTAAGATGCCAGAGTGGTTTTCGTTTGCCAGGAACACAGCCGAAAAGATTTTTTACGCCGAGGGTGAGAAGCATTTGGGCGTGAGTCTTCCATTTCGGAAGATTGATGATGACATCTGCTTCAAGGATAGACTGGTCGATCTCAATATTCTTGAAGATTCTGCCTTTCCTCTTCGAAGGTATGACAGGTCGATTAAATTCGATGATTGGACAATCCAGGGTCTCAGCGACCTCTTTAATTCCCGCTTTACCAGCTACTCCTGATGAGCTTCCAATGCCAGGGCTGTCGCCAATGAACGGCATCCCCCCGTTCTTCCTGACCATCTGGATGACCCCCTTGATGATGGAAGGATGGGTGGTGACAGCCTTCTCCGGAGGTTTTCCGTAAAGGAGATTGGGTTTAAGAAGAACACGGTCTCCCCTTTTTACAAACGAACCAATCCCCCCGAGGAGATCAATGGATTGTTGAAGTCCCTTAAGCACCTCCTCATCATCATAGGTTCGGCACCTGACGATCGAAACCCTCTTTTTCATCTATCCAAGGTTCTCTTTTCCGGTCGTCTCTTTGATCGAAATCTCGATGACCGCTGTTTTTTTAAGGATCTCTTCAGAAATGATCCCATAGCCACCCTCGGGTTGATACTTTTCCATCAGCCTTTCGAGAACCTTCAATTTCTTATCTTTATCCATTACCAGAGAGCCCTTCCCTTTGATGATCACGCTACGGTAGTAATAACTGCCCGTGCAGGCAGGCCCTCTGGCCGGAGCATAAGCGATCGGTTCATCCACCTCAAAACAGATGGGGCTGCCCCGCCGTATATCTTTTATCTTCTCCCCTTTCAGAGAGGAATGGAGATAGATCTTTCCTCCCCAATAGACAAAATTAACAGGCTTGATCACCGGAATCCCTTTTCGATTTACAGTCGCCATCCTCCCGACCTCCATCTGTTTCAGGATGGCCTCGATGGTCTCCCGATCTTTAATCTTCCTTTCAGGTCGTCTCATCTTCTTCCATCTCCCATCTTTGATCTCCTGTCAATCATCTGTCGTTTCCCTCCCGCATTCAGTGAGACCGAATCAATCCATTTTGGAACATGGGGACGATTCCAATAATGTCTGGCTGAACGCAAAAAGAAAGGTCAGCTTCAAAGCCTTTGGCGACCAGATCCTTCCCATGGCAGGAGAGATAAAGTGCTTCGAGAAGGTTTCCCTTAAATCTCTGGTAAAGGAGCCGGGCGGCCCGGGAGGCATCGGTCAATTCAACCCCTTCCCTCTCGCTTGCGATTTGATCGATCAACATCCCTCCGCATACCGTATCTTCGAGGGAAAAATTCCCTCCGTCACCTGAAGGAAATAAGAGAAGATCCTTATCGAGATCGAGACATCGCCGAGCCACTGCCCCGATGTTTAAAAAACTTCCCACCAGGACTTTTTCCCCCGAAGAGACAAAATGGAAAGCTCTCGTCCCGTTGGTCGTTGTCAGGATTAATCTCTTACCGCTCACTTTCTCCGAGATATACTCCCGGGGGGAATTCCCGAGATCGAACCCTTCAATTTTCCGGCTGTTCCTCTCCCCTCCCAGGAGAGTGGTCCCCTCGGGAAAAGTCCCCGCCTTCTGAAACGCCTCTTCGACTGTAGCCACAGGGACGATCTCCAGAGCCCCTTGAGAGAGGGCATGAACCATCACAGAGGTCGCCCTGAGAACATCCATCACGACGACCACTTTTTTCGAAAGAGTCTGATCACCCGGGGGAGATGGAATAAGCTGGATTTCAATTTTCATGGGGAAAAATTACCATACCCTCCATGCGAATGCAAGATTGCACGAGATTGAAAGCGGGTCGTTTCTCAGGCCCATGGGAGACGAAACATGATTTTGATGTAAAGCTCCCCGCCCACAGGGCGGGGCTTTCGGGTTAAGGTAGTGTCATTAATA
>CAZXMB010000045.1:0-14096 GCA_964641715.1 uncultured Syntrophaceae bacterium
AACGCTTTGAAACGAAGCAGGCCACTGGCCAGGAATGCTTCCAATGCCTTGGAATCGTTTCAAAAAACTGGAATAATACTAATTTTCCGAATTGAAGAAAGGAGAAAGGGATGGACCCGTTAAGAGTGGCAGAGAATGAAAGGAGGTATGTCATCCACAGCTGGATGGCCCAAAAAGACTTCAAGCCCTTTATCATCACCGGCGGAGAAGGGGCGGTGATCTGGGACGATACAGGGAGGAGATATCTTGATTTTTCCTCTCAGCTCTTCAATGTGAATGCAGGCCATCAGCATCCAAAGATCATTGCGGCTATCCATGAGCAGATCGAGAGGCTCTGTTATATCGGGCCAGGACCATCCAATGAGACACGGGCCGAGCTCTGCCGGATTCTTGCAGAGATCACCCCCGGGGATCTCACCAAGACCTTCCTCTCCTCCGGTGGCGGGACTTCCAACGAGAATGCGATCAAGATCGCAAAGGCCTTTACCGGTAGGCCAAAGATCATTTCGAGATGGCGATCCTATCACGGTGCGACTTACGGGGCGATATCGATTACGGGTGATCCCCGGCGTCTCCCCAATGAACCCGGCATCCCCGGAGTCGTCCGCATCTGGGATCCCTTCTGCTATCGTTGCTTCTTTGATAAGACGTATCCTGAGTGCAATGTTTTTTGTGCCGATCAGATACGGGAAGTGATCGAGGTGGAGGGGCCCAGGACGATTGCGGGAATCATCGTGGAACCCATTACAGGGAGCAACTGCCGGATTATCCCTCCGGATGGCTATATGCAGAGACTTCGGAAGATTTGTGATGAGTATAAGATCCTTCTGATCACGGATGAGGTGATGACAGGGTTTGGCAGGACCGGAAAGATGTTCGCCTGTGAACACTGGGATATTGTCCCGGATATCATGACCCTGGCCAAGGGGATAAACAATGCCACCCTTCCCCTGGGAGCGACCATGGTCAGAAAAGAGATCGCAGACTATCTGGATGACCATTTCTTCTATGGCGGGTTGACCCAATTCGGAAATCCCACCTCCTGTGCGGCCGCCATTGCTACGATTAAAGTCTACCAGGAGGAAGGGCTGGTCGAAAACTCGAGAGTCCTCGGGATGAAGCTTCTCGGAGAACTGAAGAAGATGAAGCAGAGGCATCCCAGTATCGGAGATGTCCGGGGGCTCGGGCTATTCGCCGCCATAGAATTTGTGAAGGACCGAAAAACCCGGGAGCCGATTGTCCCCTGGACGGTTGAGAATTACGAGAAGAAGAACCCCCTGATGGCTTCCGTGTTAGCCCGGTTAAAGACGGATGGGGTCACCGGGTATTCGCGATGGAATATTCTCTTCATCGCACCCCCCCTCTGCATCACAGAGGAGCAATTGATGGAGGGATTATCCCAAATCGATAAGGCTGTCGATCTGGTGGATGAGGCGGTTTTAAAGTAGGCTTTCAACAGGCCAATCACCCTGCCCGTATCTCAGGGCAAGGCGAAGAGGGTTCGTTTGAAAAGTCCAATCGATCTCTCTTTTCATCTCTTCCCCGGAGGTTCTTTCGGAGAGTTCAACCTGCCGAAAGAGCTTTCCACTGTTCTCTCCCATGGCAAAGGGTCAAAGGTATACGATGTCTTCGGGAAAGAGTTCATCGATGTCTCCCTCTCCTGGGGATCGGTGATTCTTGGCCATGCCCATCCTGCGATCGTCGAGGCGGTTAGAAAGCAGATTGAAAAAGGCTCCAGTTTTTCCTACGTGAATGAACCTGCGCTGGAGCTGGCTCAGGAGCTGGTCCGTGCCATTTCGTGTGCTGAGAAGATCCGCTTTGCTTCCTCAGGGACGGAAGCAACCTTTTATGGTCTTCGATTTGCCAGGGCTTATACCGGCAGGAAAAAAGTCTTGAAATTTGAGGGCTCCTATCACGGAGCCCATGATGTGGGGGTCCTCAGCCTCTTTCCTAAAAAACTAATCCCCTTTCCCCATCCTGAAGCCACCTCTGCCGGTATCTCCCGACGGGTCCAGGAGGAGGTTCTGATCGCTCCCTATAACGATCTGGAGATGACCCGCAAGATCATCGATCAGTACGGTGATGAACTGGCCTGTGTCATGATGGAGCCCCTGCAGAGATGCACTCCACCCCTCGAAGGATTTTTGGAGGGCATCCGGAAGATCACAAAGGAGAAGAAGATCCTTCTCATCTTCGATGAGGTGGTCACAGGATTTCGTCTTGCCTATGGAGGGGCACAGGAGTATTATAAAGTGGTGCCAGACCTTGCGGCCTTCGGGAAGGCCCTGGGAGGAGGATACCCCATTGGTGCGATCTGTGGAAGGGAAGATATTCTCGATCTCTGTACGGAGTCGATCCTGGGGGAAGAGAGATATGTCTGGTTTGCCTCCACCCTGGCGGGAAATCCGGTTTCTGCGGCAGCCAGTTTGGCCACCCTGGGGGAACTGAAAAAACCGGGGGCTTATGAAGAGCTTCACCGGCTGGGACGAAGATTGCGAGAAGGTTACCGGAACATCCTGCGGGAGAGGGGGATTGCGGGGCAGGTACTGGGAGACGGGCCACTCTGCCAGGTTCTCTTTACGGAAAAGCCGGTCGTTGATTACCGAAGTGGTTTCCGCGCGGACCGAGAAAAGGGAAGGCGGTTTATGCTGGGTCTTTTTGAGAAGGGAATCTTTTTAAACCCGATGGGGACAAAGATGTATCTCTCCCTGGCTCATAACGATCGGGATATCGGGAAGATTCTCGACATCAGCCGGGAGGTTCTTAAAAAAATATTTTAAGGAGGAAAAAGGGAGATGGTATTCAGCTTCTTGAAAAAGAAAAAGCCCTTTTCTGGCAGTGAGAGCCCATTCTTTGAATTTCTCGCCCGTCAATCCGAAAAGACCCTGGCAGGGCTGGAGGCCCTCTGGAATTATGTGGAGCACGGGACAAAGGAGAATGCCAATCTGGTTCGGAACATCGAGCGGGAGGCGGATGAGCTGAGGCGGATTCTGGTCCAGGAGCTTGACCAGACCTTCATCACCCCTCTCGACCGTGAGGATATCTATGCCCTCTCCCGGGCCATCGACGATGTGGTGGACTATGCCAATACCACGGTGGATGAGATGGAAATCTATGAGGTCAAGGGAAACGAGCATATCAAGGAGATGGTTAACATCCTCCGTAAATCTGCGAGGGAATTGAATGATGCGGTTAAGATTTTAAAAGATTATCCCAAGATCGCCTCCGAGCATGCGGTGAAGGCAAAGAGTTACGAAAATCAGATGGAGAAGGCCTACCATCTGGCCCTGGCCGAACTTTTCAGAGGAACGGATACGGTCTACATGCTCAAGATGCGGGAGATCTACCGTCACCTCAGCAATGCGGCGGACAGGGGAGATGAGGCAGCCAACATCATCTCGAGCATCGTCATGAAGCATATCTGATTTCCTCTTAAATTCATGAAGGGGAGATGGAGGAGCTGATGAAAAGAGAGATGGAAAAGATCAACCCTTTTGAGGTGGCGAAAAAACAGGTGGATATCGCCTCAAGATATCTCGATTTTGATCCTGGGGTGATGGAGAAACTTAAGGTGACCAAGAGGGAGATGATCGTCCATTTCCCTGCGAAGATGGAGGACGGGACCGTCAGAATCTTTACGGGTTACCGGGTTCAACACAACATCGGAAGGGGGCCGGCCAAAGGAGGGATCCGGTACCATCCGGATGTGGATCTCGATGAGATCAGGGCCCTGGCCATGTGGATGACCTGGAAGTCCGCAGTGGTCAATATTCCCTTTGGAGGAGCCAAGGGGGGGATCCAGTGCAATCCCAAGGAGATGTCCCTACGGGAAATAGAGAATATGACGCGGAGATTTACCTGGGAGATCTCCCTGATGATCGGACCGGAAAAGGATATTCCCGCCCCGGATGTCTATACCAATCCTCAGGTCATGGCCTGGATCATGGATACCTACAGCATCCTGAAAGGGTACTCCGTCCCTGGGGTGGTCACCGGCAAGCCGATTGAGCTGGGAGGCTCACTGGGGAGATTTGAGGCCACGGGCCGTGGAGTGGTGATCACCGTTCTGGAGGCCCTTAAATATCTGAATAAGCCGGTGGAGGGGGCAACCGTAGCCATTCAGGGTTCGGGCAATGTCGGGGGGATCGCCGCTCAATATTTTGACCGGGCGGGTGCAAAGGTGATTGCCATCAGTGATTCGAAGGGAGGGATCTACAACCGAAACGGTCTGAATGTCAAAGAGATCCTGGATTGCAAGAGGAAATATTCCTGCATCATCACTTCAGAGACGAAACAGGGGGAGGCGATCACCAATGAAGAGCTCCTGGAGCTGAACTGTGATATCCTGGTCCCCGCGGCCCTGGAGAATCAGATCACCGAAAAGAACGCCACAAGGATCAAAGCCAGGATCATCGCCGAGGGAGCCAATGGTCCCACGACCCCGGAGGCGGATGAGATCCTCAATGACAAGGGGGTGTTCATTGCTCCCGATATTCTGGCCAATGCAGGAGGGGTAACGGTCTCCTATTTCGAATGGGTTCAGAACCTTCAGGAACTGATCTGGAGCGAGGAGGAGGTATCGGAGAGACTGACCAAAATTATGCAGCGGAGTTTCAGAGAGGTTCTGGAGATTTCCCTTTCCAAGAAGATCCCCATGAGGACAGCCGCTCTTGTCCTTGGGATTGGAAGGGTGGCTGAGGCCCAGAGGCTGAGAGGGATCTACCCTTAAATCCAACGCCGGCCGTAGAGGGGACTTTTTTTACTTACCCCCGGAATTCTGAAGGCAGGGCTTCTCGTTTTCGTGATGACCATCGCCGAATTCGGAAATGCCGCCATTCTGGGAGGAAGGACCCCCTTTCTGGCCCCAGATACCTACACCATGATTATCGGGGAGGCCGATTTTGAAATGGGGAGCGTCCTCTCCGTGGTCCTGATTATCCCCTGCATCATCATCTTTTTCCTGCATAACTATATGCTGACGGGGAAGAAATTTACAACCATCGGGGGTAAACCGGTGGCCTCCGAGCCCCGGAAGATGACTCCGGTGGTTAAGATTCCTTTTCTCATCATCGGGCTGATTTCGGTACTCGCCATCCTCATCTCCTTCGGCGTTGTCCTGCTGGCTTCGTTCACGAAGATCCTTGGAGTGAATAACGCCATCGTCTTCAGTCATATCCTGAATTTTGAATCCAACCGGGCCATCTATAACAGCATCCAGGTCTCCCTGATCGCCGCCTTTATCGGGGCGATCATCGGAGCACTTCTCGCCTATGTGATCGTGCGGGGCAAGTTCTTTGGAAGGACTTTTATTGAGATGATCTCGCTTTCAGGATTTGCGCTGCCCGGAACAGTGATTGGCATCGGTTATCTGCTGGCCTTTAATGCGCCCCCTCTTAAATTGACCGGAGGGATGATGATCCTTGCGCTCAACTGTGTTTTTCGATTCCTGGCGGTAGGTGTGGAAGCAGGCATCAGCAAACTCCACCAGATCAATATTGAGATCGAGGAGGCCTCCGCAGATTTAGGCGCTAACTTTTTAACGACTTTTTACAAGATCGTCCTGCCCATCATGTTCCCCGCCTTTATCGCCGGATTCATTTATACCTTCATGACGGCCATTGTCTCCCTGAGCGCGGTCGTTTTTCTCGTCAGCCCGGGTTTTGATCTGGCGGCGGTAAAGATTTTCGATGCGGCGGTCTACGGAGAGATCGGAGTGGCTTCGGCCACCACCATAAAATTGGTTTTCATTGTCATACTCAACATGATCCTCCTTAATTTTTTAACCAGAAAAACAGGGTTTGATATCTCTCAAAAAAAAGGAGTTTAACAAAAAATGGGATCAGATCATTCCGTCCCCATGCTTATCCTCAACGACATCCATAAATCCTATGATCGCAATGAGGTCCTCAAGGGGATCACCCTGGATATCCGGAAAGGGGAACTGGTCACTTTTGTCGGGCCGAGCGGGTGCGGAAAGACGACCCTTTTACGGATCATCGGCGGGTTCACCCCGCTTGATTCGGGGCAGGTCATTTTGGACGGGGAGAGGATCGATTCCCTCCCTCCCAATCTGAGGGATACAAGGATCTGCTTCCAGAATTATGCCCTTTTCCCCCATATGACCGTTGCGGAGAATGTGGGCTATGGGCTTAAAATTAAGAAGTGGAAGAGGCAACGGATTGCGGAGCGAGTGGATGAACTCCTCAGATTGGTGAAGTTAGAGGGGCTCGGAGGCAGGATGATCGATAAACTGAGCGGCGGCCAGCAACAGCGGGTTGCCCTTGCCCGCGCCCTGAGCCTGGAGCCCAAGGTATTGCTCCTGGATGAACCCCTCTCGAATCTCGATGCAAACCTCAGGCTCATGATGCGGGGGGAGATTCGAAAGCTCCAGGAACGGTTGAAGATCACCACCATCTTTGTGACCCACGACCAGTTTGAGGCGATGAGCATCTCCGACCGGATCGTCGTCCTCCGGGATGGTGAGATTCAGCAGATCGGACCTCCAATCGAGATCTATGAGCACCCCACCAATGAGTTCATCGCCGGTTTTGTCGGATATGTCAATTTTTTAGACGGAGTCGTTGAAGTCGTGGATATCGGTCTGGATAGGGCTACCCTCTCCACTCCCATCGGCAGGGTTCAATGTATCCCGGAAAGAGATATTAATGTAGGGGAAAAGGTGAAGCTGGTCATCCGTCCGGAGACCATCAGCCTCTCCCGGTCAGAACCGGCCCAAGGGGTGAATGTCTTTCAGGGAGAGGTGGAGATCGGGATGTATGTGGGGTCCCTGGCCAAGTATACGGTTCAGGTCATGGGAGAGAAGATCATTATTGACCAGTCCAATCCCCGGGAGACCGGAATTTTCAAAACCAACGAAAAACTCTATCTCTCCATTCCTGAGAACATCCATCTGCTCATGAGGCAGGAGATCAATCATTTCACCCCTTAACGAAACGGGCATCCTTATTGTGACCTTTTCACCGATGGCTTCTTTTACCGGAGAAAGGAGTTTTACAAGATGAAGGTACTCTGTTTGGGCGGGGCAGGGAGGATCTGCCGGGAAGCCGCTTTGGATCTCGTTGAGTTTTCCAATTTTGAGAGGATCACTATCGGTGACTTCAATGAGAAGGCCGGCCAGGAGGTCCTCCGGTGGCTGAACGACCCGAGGGTCGATTTTAAGAAGGTCGATGTGAGAAACAAGAAAGAGACCGTGAAACTCATGCAGGGTTATGACATTGTCATGGATGGCACCACCCTCTCCCTCAATAACCAATCCACTGCATGCATGGCTGAGGCGGGATGCCATGGCATCAACCTCAATGGCTTTGGAGAGGAGTACAAATATGATCCACTCTTTAAGGATCATGGAAAGACCCATGTCCCAGGGTTTGGGATGACCCCGGGCATTACCGACATGATGGTCAAGTATGCGGCTGATCAGATGGAGAAAATTGAGATCGTCCGCATCAGTCATGGCGCCTTCAGGCCCATCGCCTTTTCAGCCTCGATCACGGAGACGACGACCTATGAGTATGATCCGGATCTTGAGGGAAGGGTTGTTTACGAGGATGGGAGGTTTATCCGGGTTCCACCTTTTTCAAGACCGAGGGAAATCGGGCTTCCGGAACCCTTTGGGACCCATCCCCAGTATATCATCCCCCATGCAGAGACAAAGACCGTAGCCCAGTATCTTGCCAATAAAGGAGTGAAGCTGATCGAGGTCCGGGGGACCTGGCCTCCGAAGACGATGCAATTGATCAGGGCCCTCTATGATTGGGGATTCATGCGGAATGACAGGGTGAGGGCAGGGAATGCGGAAATAGGCATTATGGACGCCATTGAAAGTTACCTCATGCAGGTTCCCGAAGGCCAGACCACTGACCTCTATGGATATGCCCTCCATGTCGAGGTGATTGGTTTCAAAGAAGGGAAAAAGATTCAGCACATCCTGACCCATACCCATCCTGCATCAGATGGGTCGGTGAAGGGATGGGAAAGGCTCAGGGCTTATACCAGATGTGTGGGGATCCCCATGTCCATCGGCACACAGATCATCGCCTCCGGCAGAGTCAATAGAAAAGGAGTGGTCATCCCGGAACTTGCATTTGAACCCCGAGAAGTCTTCAGGGAGCTTGAGAAGAGAAAGATTTTCGTCCACGAAAAGATCAATCCGATGTCATGATCGATACCGCCGGGAGCACCCCTCCCGGTTTCAAATCACCCTTTCCGGATGCCGGAGAAAGTAATGGGTGAATGCGGCGATGACGATGGCATGGTCGATCTTCCCCTTCAGGATCAACGGAGGAATTTCTTTTAGAGGGAGAAGGGAAACCTCAATCTCTTCGGTCTGATCGGGGGAGGGATCCGTAACCCTCTTGATGTCCTCAGCCAAAAATGTATAACAGCGATTATTAAAGAGCGCCGGATTGGGATTGATGGCGCCGATTTTTGTCCACTTCTTTGCCCGGTAACCTGTTTCCTCCAACAGTTCCCGAGCCGCTGCCTTTTCAGGAGTGTCCCTTCCCTCCACCAGACCTCCTGGAATTTCGAGGGTCACTTTTTTTGAACCATGCCGGTACTGTCTCACCATGACCACCTGATGATCCTCCGTGAGAGGGATGACATTGACCCAATCCCTTGCCTCGATCACGTAGAAGTCATGCTCCTTTCCTGTTCTTGGTGAGAGGGCTGTATCGGTCCGAATGGAAAAGATACGAAAGGATCGGGTGGTCCGGGATCGGATACATTTCCAGGGATTGATCATTTCTTCACTCCTTTGCGATTACAAAAATTCTGAAGGACTTCATTCTATTTTCCTCAGGCGAGTTTGTCAAATAAAATGGAATGATTCCTGTCCCATTTTCAGTCTTGACAATATTTTTTTAAATTGGTAATAGGACAGATGTCATACCAATTTATGAACCCCTTCCGGCCGATCAAAAACAAAAAGATCTCAGAGCGCATCGCCCAGCAAGTTAAGAATGCCATTCTCCGCGGGACGATGAAACCGGGGGACAGGCTTCCCCCGGAGCGGGAGCTGGTAGACCAATTTCAGGCAAGCCGGATCTCGATTCGGGAGGCCCTCAAAAGCCTGGAAACCTCAGGGCTTTTAACGATTAAACCGGGCTCCGGTATATTCGTCGCAGAGGTCAATTCGAAGCCGATCAGTGACTCTCTTTCTTCCATCCTGCGAATGCAAAGAATCTCAATTAAGGAGTTAACCGAAGCGAGAATCATGTTGGAACCCTATATTGGAAAATTTGCTACAGAAAAAATTACGGGTGATGACCTTGGAAAACTGGAGAAAAATATCCAGGAAACATCGAAGATTGTCAAATCGAATCATCCATCCCCGGCACAGAATATAGAGTTTCACTCTCTCATCGCCGCAGCCACCAAAAACCAGGTGATTGCCTTAACCATGAAGACCCTGCTTGACGTCGTAAAGGAGATGACCCTCGAAATAACGGACCATTTGACCAAGAGGATCGAAATTTCCAGGCAGGCGGTTGCCTATCATAAGAAGATATTGAAGGCTCTCAGAGAAAGGGACTCCCAAAAAGTTTATGAACTGATGTTGAAAGACATCATCCAGGTGCAGAGCGGTTTAAAGATCATTACATCCAAATCCAAATAAGGAGGGTGCACAATGGCTTTTAAGGATCACAGGGATTTTTTCGAAGTCCTTGAGAGAGAAAACGAGCTTGCAAGAGTAAAAAAAGAAGTCGATTGGGATGGAGAGGCAGGGGCCATCAGCAGAAAAACGTTCGAACATGAAGGGCCGGCCCTGCTTTTCGAAAAGATCAAAGGCTACCCCGAGGGATACAGAATCTCCAACGGAACCTCGGGAACGTGGAGCCGGGTGGCGCTATCGATGATGCTACCCAAGAATACACCGGTAAGAAAGATATACAAGGAGTATGAGGAACGCATCGATATAAAAATCCCTCCTAAAATAGTCAAGAAGGCGAATGCCCCCTGCAAAGAGAACATCCTGCTGGGGAAGAAGGTTGACCTGAATGAGTTCCCTGCTCCGATGGTCCACGAAGGGGACGGAGGCAGGTATATCGGCACATGGGATGTGGTGGTCAACAAGGACCCTGAGACCAACTGGACAAACTGGGGCATGTACAGATTCATGGTACATACCAAAAACTGGTTGACCGGATGGCCTCAGAGCACAAGCCAGCTTGCCTTTATCATGAAGAAGAGCTATTTGCCCTACAATAAGCCTATGCCCATCGCCGTTGTCATTGGAACGGACCCCCTGTCGCACATCGTCGCCACTGCAGGGATCAAGACTTTCGAAGACGAGGCGGACCATGCGGGCGGATTGAGAGGCGAGCCAGTAGATCTGGTGAAGTGTGAGACATCGGACCTCCTGGTCCCGGCGCATGCAGAGATTGTTATTGAGGGCGAGCTTATGCCGGATCAGATTGCACCGGATGGGCCCTTCGGTGAGTATCCCGGCTACAGGAGCGGAACCATGTGTGCCGGTGTTGCGGTAAAGGTAAAGGCAATTACCTACCGGAGCAAACCTATTGTCACGATGATTGCCCTCGGCACACCGCCTGATGACAGCTCCATAGCGGCCTCCCTGACTGCGGCCGTGGCCATGAAAAAGGGTTTATTGAGGCATGGTGTCCCCGTAACGGATGTCTACGTCCCTCCCGAAGGGGTAACCCATTTGATTGTGATCGGTGTGACAAAAGGTGGAGCGGAGACTGCGCGGAAGGTCCTTGACTATTTCACCCTGAGAAGAGTCATGACCAATAAGCATATCATCGTGGATGCGGATGTGGACGTATTCAATATGGCTGAGGTATTGCACTGCTTTGCCACAAGATGCCATCCGGGAAGAGGTATTTTGTATGAGTGGTACGAGGGCAGAGCAAATTCATTAACACCTTTCTACAGCCCAGAGGAAAGGAAGAAGCTGAAAGGGGTTTCGATTGCCTTTGACAGTACATGGCCGCCGGAGTGGGAGAAGGAGATTGTCCCGATCAAGGCATCGTTCAAAACGATTTTCACCAAGGAGACCATTGACAAAGTGAACAGGAATTGGGAAAGCTACGGGATCAAGATATAGATCCCCCAAAGCGGAGGAAAAAAGAAGGAGGATAGGCACGATGAAGGAATGGCAGACTTTCGTGAGAAAGTTTTCAGACATGAAAGAAGGAAAGAGGGAACTTTTCATCAAAGACCTGTCTCCCGGTAAGACCAAGTACAATACCAAGCATGTCCTGGCGAAAGTTTCCAAATCGAAAAAAACCTTGAAGAACCCTGATATCCTCTGGGTCAGGGGAGAATCCGGTGAAAAAGCCCCTGATCCCTGGTACCTGACCATTGAGCAGGAACTGGAGGAATTTGTTCCGGGGAAACCGTGGGAGGACGTGCTCGAGGCAGTGGAAAAGAAGGAAAGAAGCAGGGGGGTTGGGGGTACGTGATGGGAGAGGTCGAATATTTCGATAAGAAAGTGGAGACAGCCAGCAGAGACGAGACCGTCATGCTCCAGTTTAAGAAACTGGTGGACTTATTGAAAAAGGTCTTTGCTTCCAACCCGTTCTATAAAGAAAAATTTAAACAACACAGAGTCCATCTCAAGGATATCCGGAATCCAGACGACCTCCAGAAATTGCCTTTTACCATTAAAAGGGAATTTGAAGAGGATCAGGAGAGGAACTCGCCCTTTGGGACGAATCTGACCGAACCATTAGAAAATTATGTCCAGTACCATCAGACCTCCGGGACCACCGGTAGACCTTTAAAATTCCTTGATACCAGAGAGAGCTGGGAATGGAGGGGAAGGGTTGCCTGCCATATTTTAAAAGGAGCGGGGGTCATACGAGGAGACCGAATTCTATTTCCCTTTAACTTTGGCCCCTATACTGCCTTCTGGATCATGTATGAGGGGGCTTACCAACTTGGAATCCTCATCATACCTACCGGAGGCTGGAACTCATTGCAACGGCTGGAGTGTATCATCGGGAATAAAGCGACCGTGATCCCCACAACCCCAACCTATGCATTGGCTTTGGCTGAGACAGCCAGAGAAAGAGGGATCGATCTCGCCTCCTCCAGCGTGAGATCTCTTCTCCTTTCCGGAGAGCCGGGAGCCCTTGTCCCACAGGTTCGCGAAAAGCTCCAGAGGATATGGAACGCCCGATGTTTCGATTACATCGGCCTGACCGAAGTCGGGACATGGGGATTTCAATGTACAGAGGAACCGGATGGCGTACATATTCTGGAAAGTGAGTTCATTGCTGAAGTCGTGGACCCTGAGACTGGAAAGCCCGTTGAAGAAGGTGAGGCAGGGGAGCTGGTTGTGACCAATCTGGGAAGGTCGTGTATGCCTGCCATCCGATATCGAACAGGAGATCTGGTTAAAGTTAAAAAAGGGTTCTGCCCATGCGGAAGGACTTTTCGGGTTCTTGAGGGCGGGGTCCTCGGACGAAAGGACGAGATGGTCGTTATCCGGGGCGTCAATGTCTTTCCCAATGCCCTTGCCAACATTGTCGAAAAATATATACAACCCGGAGATGAGTATCAGATCAAAGCCTATAAAAAGAATGAATTGGATGAGATAGGGATCAAACTTGAGATCAAAGAGGGAGGGAGAAAAGAAGTGATTGAGGGGGCCATTCAGGATGAAATAAAGAGAAGGCTTAATCTGAGAATGGAGGTCGAGGCAGTTCCAAAGGGGAGTCTTCCTAAATTCAGCTATAAAGCCAAGCGTTTTATCGATGAAAGAAAAGGAGGTGAGATCTGAATTTAACCGGTCATTGACGAAAACCCCAAACAACAAATAAAGGAGGCGATCATCATGATGAGTAAGATTTTGCGTTTATTTTTTATTTTTGTGTTTCTCATGGTATGGGGCGTGGGGGAAGGCCTTGCCGAGCAGTTACCCTCCATGCTTAATATCGGGACCCATCCCGTGGGTTCTTTTTTCAATGTGGTGGGGACGGCTGTGGCCACGGTGGTTGGAAGACATGCGCCCATGAAGACCACGGTTAAACCTATGGCAGGCCCTTCCGCCTGGTATCCTCTCCTCTTAACTCAGGAGATTGACCTTGGAGTTCTGAATAACTGGGATGCCGAAAAAGGATACCTCGGTGAGTTCGTCTACGAAAAATTATCAAAAGGGAAAGGATTTCCGGTCAGGCTCATTGCCATCAGTGTCAATAATGCGATTGGTTTGTCCGTTGCTGCGGACTCAGGGATTTACAAATATTCTGACCTCAAAGGAAAGAGGGTTGCAGGGAATCTTCCCACTCCATCGCTTCAACTCCAGACCGAGGCCCTGCTCCTTAATGGCGGGGTCACCTGGTCGGAGATCAAACCTATTCCTGTCAGCTCTGTGGCCGAAGGGGTGAAGGCGGTGATTGAAGGCCGTTCGGATGCCTCTGCTACCTGTACAATAGGCATGCCTATCATGGAAGAACTCCAGGCTAAAAGGGGAGCGAGAATCCTTCCTCTTGATCCTTCTCCAGAGGCGATGAAAAGAGTTAGAGAGAAGTTCTCAGGGTACCCTATCAAAATTACCCCGGGGCCCGGTAAAACGGGAGTGGAAAAAGAGCAATACCTGTGGGCGTATGACATCTATCTCATCGGGCGGCAGGACCTCCCTGATGAGGCCGCTTACCAGGTGGTCAAAGCCCTGTGGGAGAATCATAAAGAGTTAGCTCCGATTCATGTGCTTTTGAAAAATTGGACTCCGGAGAGGTTTGTCTCAAAGGAGGCCTTGATCCCTTACCATCCGGGAGCTGTTAAATTCTATAAGGAGAAAGGGGCTTGGACGGATGAGATGGCAAAGCTTCAGGAGACCCTGTTAGCGAGGAAGAAATAGGCTTTGCATGACAATTTTCTCATTCGAAAGCCATGAAGATGGCCTTTCAGGTAAGGTGCAGAGGTTAGGGCTATAAAGCCAGTCTGGTGGGGAGGGCAATGGGTAAGGGCTAATCATTTAAACCCTTGCCCTTACCCGGAGACGAAACAGGTATCCTTACCTTAACCCGATGCTTTTACCTTCCAATCAACGAAAGCGAATCCTATGACAGACCCCGTGGAAGAATCGAGATTCAGGAGGCCGGCCG
>CAZXMB010000045.1:14196-19580 GCA_964641715.1 uncultured Syntrophaceae bacterium
AAAGCGAATCCTATGACAGACCCCGTGGAAGAATCGAGATTCAGGAGGCCGGCCGGCCTGTTCGGTTACTGGGAGGATATCCTCCTCCTCCTGATCCCTGTCGTTGGGATCATCTCCATCTTAAACCTCCCACTGCATTTTGGCCTCTCCTTCTACCTCCAGCAGTACCTTGCCCTTTTTTTCGGGTTGATCATGGGTCTTGTATTCATCCTTGTCCCAATTAAGAAAGAGGCCCCGAAGGATCGGTTGCCAGGGTATGATTTTATCCTTTCGATACTTGGCTTATGGGTCGGGATTTACTTAGCTCTCTATTACAAGGAGATCGTTGTTGAAATGGGACTTCTCACCCCTCTTCGTATTGTCCTCGGGACGATTGCCACTGTCCTTGTCCTGGAGGCATCCAGAAGGGTATTGGGATGGCCCTTTTTAACGATTGTCCTGATTTTCATGTTTTACGCGCTATTTACATTTCTCTTTCCGGGAAGGCTTTACGGGAAGGGGGTAACCTGGTCCCGTCTCGTTTCTTTCCTCTACCTCGACCCTCAGGGAATCCTCGGGATTGCGATCGAGGTGGCGGCCACCGTGGTCTTCGCCTTTGTCTTCTTCGGCCAGGCCCTCTTCAGGACAGGAGGGGGGGAGTTCTTTACTGAATCCGCCATGGTCTTCATGGGCCGTTATCGGGGGGGACCTGCCAAGGTGGCGGTTCTGGCAAGCTCTCTCTTCGGAACGATGTCAGGCAGTGCCGTCGCCAATGTGGTGACGACCGGATCGGTCACCATCCCGTTGATGAAGAAGACCGGATACCCCCCTTATTTCGCCGGAGCGGTGGAGGCAACCGCATCAAGCGGAGGGCAGATCATGCCACCCATTATGGGGGCGGCCGCATTTCTGATGGCCACCTTCCTGGGCATTCCTTATGCGAAGGTGGCAATCTCCGCAGCCATCCCTGCGGTCCTCTATTATATGGCGGTATTCATTCAGGTGGATCTGGAGGCGGCCAAGAATGGATTAAAGGGGCTTTCCCCGGAGATGGTTCCAAAGCTGTCGGATGTGTTCCGTAAGGGGTGGCTCTTTGTGATCCCGTTCTTTGTCTTGATCTATACGCTCTTCATCAGGATGATCGAAGCAGACAGGGCAGGTCTTTATGCCACTGCCTCGGTCTTCCTTATCTGTTTTCTCCGCAGGAGTGATCGTCTCAATTTCGTGAAGATCACCAGGATCCTGAAGGAAACCGGGGAAGGGATGCTGGAGATAGGGGTGGTCTGCTCTGCCGCAGGGCTGATCATCGGGGTCGTATCCCTCACGGGATTGGGCTTTACGTTTTCACAGGCGCTCGTCAGCCTTGCGGGAGGAAACACTCTTCTTCTCCTCGTCCTGGGAGCAACAGGAGCGATCATCCTCGGAATGGGAATGACCGTCACAGCGGCTTACCTCCTCATGGTTATCCTGATCGCCCCCGCCCTGATTCAATTAGGAGTGGCCCCTCTGAATTCCCATCTCTTCGTCTTCTACTTTGCGGTGATGTCCTTCCTGACTCCTCCCGTCTGCCTGGCAGTCTATGCGGCGGCCTCTCTGGCCGGGGCGGATATGATGAGGACTGCCTATCAAGCCATCAAATTGGGGATTGCAGCCTACATCGTGCCCTTCCTGTTTGCCTATCACCCCTCCCTGTTACTCCAGGGAAATCTTCTCGAAGGGGTTCATGCGGTCCTGACCGCGATGATCGGGATCAGTCTGCTTGCGATTGGAGTGGAGGGGTTTCTGTTTCGAAAATTGAACTGGATGAAAAGGGTCCTGCTCATTCTGGCAGGATTGGGATGTATGATTCCAGGCTGGAGAAGCGATTTGATTGGATTGATGATTGGCCTCCCTATTATCGTATGGGAATGGAAAGGCAACCAGCGTATTAAGAAAAAAGGATCCGATCATTTGGATTGAGAAGGTTAAAGAGCTTATGCCTTACGCAGATTTGAGAGAATTCATTGATCGGCTTCGATCAGAGGGGGAGCTCGCTGAAATTTCCGCGGAGGTGGATTGGCGATATGAGATCGGTGGGATCGTGAGAAAAAATCTCGACCTCAAGGGGCCTGCTCTCCTTTTCAAAAAGATTAAAGACCATCCTATTCCCCTTTTCACATGCGGTGTGTCGACCTATCAACGACTGGCTTTAGCTTTGGGGCTCTCCGCGCCTACGGCGTTGGATGAAATAGTTCCTGAATTCAGGAAAAGAATCAAAAAGCCGATCAGAGCAAATAGCGTGAGGACAGGCCCCTGCAAGGAGAATATCTTCAGGGGAGACGAAGTTGACCTCTTAAAATTTCCTGTTCCACTCTGGCAGGACCGGGACGGGGGCCGATACCTTGGAACATGGCACGGCGTGATCACCCGAGACCCTGAAACCGGATGGACGAATATTGGGATGTATCGGACGATGATCCACGACCCAAAGACCCTCGGAATACTCCTTGCTCGTGATCAACACATTGGCCTCCATTATGAGAAATATCGAAGGACAAATAGACCCATGCCCGTGGCCATTGTGATCGGTATGGATCCTGTGCTACCCCTCACCTTTCTAACACCCCTTCCGGCTGAGATGAATGAGTACGATTTTGCCGGAGGGCTAAGGGGCGAGCCTGTGGATTTAGTGAAATGTGAGACGATAGATTTGGAAGTCCCTGCCTCAGCAGAGATTGTGATAGAAGGGGAGATTCCCCCTGGTGAGAGGAGAATGGAAGGGCCCTTTGGAGAGTGGATGGGTCACTATAGCGGAAGGCCCGGGCCAAGGCCAGTCATCCACGTTCATTGTGTGACCCATCGGAATCATCCCATCTTCAGAGGCACCCTCGAAGGAAAGCCTGTCAATGAAGACCATATCTGCACATCGGTTGCACTCAGTGGTCTGGCCCACAATTTTTTGACAGACACGCTGGGGATTCCCGGGATAAGGGGTGTTCATTTCCCGGCAGTGGCAGGAGGGTGGGGGATGGCGGTCGTTTCCCTCAGCCAACGATATCCCGGCCATTCAAGGACGGTTGCCCATGCACTCTTTGGAAGCAAAACAGGCGCTTTTCTAAAAAATGTGATCATTGTGGATGAAGATATCGACCCCTTCAATCTTGAAGAGATATGGTGGGGGATGGTCTCAAGGCTTCAGGCCTCAAGAGGAATTACGATTCTGCAAAGAGGCAAAGGAGCCTTTTTGGATCCTTCACAACTTCCCGAGCTCCAGGGATTTACCGATACCCTTACCATTGAAGCCGTCAAACCTTACGAATGGAAGCCGCGACCTGAATGGGGGAACGAAAGATTTCCGCCCGATGCTTATCCCTCAAAGGAGATCATGGAGGGGGTGGAACGAAGATGGAAAGAATTGGGAATCCCTTCAAGGAAAGGGAAAAACTAAAAGGAGGCCGTTCATGAAGATTGATATTTTCAATCACATTTTCCCGAAATCGTTTTATGACAGAATGATCGAAGTGGCTCCAAGCGGCAAGGATATGAACAAAAGAGTCCGGAATATTCCATGCATCGTAGATCTGGATGAACGGTTCAGGATCATGGATCGTTTTGATGATTATGTTCAGGTGATCTGTTTGCCCCAACCGCCCATTGAGTCCTTGGCCGCTCCACCCCTTTCCGGAGAACTGGCAAAACTGGCCAATGACGGCATGGCCGAACTGGTCAGGAAATACCCCGATCGTTTTCCCGGGTTCATCGCTTCGTTACCCATGAATAATCCAGAAGGGCTGTTAAAAGAGGCGAAGCGTGCGGTGCGGGATCTCGGGGCAGTGGGAGTTCAGATTTTTACAAACGTATCGGGAAGACCTCTGGATAAACCCGAGACCCTGCCGCTCTTTGACCTGATGGCAGAGCTGGACCGACCCATCTGGATTCATCCGGCAAGAGGGGCGGATTTTCCCGATTATAAGAGCGAACCCAAAAGCCATTATGAGATCTGGTGGACCTTTGGCTGGCCTTACGAGACGAGCGTCGCCATGGCCCATCTGGTTTTTTCAGGCCTTTTTGATCGGCATCCCGATCTTAAGATCATCACCCATCATCTGGGTGGGATGATCCCCTATTTTGAGGGCCGGGTGGGCCCTGGCTGGGACCAGCTGGGTACCCGGACATCGGATGAGGATTACACAATTCTGCTTAAAAGATTGAAGAAGAGACCCCTGGACTACTTCCGGCTCTTCTATGCGGATACCGCAGTTTTCGGGTCGAAAGAGGCAACGATTTGCGGGCTGAAATTCTTCGGTCCGGAGAGGACCCTCTTCGGTTCGGATTCACCCTTTGACCCGGAGAAAGGATCTGCCTATATCCGATGGACCATCGAGATTATTGACCGTCTGGATATCAGCCCTGAAGAACGACGGGCCATCTACGAGGGAAATGCGAGGCGACTTTTGAAATTAAGGTAATGAACAGGTTAAAATAAAAAAATGGGGACTCATCGACTTCTGATCCATCATCCTCTTGCGAGAGAGTATGAGAAGATCCTGATCAAGAGATTACCTCCTCTGACCATCCGGTCTGCGGTTCGACCGGAAGAGGCAATGGATTTCATCGCAGAGGCAGAGATTCTTTTTTCATGGAAGATCCCGGATGAGTTATTAAAGAGGGCAAACCATCTTGTCTGGTTTGCCTCCATGGCGGCCGGAAACGAGCATCTCGTTAAGAATCCGTATCTTCCTGAGGAGGTGATCCTTACCAAAACCACGGTCTATGGCGAGATGATGGCCGAATATGTCTTTGCCTATCTTCTCTATGAATGCAGAAATCTGAGAAAATATTTTGAGGATCAACAGAAGAGGGTATGGTATCAAAGAAGACCCGAACGGTTAAGGGGGAAAGCCCTGGGAATGGTGGGTTTGGGTTCGGTGGGGCGGGAGATCGCCAGAAGGGGGAAACAATTCGGGATGGATGTCCTCGGAGCGAAGCGGACCCCTTCGCCTGTGGAGAATGTGGACCGGGTTTATGGGCCTGAGGACCTCGGCCAGATGATCCCGCGGGTGGATTATCTCATCTCCGCCCTTCCCCTTACTTCCGAGACAGAGCATCTCCTTGGGGAGAGGGAGCTCAGTTGGATGAAGGAGGGAGCGGTCCTCTTCAACATCGGCAGGGGAAAGACGATCGATGAGAAGGGTCTGATAAAGGTACTGAAGACAAAAAAGATCAAAGCGGTTCTCGATGTCTTTGAGGAGGAGCCTCTTCCCCGTGAGAGTGAGCTCTGGAACCTCGACAATGTCATCATCACTCCCCATGTTTCAGGGATCAACATCCCCGAAGAGATCTGTGAAGATTTTGTCAACAATTATGAAAGGTGGGTGAGAGGGGAGCCACTGATTGGGCTAGTGGATCGCAATAGTGGTTACTAA
>CAZXMB010000046.1:0-19053 GCA_964641715.1 uncultured Syntrophaceae bacterium
AGAGTTTTTTAGGATCATGTAGAAAATAGCTTTTGGATTTCCCCATCTGCTAATAAAAGAGGGCGAGGGGGATTAAGATGTCCTTCAATGGAGAATCCGGTCAGAACCGCTTCGGATCTTAAAAGGTCCTTCCCAGGGATGTTTGATCTCATCCACCAATCGATCCCGACAGCTCTTGCAGAGAATAAGGGTAAACTCTTCATAAACCTCCTTCTCCAATTCCTCCGGTCCCGATTGCTGAACCTGTTTCAGCACTCTTTTTAACTGGTTATCAACCCCTTCCTCCGGCTCCAGCAGCACTCCGTCAAAACCGGCAAAAACCCTGATGTTGACTAAATAATTCAGACTCCCGGCTGGAAGTTCCTTTCCGCACCGCAAGCATTTTGCCCCTCTGGTCTCTAAGGAATCCTGCTCCTTCACTTCCAGCCCTCCTCAAATTTCATATTCCCTCTTCCATTCTGCCAAGGTTTCCAATGCCCGTTTAGCCAAAAGAAGCCGCTTCTTCTGCCCCTTCGCCCTTCCATTCAAAGGCAAGAGGAGTCCAAAATTGACGTTCATTGGCTGAAAAGGTACGCTCGGGGAATGAATGATGTAATGAACCAGGGCTCCAATGGCAGTCGTGGGGGGAGGAGGGACAACCGGCTCCATCCCTTTTGCCTGGCGTAAGGCATTGATCCCTGCTAAAAGCCCCATCGCAGTGGACTCCATATAACCTTCTACCCCTGTGAGCTGACCTGCAAAATAGAGGTTGGGATGATGTCTTAATTGAAGGGATGCCAATAACAATCGGGGTGAGTCAATAAAGGTGTTACGGTGAACTGATCCCCATCGGACAAACTCTGCCTCTTCCAGTCCGGGGATCATATGAAAAACCCTTTTCTGTTCACCCTGTTTCAATCGAGTCTGAAATCCCACTAAGTTGTAAAGAGTGCCAAATTCATTCTCCTGCCTGAGTTGGACCACGGCAAAGGGTTGTCTTTTTATTTTTGAATCAACGAGGCCAACCGGTCGAAGGGGCCCGAAAGCCAAAGTATCCTTTCCTCTTGCTGCCAGTTCCTCTATGGGCAGGCAACCTTCGAAGAGACATTTCCTCTCAAAATCCCGGAGAGGAACCTTCTCCGCCCGGTTCAATGCCTCCACAAATTGATAATAGGCTTCTTCATCCATCGGACAATTGAGATAATCCTCCCCTCCCTTTCCATACCGGGAGGCCCGAAATGTCTTCTCAAGATGGATGGATTCAGAGGTAACAATGGGTGAAATGGCATCATAGAAAAAGAGGTGCTGGTTTCCCGTCTCTCTCCATATCTCCCTGGCCAGACCTTCTGAGGTGAGAGGCCCGGAAGCAATGATGGTTACCTTATCCTGTGGGAGAGCCTTCACTTCCTCACGAATGATCTCCACTTCTTCAAGGCTTTCTATCGTCCGTGTGATCTTTTTTGAGAAATTCTCCCGGTCCACAGCGAGAGATTCCCCTGCAGGAACCCTGGTTTCCCTGCCTGTTCTCAGAATAAGGGAGTCAAGCAAATGGAGTTCTTCTTTCAGGATCCCTGAGGCATTCTCCAGGGATTCCGACTTCAAGGAGTTACTGCAGACCAGTTCCGCAAAGAGAGGGGATCGGTGGGCTGAAGAATAATTCTTTGGCTTCATCTCGTAAAGGACCACCCTTCCTCCTCTTCTGGCGATCTGCCACGTCGCTTCACATCCAGCCAGACCCGCACCGACAACCACAATGGGTTCCATAATTCTTATTTTAGGTCTTCTCCCTACCATTTGTAAATTGGAATTTTGACAATCTCAAGAAAGGTTGTTAGATTTTTAATAATTAACCTGGCCTTTAAAACGATGAAGATCGAACTCATTTCCCCCGCAGTTGAAGAAAATGCTCCTATCCCTAACCTTGCCCTTCCTATTCTGGCTGCCCTCTCTCCTCCGGATGCGGAGATTTCTTTCACGGACGATCTCCTCACGCCGATCGATCTGAAAAAAGGATTAAAAGGGACAGATCTGGTTGGGATCACGGTGATGACAAAAACCGCTCTGAGGGCCTACCGGATTGCAGAGGCTTACCGGAAAAGGGGAATCCCTGTTGTTCTCGGAGGAATCCATCCCACTGCCCTGCCCGAAGAGGCAAAAGAACATGCCGATTCGGTGGTCATTGGGGAGGCGGAAGAAGTCTGGCCCCTCCTGATCGAAGATTTCCGGGATGGCTCCCTTAAACCTTTCTATCATCATGAAGGGTTCATTGATCCCCGAAAGATCCCGAGGCCCCGGAGGGAAATTCTTCCTCAGAAGGGTTACTTTCCCCTTGATGTGGTTCAGGCGACCCGGGGGTGTCCTTATCGTTGCGAATTCTGTTCCGTCCGAAAATTTTTTGGAAATACCTATCGGTTGAGACCGGTTTCAGAAGTGATCGAAGAGGTGAAAAGCCTGAAACACCGATTGATCATGTTTAATGATGATAACATCATCGGCAACCCTTCCTATTCCAGGGAATTGCTCCAGGCCCTGATCCCTCTCAAGAAAAAATGGATGGGGCAGGTCTCCCTCTCCGGGTTAAAAGAAACCGAGACGTTCGAACTCCTCTCCCGGAGCGGGTGTCTGGGTCTTCTGATTGGGTTTGAATCCCTCTCCCGGGCGAATCTGGTCCACTCCAACAAACCCCAGAACGATCCAGCGGAGTATCGGGAGATCATCGACGCCCTGCATCGTTTCGGGATCACGATCTGGGGAGCCTTCATCTTCGGCTTTGATGAAGACGATCTCTCTACCTTCGAAGAGACCGTTCATTTCGCCATTCAAACCAAAATCTTCTCTGTGGTCTTTGCCCTCCTCACCCCTTATCCCGAAACTTCCTTTTATCATCGGGTAAAAGAGGAGGGCCGTCTATACCGGGATCAATGGTGGTTGCTCGAAGATCCGGAAGAATATGCACCTTTCTTTATCCCGAAGAGAATGGACGTAGAGACACTCCGGAAGAACTGGAAAGAGACCTGGAAGAAATTCTATTCCTACTCCTCCATCTGGAAACGGTTCCAGTGGGACTATCCTCCCACCTTGCTGAACCGTTTAATCTATTTCCCGTTTCAGTGGATGCAACACCGGTTTACCCGAAAGAAGATCATCGAGGGAAGGCGTCGATACCGAAACCCCCTATTCTGAGGTTCGATATCCGCATTCTTTTTTAGGACATTTTTTAATGACCCCGCCTTTGGCCTGCTTTTCGATCAGGAATGGAAAATCACATTGTGGACACCTCTCCGGAACCGGCTTGTCCCAGAGGGCAAAGGTGCATTTGGGATAATTGGTGCAACCGTAAAAGGTCCTTCCCTTGCGGCTTCTTCTCTCCACGATCATCCCATTACAGTTCTCTTGAGGGCAGGAGACGCCGGTGTTCAGGGATTGGGTAAATTTGCAGGTGGGATAATTGGAGCAGGCCAGGAACCTTCCGAACTTACCATTCTTTATGACCATGGGACTTCCGCACTGTTCGCAACGGGCATCCGTTTCGATCTTCGGCTCACCATTCTCATCCATATCTCTCGTGTATCGACATTTGGGATAACTTGAACAGGCCAGGAAATAACCTCTCTTTCCCCAGCGTTTTACCATCTTCGAGCCACACCGTTCGCATTTGGCCTCGGTGGGGATCATCTCAGCTTTCATATTTCTCATGGAGACCTTTGCCATCTCGAGGTCCTTCTGAAAAGGAGAATAAAATTGCCCCAGTGTTTCAACCCATCCTTTCTTCTCCTCCTCGATTTTATCCAGATTCTCTTCCATCTGGGCGGTGAATTCGACATCGAAGATATCCGGAAAATGGACGACGAGGAGGTCATTGACCACCAATCCCAATTCTGTCGGGAAAAACCTTCCTTTCTCCAGCCGGACATAATCCTTCCCCTTGATGGTGCTTAAGATGGTGGCATAAGTGGAAGGCCTCCCGATGCCCTTCTCTTCCAGCTCTTTAATCAATGTGGCCTCTGAAAATCGGGAGGGAGGCTGGGTAAAATGCTGTTTTGGGATCAGCGCCAATAATTCCAGAACCTCTCCTTCCGAAAGGAGGGGGAGAGTCCCCTCCTGTCCTCCATTCTCATGATTATCCTCGCTCTCCATATAGAGGACCATAAATCCAGGGAAGAGAGGGGTGGCACCTGTGGCGTTGAAAATGGCCTCGTCCGACCTGATCTCCACCTGGGTATGGAGAAAACGGGCGGAGGCCATCTGGGATGCCACGAACCGATCCCAGATCAATTTATAGAGATCAAACTGATCTTTATGAAGATGGCTTCTGATCTGTTCGGGTTCCAATTCGATCGATGTGGGCCGGATGGCCTCATGGGCCTCCTGAGCCCCTTTGCGGCTCCGAAAGACATTCGGTTTGGGGGGGAGGTAGGGTTCCCCGAAGCGTTCTTTAACCCAGCCTCTCACTTGATGGAGTGCCTCTGTGGAAACCCGGACCGAATCGGTCCTCATATAGGTGATTAATCCCACCTGTCCCTTCTCCCCGAGATTCACTCCCTCATATAAGTCCTGAGCGATCCGCATCGTCTTCTGAGCGGAGAAGGAGAGTTTTCGATAGGCCTCCTGTTGAAGCCGGCTGGTGATAAAGGGAGGAAAGGGATGCCTCTGTTTTTCCTGCTGAACAATCTTCGAAACGGAAAAAGGAAGATTCTCAAGAGCCTTTTCGATCGTCAATGCCTCAGTCTCATTGACCATCTTCACCTTCTTCCCTTTCCATCTGACCAGTTTGGCGTCAAAAGGTGCGGAAGATTCCTTTCCCTTGAGAGTGGCTGTAAGGCTCCAGTATTCCTCAGAAACAAAATTTTGAATCTCCCTCTCCCGTTCGCAGATGATTCGAACCGCCACGGTTTGAACCCGGCCTGCACTCAGACCTCGCCGGACCTTCTCCCACAGGAGGGGGCTCACCTGATAGCCTACGAGGCGATCGAGAATCCTTCGCGCCTGTTGTGCCTCATATTTTGATGGCTGGAGCTTTTCAGGCTTCTTGAGGGCCTCGAGGACAGCCTTCTGGGTGATCTCATGGAAGAGAACCCTGTGGATATTCTTTTCTTTATTCCCGATAACCTCTGCAATATGCCAGGCAATAGCCTCCCCTTCCCGGTCCGGATCAGGGCCGAGATAGATATCCTTCACCTCTTTACTGGCCTTCTTCAATTCCCGTATGACTTTCGTCTTACCAGGAAGGGTAACATAATGGGGCCTGAAATCCTTATCGAGATCGACTCCCAGCTCATTCTCGGGAAGGTCTTTAATATGACCAACTGAGGCCCTGATCAGGTATTCATTCCCCAAAAATTTTTGAAGGGTTTTTACCTTTGTTGGAGATTCAACGACGACCAATCCTTTTGACATCTTATTCCTAATCCTCTCATTGGAATTCTTAATCCATCAATGATCGTTTTGGATGATTCACATCTTCTTGCTAAAACATTTTCCGGGCCACTGGGAGACCAAGCCCTTCAGCTCTAAATTTAATAGAAGGCTCGACACTTTTCCAGGGTCGAGACCGCTTTCCCGTATGATCGTATCGATATGGAGGGGATCTCCTCCCAGTCGCTCATAAAGAAGCCTCTCCTCCTGACTGAGGTCAGGCTCCGGGATTTCAGCCCTTTCGATCTTCTCTTTCTCTCTTCCCCACTGGGGGAAGATCTCTTCGAGGATATCATCACTCGATTCGACCAACTTGGCTCCTTCCTTGATCAGATGGTTCGTGCCTCGACTTCCCTCAGCTCCCACATTGCCGGGCACAGCAAAGACCTCCCTTCCCTGCTCCAGTGCATAGCCGGCTGTAATCAGCGAACCGCTTCGGGCACTGGCCTCAACTACGACCACTCCAATGGAGAGCCCGCTGATGATACGATTCCTCTTCGGAAAATGGGCTCCCTCCGGAGGTGAACCCATCGGAAATTCGGAAAGGACAGCCCCCTGATTGATGATCTCTTCGAAGAGGGGACGATTCTCAGAAGGATAAATCCTATCCACCCCGCAACCCAGGATGGCAATTGTCCTCCCTCCTCCTGAAAGGGCTCCCCTGTGAGCCATCGAATCGATCCCCCTTGCCATCCCGCTGACGATGGTGATCCCATGACGGACCAAGTCCTGGCTGATCTTTTCTGTAATCCATCTTCCATAGGAGGAGGTCTTGCGGCTCCCCACAATGGAAACTGCCAGTTCGTCCTCTTTTTTCAATGTTCCCCTCATATAGAGGAGCGGAGGGGGGTCATAGATCTCTCTCAGACGCTGGGGATAAATTTCATCATTTAAGGTGATGATCGTTCCCCCCACCTCTCTTAACAAGGAGAACTCCCGGTTAACTTTTTTTTCGGAGGGACCTTTTTGAATCTCATTGGCCACCGTTTCACTCAATCCCTCAACCGCTGATAATTCCTTTACAGATGCGTGAAAGATGGCTTCGGGAGTTTTAAAGCGTTCCAGGAGTCTTTTGATGAGGACGCTTCCCAAACCGGGGATGAGACTCAAGGCCACCCAATGAAAAAGTTCTTCAGCCATAGATGATTCCAGAAGGAACTCCGTTTCTTTTTTTAAGGACCTCAGTGACAAAAAAGCTTTGAAGACAAATCGATGTCTCCAAAGCTTAAAAAGAAATCAAAAGAGAAAAATCCGTTCTTTTCTTATTTTGCCTCGATCTCCATCTTCTCCTTCATATAAGGCTGAACCATGTCTCCTCTTCCAATATAATCAAAGGCTTCGAGGACCTTGCCGATATAGAAATTTCCATACTGGTCAATGATCTGTATATTCCCTGTAATATTAAATTTCATCCCCACTTTTTTATCTGTGGCAGGATCCTTAATGACATCTGAGGCGCGGAAGAGGGTATATTTGTTTCCGACCAAAACAGACTCTTTTGTCTTGAAGGCCAGGTAGGCAATGTCTCCCTCCGCCATTAAATTTTTACCTTCCTTACTGTCGAGAACGATACCAATCCCTGTATAGTTGAAGTCGGCGATGAACCCTGCAGATCGAACTTCACGGAAGGCCATTTTCTTCTCTTCCGCAGGTGCGGGTGGCTTTACTTCAACCTTTGGAACAACCACTGGTTCCGGTTTCTTTTCAACTGCAGGGGGCTCCACCTTCTTTTCCACGACCACCTCTTTTGGCTTCTCCTCAACCGCTTTCGGGGGTTCCTCTTTTTTCACTTCTTCAAGAGGTGAAAGACGAACGGGATTTCCGGGATAGATCCAGTGGGGATTGGTGATATACGGATTTCTTTGCCACAGTTTTGGCCAGAGGAATGGATCCTTTAAAAATTTTGAAGATATATCCCAGAGCGTATCCCCCTTTTTAATGGTATAGATACCTTCCTCCTCCTTCTTCTCCTGAGCGAATGTGGAAAGAATAAGAGAGAAAGATATGATTAAAACTAAAATGAGATGGATTCCCATCACTCTTTTCATGACGAATTCCTCCTCTTACGAATGATTTTCTTATAAAAAAATAGATTTGTTTTTAAAATTAGCATGTTATCCCCTTTTTGTCAAGAAAAATATGAAGCAATATCTATACCAATTACCTCATAATAAAATCTATCTATATAAAAACATTGGTTTTTTTAATTAACCGAGCTAAATTTTTTATCTTTTACTTTTAAAAAAGTGAGCAATTTCTATACAGACTACTTATATTTCTGAACAATCTTTCATGACGGGTCGTCACCTTCGAAGGATGAAAATGACCTTTTAGGCCCTTACCTTTAGACCTTAGACTTTTATTTTCTAGATAAATTTAAGACATTAAATAGAAAAAGGTTGAATTGACAAATAAATTCCATCTATGATAATTACGTTTCCAAACGACAAATCCATATTTAAGACCAATGAACATCTTACCTGCGGCCGATGAAACCCTGGAGACCTTCTTTAATGGAAGGTTAAGGGTGATTCAGAAAAAAAGAGGCTACCGCTTTTCCATTGATACCCTTCTGATCAGCCAATTCATCCGTATCCGAAATAACGAAAGGGTAATCGATCTGGGCACAGGATGTGGAATCCTCCCCCTTATATTATCACGGACGACAAAGGCAGGGTCCTTTGTCGGCGTTGAAATTCAAAAGGGACTGGTTCAATGTGCCAGGAAGAATGTGATGTTGAACCATCTGGATTCCCTCATCTTGATCCTTCATCAAGACTTTAAGAAACTGGACAGGATTTTCCCGGCTGACTCTTTTGATGTGGTCATCTCCAATCCCCCTTACCGGAAATCCCTCTCGGGCAGGTTGAACCCATCGATGGAGAAGGCGATTGCACGTCATGAACTCAAGGGGACGCTGGAAGACCTGATTACTATCTCCTCTTATCTTCTCCATCACAAAGGAAGATGCTACCTCATCTTCCCCGCCTCCAGGGCGATTGATCTCCTGGTGGGTTTAAGAAAGCAAAGCCTGGAGCCCAAACGATTACAGTTTGTCTATCCCCGTCTCGAAGAAACGGCAAAATTCGTCATGGTCGAAGCGATCAAATCGAGCGGCGTGGAACTGAAAATCATCTCTCCTTTGGTTCTTCAATCGCCAAGCCAACCTATCTGAAAAAAGGCGCCATTCATTCGGTTTCTCCTCAACTGTCTGACAATCCTTGGAGATCTTTTCCTCTCGCTCCTTATCGGGCAGGAAGAAAAATTTTTTGACAAGCGTCGACAAATGGGATAATTAAATTAAGAGATGAACACCTCAGGGATATCCATTTTTAATCCGGAGGAAAAGGGTTCTTTCCTGGATCCTGTCCTCAAATGTATCGGAAACGATCTGGAAAGGGTGGACCAAGAGTTTCGTAAAAACTTGAGGTCTGATGTCCCCATCATTTCTGCCATCGGTGAACACCTCTTTCAAAGCGGCGGTAAGAGGCTTCGCCCCATCCTTCTCCTCCTGTCCTCTAAACTCTGCGGATATCAGGGAAACGAACACATCTCCCTGGCAAGCCTCATTGAATTTATCCATACCGCGACATTGCTTCATGATGATGTGGTCGATCGAGCAGAGCTTAGAAGGGGGATGGAGTCCGCCAACTCAAAATGGGGAAATGAAGCCTGTGTGCTGGTCGGGGATTTTCTCTTTACCAAATGCTTCTCCCTGATGGTTGAGAATGGGAATCGAAGGATCCTCCAGACCATCTCAAAGGCCACCACCCTGATGGCGGAAGGAGAACTGGAGGAACTCATCAAGACGAATGACCTCACCTTGACTGAAGAGAATTATCTCTCCGTCATCACCCGGAAGACTGCGGCCCTCTTCTCCGCGGCTACCCGGATCGGGGCCATCCTGGGTGGAGTGACCGAGGAAAAAGAGAGTGCCTTATCCGATTTTGGAATGGATCTCGGGATCGCCTTCCAATTGATTGACGATACTCTCGATTATACCTCAAGAGAAGAGGAGTTCGGGAAGATGATCGGGATTGACCTCGAGGATGGAAAGATCACTCTCCCCCTGATCTTCACGCTGAAGCAATGCGATCAGGAAGAAGCCGCCTTTATTGAGGAGACGGTTGAATCCGATCCGGTCGCAGAGACCTCATTCCTTCAGGTGGTCAGGATCATTGAGAAATATCATGGCCTCAATTATACTTTTGAAAAGGCTAAAAAATACATCGGGATGGCAAAAGGCCACCTTCTTTGCTTTCCCCATTCAATGGAGAAGGAGGCACTTCTCCTTCTTGCCGATTATGTGCTGGAAAGAAGACTGTAATCCATTTCCGGTTGCCGATTGCGGAGTGCGGGATTATAAAATGATGATAAGGAGTGAAAGATGGCGAACGAATCCGCTTTACTGCATGTGAATGATCATAATTTTTCTTCCGAGGTTCTTCAATCCGATATCCCCGTGCTGGTTGATTTCTGGGCCACCTGGTGCGGACCGTGCCGGGCGATCGGCCCGATGGTTGAAGAGCTGGCCAAGGAATTCTCCGGAAGAGTTAAAATAACCAAGCTGAATGTGGACGAAAGCCCGGTCACACCCACCCAGTATGGGGTAAGGGGAATTCCCACCCTTATCCTTTTTAAAGATGGAAAAATTCTGGATCAGATTGTGGGCTCTTTGCCGAAATCCCGCTTAAGAGCCATGGTTGAGAAAGCCCTTTAATACCCACCAGGATCTAAATGTGAAGCTCCCCGCCCACAGGGCGGGGCTTCCCGGAAAGGAAATCTCATTTATATTGTGCCCCTTGACCCCGCCTACAAGGCGGGGCTTGCGGGGCACTTGCCGGTCAAAACTGGATCCGAATGGTGGAGCGATTCAATAAATGCCTGATCTCTGCTTCCGCAGGGACGACATCCGGATTACTACTTCTGCAGGAATGACCATTCTGAGATTTAATCTAAGGAAGTGTGAGCACGATACTATGAAACAATTTCTCTTTCGATTTTTTTTCCTCTCCTTATGTGTTTTCGGGTTATTTCTGTTTCCCCGTTGCGCTAAGAAACCGGTAGAACCGGCAACCGCACCTGACTTTATGCTTAAAACCCTCGATGACCAGGAGATGACCCTTTCCGCCCTGAAAGGGAAAGTGGTGCTTCTCGATTTCTGGGCCACCTGGTGTGGACCGTGCAAGGAGTCAATCCCCCATCTCACCCAGATCTACAAGAGCTATCACGATAAAGGGTTTGAGGTGATCGGGATGAGCATGGATCGGGGAGATGTGAACACCGTACGGAATTTCGTCAAATCAATAGATATCCCTTACCCCATCATCATCACCCCGGATGAGGTAGCAAGGAAATATGCAATCACAGGCCTTCCGACCACCTTTCTGATTGATAGGGAAGGGAAGGTCCGTGAGAAGATGGTCGGATTCAATACCACCATTGCTCAACAGATGGTATCCAAAGTTTCGGAGCTCCTCTCGGAGAAACCCTGACAGGGTTACCTCTTTTTTCCTTCCTTCAATAATTGGAGATACCCTTCAATTAACCTTTGGGGATCTAAATGAAGGACCTTCGCATAGGACTTCAGGAATCCCTTCAGATAAACCAGGGGGGGCAGGTGTTTGAGATCTTCTTCCTCAATCCATGTGAGGATTTTAATATTAATCTTTGTCTCTGCTGCAATCGTTTTGAGATCGATGCCCAACCTCTCACGAATCTGCTTCAGCCCCGCACCCCGATAGTCCACTTCCTCGATATTTAAGGCAAGGTCGCTGAAAGAGAGGGGGCTCCCCTTTTCCTGAAATTTTCCCTCAACCTCCGGTAATCTTCCGGGGGATGACTGTTGAATCACCTCCTGATGGGCCTGATCATAACTTTTCCGTAAATCCTCATTCATGAGGACACGATGGGCCTCTTCAATTGCCCCCTGAATCTCCTCGATCTCCTCTTTTGAAAAAAGGGTATAGATGGCCGGCGAATCAACGTGAAAAGTCTCCTTGGCGCGCTCGTAGGCTTTCTCGATCTCTCTGGGGGTCGCCTCCGGACTAACTTCTAAAATTTCATAGTAAGTCTGTTCCTCAATCCGCCTCATCTCACTGTCCGTTCAAAGGAAAATGATCTCTGATGACTGTTGGCCAGTTTGGAGGCAATCTCAGTAATGCACTGGGCAGCCTTGGAACGATCATGTTCGAGGATAAGAGGCCTTCTCTTCCGGATCGAGCTCCCCACCTCCTGGTCGTAAACAATATAGCCCAGATAGTGAAGATGAATGCCGAAATATTTCCGGCAGGCGCTTCTAATTGAAAAGCCGATTTCCACATCCTTCTTCGATTGGACCTGATTTAAAATGAGGTTGGGGCGAAAGGCTTTTACCTCCTCAATCACCCTCTCTCCCTCCTCATGGCTGAGCTGCCTCACCTCCCGGAGGAGGTCATGAGGGTTACGAATCCCCATCTCGTTTTTCCCATCCATCGCAGCGTCAATCAAGGACTTGACCAAATGGGAGGAGACCGACTGCCTGAGCTTCCGGTAGAGGGCACTCTTCAGAAAACGGTAAGTATTCTCAATGGAAGTGGGTTCCGGAGTCACGACCAGGATCCCTCCATCCGACATCAGGAAGAAATCCAGAACGCTCACGGCATTCCCTCCCCCCAGATCAACCAGGATATAATCGCCCTCCAGGGCTTTGATGGATCGCAACACCCTTCTCTTTTGAAGATTCTTCGAATCCGCCGCATTGAGAAGATCCTGAGCCCCTGTGATAAGTTGAAGGTTGGGAATCCCTGTCGCGATGAGCACATCCCGGAGATGGGGAATTCTCCTCCTCATGAAATCTGAAAGGGATGGAAAAGGTGGAAGGATCCCTAAAAGGGTATGAAGGTTAGCCCCTCCTAAATCGGCATCAACAAGGATGACCTCAGCCCCTAATCTTGAGAGACAGACCCCAATATTGGCGGTCAGGAAACTCTTTCCGCTTCCCCCTTTCCCGCCCCCTATGGTCCAGAGGATTTGTGGATTTTGATTCCGGGAGGGTTTCACCTGAAAAACCTTCTCCGATTATACCCAAATACCATCAATCCGGGTATGGCAATGGCGACATTCTCCCCCGAGGACATCATTCTTAACCACCCGGAAGCCAATTCTTTCAATAATTCTCTGGCCACACCCCGGGCAGAAAGTATCTTCTCCTTCCTCACCGGGAATATTCCCGCAATAGACATATCGAAGCCCTGTCTTCATCCCTATTTCCCTTGCCCGGTGGAGAGTCGAAGCAGGAGTTCTCGGAAGGTCAAGCATCTTATAAGTGGGATAGAATGCAGAGATGTGCCATGGAACCTCTGCCCCCAGGGAAAGGATGAATCGTGCGATCTGCTCAAACTCCTCATCCGAATCGTTCATGGTGGGAATGACCAGTGTGGTAATCTCCACCCAGATCCCCAATCCCCTCATCAGCTCCAGATTCTCCAGGACGGGTTTGAGTTCGGCTCTGCAGACCTCTTTATAAAATTTCTCCTGAAAGCTCTTCAAATCCACATTGGCCGAATCGAGGTAAGGCTGGATGATCCGGATAGCCTCTTTGGACATATACCCATTGGTCACAAAGATATTTTTTATCCCCTCCTCCCTTGCTAAGACAGAAGTTTCATAGGCATATTCAAAATAGATCGTCGGCTCGGTATAGGTATAGGAGATCGACCGGCATTGGTACTGCCTGGCTAATGAAACGATCTTTGATGGGGAGACCGGAGACCCTTCGATCCGCTTTTCATCCACCGGCATCTGGGAGATCTCATGATTCTGGCACTGAAGACAGCGGAAATTGCAACCCACCGTTGCAATGGAGAAAGAGGTCGAACCCGGAAAGAGGTGGAAGAGGGGTTTCTTTTCCACTGGGTCCACATTCATGGAGATCGCGCGGCCGAAGACGAGGCTTTGGAGTTTCCCGTCACGGTTCTCTCTCACCCCGCAGAGGCCACGTTTTGAAGGGGAGATGATGCATCGGTGATTGCAGAGGGTACACTCAACCTTCCCCTCATCCAATGAACGATAAAACATTGCCTCCTTCATAGCCACTTCCCTTCTGCTTTGAGTGAAGCGTCCAGTTTCAATCGGCAAGGATGTCTATAAATCAAAATGGGGGAGCTGTCTCAGGACGTATTCCCTGATGGCCTGGGGTGTGGGCAGGTCCCAGAGGACCCTCTTCTTCTGAAGGAGGGGATGGAGAAGATCCTGGAAGCGGCCACCGCATGAACATCGGTTCGAACTCTCACCCGACCAGCCCTTATTTCTCCGATAAGGAACCATCTTATCCTGAAAACACCTGGAACACCGGAGGACACTCTTTGAGCCTGACATCTTTCCCCTCTTCGCCAGCGGTTTCCCATCAATCTCGATAATGTCCATGGCAAAATCGATCACCCGGGCATTGGTAATCGAAGTGCCCACTCCGTAGCCATCCACCACAGGGTTAAGATTCAAGATTCGTTTTTCATCCAATCCGCCACTGACAAAGACCTTCACATGACCAAATCCCCTTAGATTCAGCTCCCAGCGAATCTCTTCGATGATTTTCTGAAAATCTCCCCTCCTGGAGCTGGGCGTATCGAGTCTGATGGCAAAAAGTTTCTTTCCCAAGGCCTCAGCCACTCGAATGGCCTCTATCTTTTCGTCATTGAAGGTATCGATCAGCGAGACCCGTTTGACTTTTGGATGGATGACCTCATCGAAAGCCTTTGTGGCTTCAACGGTATCTCCCATCAGTAAGATGAGGGCGTGAGGCATGGTCCCGGAGGGTTCCTCATTGATCATCTCTGCGTTTTTAACCACTGACACTCCGTCACACCCTCCGACAAAGGCATTTCGCTCTACCATCGGGGCTATGGCCGGATGGATCCGCCTTGCACCAAAGCTCATGACCGTTCGATCCCCTGCCGCCTTCTTGCAACGGGCAGCCTTCGTGGCCACACCCGAAGCCTGGCAGAAAAGCCCTAAAATCGAGGTTTCGTAAAGACCGAACTCCGTGTACATCCCCTCGATCTCCATGACCGGTTCGTAGGCCCTGAAGATCGTACCTTCCTTCATGGACCTCGCATTGACGTTCAGGTCCTTGAGAAGGTAAATAGCCTCCTCAACCCCGGCGAGAACCCCCCAGCCGTACTCCTCGGGAAACCTTTTCGCAATAAATTCCGCCTTCACCCGCCGGTCAATCTTCTTTGCCCTGAGGACCTCCATCGTCCTCGTAAAGTAGACATCCGTATATTTCCCAGCCTTAATATCCTCGGGGTCAGCGATATGAAACATGGTTCTCACTCCATAGGTGGATTTATCATTTTGTCTTATATTACAGAAAATTACTTCCAATGTCTATGAAAATATTGGGCCGGATCACTCCAAATCAGCTTTCAACATCCTCTCCTCCCCTTTTCTCATAGGGACCAGGATAGCGGCCATACAGAGGAGAAGAACCATCACAAATGATCCTGTGATCCAGGCCCACTGAAACAGGGTGAGGTGATCCCTTCGTATCCCTGTCATAAAGATGCTGTAGGTCGGACCTGCTTCGAGAACGATTATCGCCGCAATAAACCCTATGCAGAGGGTCATATAGGTTAATCCACCCAGGCTGGTCACAGACTGCGTGGGGTTTTCAGACTTAAAGTCCGGATAGATGGCACCCAGTCCTATCCCCATGGAAACAATTCCGGGAACCATTAAAAAGATCGTCACGATAGAAATGACCATCATGAAAGGGGTCACATGGAGGAAGAGATTCGTCACGACAATCAATAATTCGGAAAGAAGAAGGAGGGGTAAAAAGTAAACAAAAAACTTGATCCAGAGAAATGTTCGAATTGAGATGGGCGAAGACTTTATAATCCAGAAGGCTTCTCCTTCCAGGCTCACCGCTGGAAAGACAAACCTCGCTGAAACAGCGCTCAGGACAAAGGCGGCCAGTCCCATATTGAGAAAAGAGAGGAGGTTTTGAAGATACTCCAACTTCATAGGGCTTCTCTCGAGAGGGAGGACAGAAAAGTTATAGAGGTAAATCACGATCAGGGCCAGAATGAGAAAAATCTGGGACCACTGGGTCTGGTCACGAAAAAAGGTCCTGATCTCTTTTGAGATAAAAGCCCTTGCCGGACCGGAAAGAATACTCGGGAAAAAACTTTCCCCCGTCTTCCTCAACCCCATGAAGGAAAGAAATCTTTTAGGAGAAGCCTGTGCCTTGGATAGGCCAGGGAAGTAAACGAAACCTGAGACCCACATCGTCACAAAAAGCAGGCTGATGGCACAACTCCAGGAAAGGGCGGTATGGAATAAAGCCTCCCGGATGGACCCTGAAAGGGATGCCTTCAGCGTATCAAAGAACCATGTGGAGGGAAGGAGGGGCGAACTGGGTGATTCCAGGCTTCTCAGATAGAGAAGGAGGGAATGGAATTGCTCCGGGTTGACAAATTTTTCGGGTCTGATCAAGCGGAATGAGAGAACAAGAAGCATAAAGAGACAAAGGCCCAAGAAGACGAAGACGCTTCTGATCCTCCCTGCCGGTAAAAAGAGGGCAGCCAGCATCACCACCAGGGCGCTGATGCTCGAAGCGATAAAGCAGAAAGGCAAGATATTAAAACCCACCATGGCATAATAGAAAGGTCCTGCCTTATAGACCACCGCATAGGAAAGAAAGATCGGGAGGCTATAGATGAAGACCATCCAGGAGCTGTCCGTTGTGGATTCAATCCATCGTGACAGAAAGACCTTTTCCCTTGAGATGGGCATGGAGTGGACAAGAGTCAGATCCCGGGCAAGGTAGAGTTTGGAGAGGGAGGTCAGGATGGCACTAAAAATGAGCAACGAAAAGAAGATGATTAAAGACATGGAGAGAAGTTTATAGGCAAGGATGTCTCCAAAGCCTTCCACCTTCTGAAAATAGTTGAGGATGCGGTAAAAGATGACAAAGGTTCCTCCCCAGAAGGAAAGGCCAATGGAGCCGAAGATGAAAAGTCTCAGCCTTCGACCTCTTGGCCTTCCTGCAACACCTCGATTCCTGAAAGTGAGAAGGCGGGGTCTGATGAGAATGAGAATTTCTCTCACCGGATGGATCCCCCCTCTGTCAGGATTAAAAAGACCTGCTCCAGATCCCCGTTCCTGACCTGAGCCGAGCGTTTTAACTCTTCCAGTGTCCCTATCTTAATCAGTAATCCCTGATGGATAATACCTATTCGATCACAGACATCCTCTGCCACGCTTAAGGAATGGGTGGACATGAAGATGGTTGTCCCTCTCCTCGCAAGATCTTTAAAAAGGTTTTTCACCATCCGGATACCCGAGGGGTCAAGTCCCACCATGGGTTCATCAATCACCAGCACCTTCGGATCATGAAGAATGGCGGCGCAGAGGACCAGCCTCTGTTTCATCCCGTGAGAATAGGATTGAATTAATTCATCTTTCCAGTCATGAAGGGAAAATCTCCTTAAAACCGTTTCGGTCTTGGGCCGGAATTCCCCATCTTTCGTGCCAAAGAGATCCGCAGTAAATCTCAGGAATTCCATTCCGGTCAATTTCTCATAGAGGAAGGGCCTGTCCGGAATGTAGCCAATTCTTCTCTTAGCCTGCTCAGGCCTTTCTGCCATGGGAATACCATCAATGGTGATAGTCCCTTCAGTGGGTAAGAGGACTCCACCCATCATCCGGAGGGTGGTTGTCTTTCCGGCACCATTCGGGCCGATGAACCCGAATATCTCTCCCTTCGATATGGAGAGATTGAGGTGGTTAACCGCTATCACTTCTCCAAATTTCTTTGTCAGGTTCCTTAATTCAATCATCGCTTCTGTAGTCGTCCCCTGCCCTCTCAGGTTAAAATGTCGAAAGGATCTCCAGCCGCACCCTGCCAATCACACCCATCAGATCGATCTGGCCTTCGGTCCCTCGCACAAAACAGAGATGCGTTACGTCCGTGGGAAGCTGTCCCATCACTGAGTCTGCGGTGATCCATCTCCCTAAATAAAGAGCGTTCCAGGCATGATAATAGAACCTTCCATTCTGATAGACAAGCCCTGCTTCCACCTGTGCGGGAATGTGAGAAGCTTTCAACAAAGCTGCCAGCAGGACAGCATGCTCATTACAATCCCCTACCCTATTCTTCAAAGTTTCCAGGGCGTTTGGGACGGAGAGGACAGGCCTTTTCTGGATATGCTGATTCACCCAGACCGCGAGTTTATTCGCCTTCACCCAGTCTGAGTCCCCTGAGGAAACAATCTCTCTCACTTTGGCCCGGATCTCAGGATGGTCAGATTGAATAAAGGGGGTGGGCTCAAGGTATCTTTTTAGAGCGGGGATGATCTTTTCTGTTTTGTTTCTAAAATTTGATGCTGGAACATCTTCTTTTCGAATCGTTAATATTCCATCCTGAAAGGACTGCCTTCCGTCGCCAATAAAAATTTCTTTCTCCCGGATCCCGCTGACCTTCACTTTTAACTCTTTCAGCTGTTCGGGATGGGAGAGGATCTTATTCGAGACAATGGAGGTAGCCTCTGTGAGGTCTTCTCCTCCTGCGGAGATATTCCGAAATGCCTCTTCCTTACTCGTCCGGTCCAAATGAATACCCAGTAGCCCTTCCTCTCTTAAAATAATTCCGTCTTTCCCGATCCAGGCAAATTGAGAGGCGCCCATAAAATGAACCGATGCCTTCAGCGCCATTTCTTGATGGCCATGGATGGAAAGGGGCTCTTCGCCCAATATCATGACCACCGCAGGCCTCATCGCAGCAACGGTTGGATCGAAGACCTCAAAGGTTCTACTCTCCCCCTGTTTCATCTTTTCAAGGATCACCGTTTCAAGGAGGCTCGAAGGAAGATAAATTCCTTTCTCAATCAGAACCTCCGTCTTTCGTTCAAAGCCCGCTGGGCCTGCAAAAATGGTCAGGATATTGCCCGTAACACCACCCCGGGCTTTAAAACGAAAAAGGCTCGACTGGAGGTCGAAATTGAAGGTGGAGAGGGTAAAATCAATAAGTAAATCGGCAATGGTCCTGAAACGAATATCCTGAACCATCCCCAATGTGTTCACTCGCATGAAGACCGACTCCTGAGAGCGGTATCCCTTTTCTGTTTTCGAAAATTGTCGATGGACATAACCGATCTTCCGGTCCTTCTGGAATATGTTCATCCATAGATCCCGATCCGCCTGTTTCAGAGAAGGGGAGGCAGGATTGGCTTGCCGATCGACTTTCTTCCCCCCGAAGAGATCAAGCCTCACCATGAGAAGGAATGCGAAGAGGCAGGTCGATAGAATTCCAATCACCCAGCTCAATTTTATTCGGTGTAAGGCCATTTCCTTATGGATAAAATATATCATATTTCCGAAAAGGTTTAAATGAAGCAACGACAAAGGCGGGAGGTAATGTGTGACCGGCAAGTGCCCCGTAAGCCCCGCCTTGTAGGCGGGGTCAAGGGGCACAATATAAATGAGATTTCCTTTCCGGGAAGCCCCGCCCTGTGAGCGGGGAGCTTCACTTTATAGAAGTTATTCTTATCGATCCGCCAGGAATGTCAGATTTTCCTGCTCGAATGAGGCATTGCGACCGGGGTTGATTTTTTATCGGACTTTGTGCAAGGATAGGTAATGATGGAAAAGAATGAAATCCAGGGATATGCCTATATC
>CAZXMB010000047.1:0-4396 GCA_964641715.1 uncultured Syntrophaceae bacterium
ACAGATTCATCGGTTCAAGCCGAACCCGATCGGATACAAGGGATATTTCAAGTTTTATGTGTCTTCCCAACCTCTTTCAACAGGTTTCTCAGTTTTTGGAGCGTCCCCTTAGGCATGGATTGGAATGACAGACCATACCGGTGTTCTTTCCAGCTCTCCCTTGCGGCCAAATCTGCCCAGACCACTTTCGCAACACCCTGGATCATATTGAGCTCCAATCCCTTGGCAAAATAGATTTCAACCTTGAGGAGTTCTCCAATACCCAATTTCTCAGGAAGGTAAACAAGGATCCCTCCCTCACTGGCATTCTTGATCAGCCCTCCGAAATCGGATTTCCTGCTTTTTTTGGAATAATCCAATGGGAGCTCTACAAAAAATCTTGGGTATTTTCTCCTTTCGATAGCTAAGACCCCTTTTTTAGGAGTGGAACTTTTTACATTCGTCCTTTTTTTTGCCGGAAGGGACATTTTACCAGGACTCATGGAGACCTCCTTCTGTCTGGAGCGATCAGTGCCAATAGGTCTGGTTTCTGAAAAGCCTAATCATTTTAGTCAGAAAAGTCAATAGAGTTCATTTTCTTTCTTTTATCTTATATTTGCGGTTCTGGTAATAGGCATCCCTTTTGGCAATGTAAGGGTCAATTGCAAACTTTTTAAGGTCTTCATATTCCCCGATTCTGAGAGAATATTCGTTGACCTTGTCATAGGTTTTTACTCCGAGGCGGACCGCAGCAGAGGGGATGTAAGAAGTGGGATCGAGGGAAAGATCGACAGGATAACCCAAGCTGTCGCGCAAACTTGAGGCTCCGATGATTGGCCACTCGAGGTAGAAGGCGGACCCCAATCCCCAGACCCCCAGGGTCTGGCCGAAATCCTCATCCCTCTTTTCGATCCCTAACTCTTTTTGGGCAGGGTCAAGGAAGCCGGCCCAGCCAAAAGTGGTATTGACAAGAAACCGGATAGCCTCATTGCCAGCGCCTTTGAGGTTCGCCTGCAGGAGGCAATTGACCAGACGAATCGGAGTGGCCACATTGGAGAAGAAGTTTTGAACCCCCAGCCTTATATCTTCAGGGAAAACCATCTTATAACCGGAGGCCACGGGTTTGAATATCCAGAAGTAGAGTTTATCATTCACATGGAAAAAGGCTCGATTTACAGGTTCAAGCGGGTCAGAAATCGTATCCGGAGACTCTTTTGAGTTTTCGGAGATTGAAGGAGCAGAGGGCTGTTTTTCTTGAGCAGATTCATCGGGCTGGGCAATCATCGTAGCCACCCTGTCATTAGAAGAGACCCCGGAGGGTCCGTGTGAATCCATTGGTTTTGATGGTTCGGGCACCGGATCATCCGTTACGGCAGAGGTCGGGGGCAAAGGTCCGGCGAGGCAGGGGGTTTGAAGGGCGGTGAGCCACAATCCCGCAAACAGAAGTAACCAGCAGTAAGTCTTCATATCCTGATCACCTTTTCCTTCCCATGAGAGAACCGCAACGATATGAAAATAAAGCTTAGTGTTGTGCAGATTTCGCCTTCAGTTTTTTAACCAATTCCTGATAGGAGGATTTGACGATGATCTCATTAAACTGTGTTCGGTAATTATTGGTGAGGCTTATCCCTTCCACGGAGAAATCGTAGACCCACCAGTGATCTTTTTTTTTAAGGAGCCGATACTCCACATGGATGGCCTGTTCTTTAGCGGTGAAGATTTTAACTTTCACCACTCCATAATCTCCATCAATGGTTTCCCCCTCATAATGGATCTTATTCCAGGAGTAACCCTCCACCTTGTCCATGTAGACTCGTTGGAGCAAATCCTTAAAGAGTTTGACAAACTCTTTCTTTTCTTCAGGAGTTCTCTGAGGCCAGAACCTCGCCAGGCAGCGGCGGGCCATCTCTTCCCAATCAAAACGCTCATCCACGGCTTTGAGAATCAGTTCTCTTCTCTCTCTGACTTTGTCCGGGGCTTTTAGCGCTGGTTCAGCGAGAATGGCCAGGACCTTGTCCGTGTTCTGTTTGATTTGCTCCAGGGGCTCACCTGCAAGGCAATTGGTGACGATTCCGAGAGCAAACAGGAGACAAGAGGTCAGGCGAAACAGGCCAATCCAGATCATATTCCTCCCCATTGGGATCATATTTTTTCGAAAAGGATTTTGGAGATTAATTCTTCAAGATCGACAGGGGGTTGCGTCTCACGGATCTTCCCTCCCGGGGGGACGAACTTTTCCGATCCTCCGGGAGTGATCTCGATATATTTCTCTCCAACCAATCCCTTTGTCTTGATGGAGGCAATCGCATCTTCCTGAATTTTCACATCGGGTTGAAGACTGAAGACGATCTTCGCCTGATAATTTTCCAGAGAGATGTGCTTTACCCTTCCGACCTCCACCCCTGCAAGGACGATGGAGGAACCGGTTTTAATCCCTCCGGTATTGGAGAAGAGGGCATAGACTTCATACCCTTTTCCTCCCACGATCTCCATCCTTCCGAGTTTGATGGAGAGGTAACCCAGGCAGATGATTCCTACAAGAACGAACAACCCAACTGCGAATTCCATATTCAGTTTTTTCATCTCTCCACCCTCAATAGAGTTTGATTGGCCCCTCTGTCGCTCCGCTGATAAATTGCCGGACGATAGGGTCTTCCGAGGAAAGGATTTCTTCAGGAGTTCCCATCGTCCAGATGGTCCCTTCATTGAGCATCGCCACTTTATGGGCGATCCGGAATATCCTTGAGAGTTCATGGCTGACGATAATGGCCGTGAATCCAAGATGCTGGTGAAGCGATTGGATGAGATCAAGAATGGTATGGGCGATGATGGGATCAAGCCCGGTGGTCGGTTCATCGAAAAGCATGATCCCGGGTTTTCGAATCAGGGCGCGCGCCAAGGCAGTCCGCTTAATCATCCCGCCACTGAGTTCGGCCGGATATTTATTCTCTGCCCCGGACAAACCCACCTGCTCGATCTGAGCCAACACCCTTTGTCGGATCTCCTTTTCACCCAAATTCGTTTTCTCCCGCAGGGGAAAGGCGACATTCTCATACACCGTGAAGGAGGTGAACAAGGCGCCATTCTGGAAGAGAAAACCCATCCGGCCCCTGATCTCTTCAAGGTCTTCCCCTTTAAGATGACAGATATCCTTCCCGTCAACAAAGACATGACCCTGATCGGGTTTCGTCAACCCGACGATGTGTTTCAGGATGACACTTTTCCCGTGACCGCTTCCACCGATCAATGCGAAGATCTCTCCCCTTCCCACCTGAAAGGAAACGCCTTTGAGCACCGAAAATCCATTAAAAGATTTATGGATATGATCAATCCGTATCATCCTTCGCCTCAGAAAAGAAGGGAGGTCATGATGTAATCCCAGAAAAGGATCAAGACCGATGAAAGGACCACGGCCTGGGTGGTGGCCTTGCTCACCCCCTCGGCTCCAAATCCAGCATAGTAGCCCTTGTAACAGCAGACCCAGGTGATCAGGATTCCAGAGCTGAGAGATTTGTAGATCCCTTCCAGCACATCTTTCATTTTTACATAATTTGCCATTTCACCAAAATAGGTGCCTTCTCCTACACCCAGTATTTTTCCACCGATCAGATAACCTCCGAAGATACCCACGACATCGAAAATTGCCGTCAGAAGAGGAAGCGAGATGATCCCTGCAATCAATTTCGGGACAATGAGATATCGAAAGGGGTTTAGGCCCATCAATTCAATTGCATCGATCTGTTCGCTGGTCCGCATGATCCCGATTTCTGCGGTGATGGCTGATCCCGCCCTTCCGGTCACCATCAGGGCAGAAAGCACAGGTCCTAATTCCTTAATGAGGGAGAGAGCGACCATGGGGCCCAGGAGTGCAACGGAACCGAATCGGTTGAGGGTGTAGAATCCCTGAAGGCCCAGAACCATCCCGGAGAAGGCACCGGTCAGGAAGATGACCAGAATGGATTGGGAGCCGATGAACCAGATTTGTTTGATCACCCAGGAATATTTGAAGGGTGGGGTAGTGGCGCAAAGAAAGGCTCTCACGATAAAAAGCCCCATCCTTCCCATTCGCTGTAAGGTGAAGAGAGAAAGTTCCCCCAACTTGATGATCCAGAGCATCGATTGAAATTATGTCAAATTTCACCTCCGATGTCAAAATCCTCTCAGTTCCTTGATTCTTCAATGGAGTTTTAGTATAGTCCCTAAACGGAAGGGGAAAAAGCAGTAATCAGTAATCAGTGATCAGTAACAGAAAGAGTAATTTTATGAAAAGGAAATTGGAGGAAAAGGTCATTCAGGAGTTTTCCTATCGGTGTCCATATTGTGATCAGCCGGTGAGATATGATGACTTGCATTTAAAGCCAGGAGAAAATGAAATAAGATGCCCTTCATGTAAGAAGAGATATATTAAAATAGTTCT
>CAZXMB010000047.1:4496-18976 GCA_964641715.1 uncultured Syntrophaceae bacterium
AAACTCAAAACAGTATAATATTTTTAGTTTTAGATTTTGGATTTGACAGGGATCAATTTTAAGTTTAGGGCGAAAAAAGCAGATGGAAAGATTATCAACTCCTCACTCTAAGAATCGTCTCCAGACCCCCATTCAGTATGTGAAGGGAGTGGGACCCAGGCTGGCCAAGCTTTTTGAAAAAAAAGGGATTCTCACTGTCGAGGATGCCCTCTATTTCCTCCCGAGATGCTATGAAGATCGGAGGAACCTGAAGAAGATTTCGGAATTAAGAGCCGGCAGGAAGGAGACGAGTTTTGGAGAGATCCTTCTCTCCGGTGCGGTCCTTTACCAGAATAAGAGAAAGAGGATCTTTGAAGCAGTCGTTGGAGATGGAAGCGGGACCATAACCCTGAAGTGGTTCCGGGGGAATGAACGGTACCTAAGAGAGCGTTTCAGGAAAGGACGCAAACTGATATTCTCCGGGGAGGTGAGGTGGTTTAACTATCAGAAAGAGATTCATCATCCTGACGTGGAAATTATCGAGGGAGATATCGAAAAGGACTATCTCAACTTTAAACGGATCGTTCCCATCTATTCGGAGACAGAGGGTCTCTACCAGAGAACCTTGCGAAGATTGATGAAAAGCATATCGGATGGATATGCGGATGGCCTTTCAAGCCCCATCCCTGCGGAGATTGTGGAGCGGCAGGATTTGATCGATTTCCGGGAGGCCTTTCGAAGGGTTCATTTCCCACCTGAGGGAGAATCCCTTGAGGAGCTCAACCTCTTCCGATCCGATGGACACCGGAGGATCATTTTTGATGAATTTTTCTTCCTGGAGCTTGGCCTGGCTCTGAAGAAAAGGGGGGTGGCACTCGAGACAGGGATCTCCTTTAAAACCGATGGGACTCTTTCAAAAAAACTGCTCGAGCGGCTTTCCTTCGAGTTGACCCGTGCACAGGAGAAGGCCCTGAGGGAAATCGTTGAGGATATGGAGAGGCCCCACCCCGCCAACCGATTGATTCAGGGGGATGTGGGGAGCGGGAAGACGATCGTCGCCCTCCTGGCAAGCCTCAAGGTGGTGGAGTGTGGTTACCAGGCCGCCATCATGGCACCGACCGAGGTGCTGGCCGAACAACATTATCTCAACATCCATCGCTGGGTTGAACCCTTGGGGGTTCGAGTGGCCCTGCTCACCAGCAGTATCAAAGGAGCGGAACGGGAGGATATTTATAGCCATATCCAGAGAGGGAAGATCCAGATCGTCATCGGGACTCATGCCGTCATCCAGGAGCAGGTTGAATTTCATCGTTTAGGCCTCGCCATTGTGGATGAACAACACAAATTCGGTGTAGTCCAAAGAGGATTATTGAAAAAGAAAGGAGGAAATCCGGATGTCCTGGTGATGACCGCTACCCCCATTCCGAGAACCCTCGCCATGACCCTCTATGGAGACCTGGATGTCTCGCTCATTGACGAGATGCCGCCCGGAAGGAGGCCGGTGGAAACAAAGGTTTTCCATGAGTCTTCGAGAAGCCGGGTCTATCGAATCATCGAAGAGGAGGTGAGAAAAGGAAGGCAGGCATTCATTGTATACCCGCTTGTGGAAGAGTCTGAGAAGCTCGAACTGAGGGATGCCACCCGAATGGCGGAACATCTCCAGAAGGATATCTTCCCGGAATTTCAGGTTGGGCTTCTCCATGGCCGGATGAGAAGCGATGAGAAAGAAGCGATCATGATGGAATTTAAAGACGGGAGAATCGATATCCTTGTAGCCACCACCGTCATTGAGGTGGGGATTGATATTCCCAATGCCTCTGTCATGGTGGTGGAGCATGCCGAGCGATTCGGCCTTTCTCAACTTCATCAGTTGAGGGGGCGGATCGGAAGGGGTCGCTATCCTTCCCAATGTATTCTGCTTGCTCAGTGGCGCTCTTCGGAGGAGGCAAAGATTCGGCTCCAGGCTATGGAGAGGACAAATGACGGGTTTAAGATTGCCGAGCAAGATCTTGAACTGAGGGGACCCGGGGAGTTCTTCGGAGTCCGGCAATCGGGTTTGCCGGATTTCAGGGTCGCTCGCCTCATCCGGGATACTTCCATTCTCATCGAAGCCAGAAAGGAGGCCTTCCGGCTGGTCGAGGAGGATCCGGATCTCGAAAGGCCTGACCATCAGGCATTAAAGAGGGGACTGATGGAGCGGTGGAAAGGGAGGCTTGAGTTGGCTACGATCGGTTGACCCTGAACCATGTGAGGTTCAGGGTCAACGGAATTGAAAAGAGAGCCCAAGTATGTTAACCATTCTGGGTATGCAGGGGGATTAAGGAGATCCATGATGGAATTTCATCTTAAGGGATCCAATTTTCATCGTATGATGAGGCTCCCCCCTTATATCTTCGGCATCGTCAATCAATTGAAGATGGAGGCCCGCAGGAGGGGGGAGGATATCATCGACCTCGGGATGGGAAATCCTGACCTGGCGACCCCCAAGCATATCGTTGATAAATTGATCGAGGCCGTGAAAAATCCCAGAAACCATCGGTACTCCGCGTCCAAGGGAATTTATAAGCTTCGCGCAGCGATGACCGATTGGTACCGCCAGCGTTACGATGTGGAGCTTGATCCGGAGACAGAGGTTGTGGTGACCATTGGAGCGAAAGAAGGCATCGGACATCTCACTTTAGCCACGCTGGGTCCAGGAGATGTGGTCCTGGTTCCAGATCCCACTTACCCCATTCACGCCTATTCGGTAGTGATTGCGGGAGGGGATCTCCGCTCCATACCCATCACAGGGGAAGGGGATTTCTTCCAACGGTTGCTGACCGCCACCCGAGAAACCTGGCCTCATCCGAAAATGGTTATCCTCAGTTTCCCTCATAACCCGACCACCCGGGTGGTGGATATTCATTTCTTCGAAGAGATGGTTGACTTTGCTAAAGACCACCACCTGATGATCGTTCATGACCTGGCCTATGCGGATATCGTTTTTGATGGCTATCGCGCCCCAAGCCTTCTTCAGGTCAAAGGAGCAAAGGAATTTGGAGTGGAATTCTTTTCCCTTTCCAAGAGCTATAGTATGGCGGGATGGAGGGTCGGATTTGCGGTGGGGAATCCAGAGATGTTAGCTGCCCTGGCAAGGCTGAAAAGCTATTTCGACTATGGAGTCTTCCAGCCCATCCAGATTGCGTCAATCATTGCCCTCCATGAGGATCAACAGTGCGTTCAAGAGACAGCTGAAGTTTACCGGAGGAGGAGGGACACCCTCATCAACGGATTAAAAAGAGGGGGCTGGGAGATCGAAAAGCCAAAGGGCACCATGTTCGTCTGGGCTGAGATCCCTAAACCCTTCAAAAAGATGGGATCGATTGACTTTACCAAACTCCTCTTAAAGGAAGGGAAGGTGGCTGTTTCTCCGGGAATTGGTTTCGGAGAATACGGGGAAGGCTATGTGAGGTTCGCACTGGTAGAGAATGAAGCCAGAATCAAACAGGCGGTCAAGGGGATCCAGAAGGTCCTGAAGAAGGGTTGAGGGGGTTAGGGTTAATCGGTCAGTTGAAAAGGATGAAAGACATGAAAGAGATCAAGGTGGGTCTTATCGGTTTTGGGACAGTAGGTGCGGGGGTGGTCAAGATCCTCCAGAAAAACTCAAGGATCATCGAAAAAAGGATGGGCGCCCGGGTCGTTTTAAAACGCATTGCGGATATCGATATTGAAAGAGATCGCGGAGTAAAGCTGGGACCGGGGGTCCTTACTTCCAAGGCTGATGAGGTGATCAAAGATCCGGAGATCGATATCGTCATGGAGCTCATCGGAGGGATCGAACCTGCAAAGGCCTTTATTCTCAAAGCGATTCGTCATCGAAAGCATATCGTCACCGCCAACAAGGCGCTCCTTGCCCTTCACGGAGATGAAATCTTCAGGACGGCCCATCGATTTGGTGTGGATGTCAACTTTGAGGCCTCGGTAGGAGGAGGAATCCCTCTGATCCGTTCCATCAAAGAGGGATTGGTGGCCAACCGGATTCAATCCATCTTCGGGATCCTGAACGGGACGTCGAATTACATCCTGACCAAAATGACCGAGGAGGGGAGCAGTTTCAAAGATGTCCTCAAGGAGGCTCAGGAGAAAGGATATGCAGAGGCTGATCCGACTTTTGATGTCGAAGGGATGGATACGGCGCATAAACTTGCCATTCTCATTCGCCTGGCCTTTGGTACCTATCTTCAACTTAAAGACATTTTTATTGCAGGGATCTCCGGGATTACTCCTCTCGATATTCAATTCAGCCGGGAGTTTGGATACCGGATTAAATTGCTGGCCATTTCGAAGATGGATGGGGGGAGGATCGAAGCAAGGGTTCATCCGACCATGATTCCAGAAGGACACCTCCTTGCCACGGTGGGAGGGGTATTCAATGCGATCTATATCCAGGGGGATGCGGTAGGCCCCACCCTCTTCTACGGTCAGGGGGCAGGACAGATGCCCACAGGTAGTGCGGTTGTCAGCGACCTGGTCGAGTTGGGTCGAAATCTTCTGGTCAGGACCTCCGGCCGGAGGGTTCCCCTTCTTTCTTACCAGAGGTCCGCTATTGAAAGGATTCCCCTCAAGAAGATGGATGAAGTGGTGATGCCTTTCTATATGAGGTTTTCTGCACTGGACCGTCCGGGAGTCCTTTCCAGGATTTCAGGTATTTTAGGAAAAAATGATATCAGCATCGCTGCGGTAATCCAGAAAGGAAGGCAGGTCAATGGCGCTGTGCCCGTGGTGATGATGACTCATGAGGCAAAGGAGAAGAGTGTCCATCGGGCCCTGAAGGAGATTGGTCGACTGGGTGTCATCCTGGGGAAGACCATGTTCATCCGTGTTGAGAATGAGCTGGAATAAGTGCGGAATGCGGAGTGCGGATTGCGGAATGGAATTCCAAAATCCGAATTCCGAAATCCGAATTTCGAAATCCGAAATTAAGTTGGGTAAAATAATGTGGCGTGGGGTCATAAAGGAATACCGGAATTTTCTACCCGTTAAAAAAGAAGAGAGCATTGTCACCCTGCTTGAGGGGAATACGCCTCTCATCTTCTCCTCACGAATTAAGAATGAGGTCGTCCCGGGAGTGGAACTCTATTTTAAATATGAAGGCGTTAACCCCACCGGGTCTTTTAAAGACAGGGGAATGACCGTTGCTGTCTCCATGGCCAAGGAGATGGGGTCCAAGGCCGTCATCTGTGCCTCTACAGGAAATACCTCCGCCTCAGCCGCCGCCTATGCGGCAAGGGGGGAGATGAAGGCCTATGTCCTCATCCCTGAGGGAAAGATTGCCCTCGGGAAATTATCTCAGGCCATAGCCCATGGTGCCCAGGTCATTCAGATCGAAGGGAATTTCGATGAGGCCCTGCGTATTGTAAAGGAAATCTCAGAGACCGAACCCATCACTCTGGTTAATTCCCTCAATCCCTACCGGATCGAGGGGCAGAAGACCGCTGCCTTTGAGGTCGTTGATCACCTGGGATCCGCTCCCACTTACCACTGCCTTCCCGTGGGGAACGCAGGGAATATTACCGCCTATTGGAAAGGATACAAGGAGTACCGGGAAAAGGGAAGGGTGGATAGCCTTCCCAAGATGTTAGGATTCCAGGCAGAAGGGGCGGCTCCTATCGTGAGGGGAAGGGTGATCGAGAACCCTGAGACAATGGCTACTGCCATCCGCATCGGAAACCCTGCGAGCTGGAAACAGGCCGTAGCCGCACGGGATGAATCCGGGGGTTTGATCGATATGGTGAGCGATGAAGAGATCCTTGAGGCTTACCGAATGATGGCAGATCTTGAGGGGATCTTCTGCGAACCCGCTTCTGCAGCCTCTCTGGCAGGGGTGATCAAATTCTACCGCAGGGGATTCTTTAAAAAAGGGGATAGGGTCGTTTTAACCATCACCGGCCATGGATTAAAAGATCCTGACATTGCCATCCGAATCTCCCGCAAACCCACCTCTCTCCCCCCGAAGAAAGAAGCGGTGTTGGAATTCCTTCGTCTCTCATAGTTCATCGTAACTGAAATTTCTTTGCCTAAGTACTCCCGTCGCTGAGAAAAAAATTGATTTTTCATTCTATAATGAATAAATTATATATGGAAATGGATGTTTGCAATCGCCGGGTCATTTTTGTATGAGGGGATAAATTCAACAGGGAAGGGAGGGATGAACATTGACGAAATCAATTCTTAATGGCAAGAAAATCCTGGCTGTCGATGACGAACCCGATGTGCTCTCCGTTCTGGAAGGAGAAATCCTTGAAGCCGCCCCCACCTGCAAATTCGAAAAGGTCACCACTTACGAAGATGCCGTCAGGAAGTTGGAATCCCAGACCTATGATGTGGTTATCCTCGACATCATGGGGGTTCGCGGCTTCGAGCTGTTGGATCTGGCGGTGAGGAAAAATTTTCGTGTGGCCATGCTGACCGCTCATGCCCTCACACCGGAAGCTTTGAGACGTTCTTTCGAAATGAAAGCACGGGCCTACCTTCCCAAGGAAAAACTGGGAGAAATCGTTCCCTTTCTTGAAGATGTACTGGAGTTTGAGTATTTACCCGGTTGGAAACAGTTGATGAAGAGATTGGAAGGGTTCTTCAAAGCCCGGTGGGGGGAATACTGGCAGAGAGCTGAAGCGAATTTCTGGGAGGATTTCGAGAAGATCACCTCTGCCAAATGGTGAGAGATAAAAGACAGGATTAGGTCCATCCCTTCCCCCTCGAATCATCAGACTCAAATTTAAAAAGCCGTTTCCCCAAAGCTGAAAGCATAACCTCAAGCCTCTCCCAATGAATTGGCATGCCTTTTGCTTTCAAAATTCTCTTTTCATTTGACATTTGTAACTTTTTGGTATATTTAGGGTTTAAGGATATTGAATATGAATAAAAGGATCAGATATGTGATTGTGGTGGGAGATGGAATGGCGGATTATCCGGTTGAGGCTCTCCAGGGAAGAACCCCCCTGATGGTAGCCAAAACACCACATATGGATTGGCTGGTCAAGAATGGAGAGATAGGCCTCGTCAGAACTGTTCCCGAAGGTTTCAACCCGGGGAGTGAAATCGCCAATCTCTCCATCTTCGGATACGATCCTCTTCGGTATTATACAGGAAGGGGCCCTCTCGAGGCCGCCAGCCTGGGTGTTGAACTGGGCAGAAATGATCTTGCCTTTCGATGTAACCTCGTTACCCTCCGATACCAGGGTTCGAAAATCTTTATGGAGGATTTCTCCGCAGGGCACATCTCCGATGAAGAGGCAAGAAGGATCATCAGGGATCTGGATCATACCATGGGAACGAGTGAGGTCCGGTTCTATCCCGGGGTGAGTTACCGGCATCTGATGGTTTTGAGAAATGGGGTCTCCACTTTTTTGGACCTCGGAAATGCACCTTTTACCCCTCCTCACGACATCACCGGCCAGGAGATTTCTTCCTATCTTCTCAGAAACAGTGATTCTGAAAAGAGGATCCTTTTCCTGATGGATGAATCCCAGCGAATCCTCAAAGACCATCCTGTCAATCTCGAGCGTCAGGCAAAGGGGCTCCGGCCTGCAAACTCCATATGGCTCTGGGGCCAGGGAAGATCTCCCCGGATGGTTACCCTCAAGGAACGATTCGGGATCGAGGGCTATGTGATCTCAGCTGTCCATTTGCTCAAAGGGATCGGTATCCTCGCAGGGCTGGAAGTCCTCAATGTCCCGGGCGTTACAGGTTATCTTGATACTGATTATGAAGGAAAGGCCAGATATGCGCTGAAAGGTTTGGAGGAGAGAGATTTTATCTATGTTCATGTGGAGGCTCCTGATGAAGCAGGTCATATGGGAGAACCCGATTTGAAGGTCCGGGCCATTGAGGCTTTCGATGAAAAGGTTGTAGGCACGATTCTGAAAGGAATGAGGGATTTTGAAAGGTACCGGTTAATGGTTCTGCCCGACCATCCTACCCCCCTTTCCCTCCGGACCCATACCGCAGATCCAGTTCCTTTTGTAATCTATTCGAGCGAAGGGAAGGGAGGAAGGAGGTCTCTTGAAACCTTTGATGAGGCTTCAGCCCAAAAAAGTGGTTTAGTGATTGAGAAGGGATATGAATTGATCGAGCGTTTTTTAAATCCTTGTGATCCTGCGGCAGGGTAGAAAGAGGATCCGATTGGCGAACACCAGGACAAAATATATCTTTATGACCGGAGGCGTTCTCTCCTCCCTGGGAAAAGGATTGGCCTGTTCCTCCATTGGGGCACTCCTCGAATTGAGGGGGTTAAGGGTCTCCTTTATCAAGTTTGATCCCTATATCAATGTGGATCCTGGGACGATGAACCCCTTTCAGCATGGTGAGGTCTATGTGACCGATGACGGGGCAGAGGCGGACCTCGACTTGGGCCATTATGAACGTTATACCCATGTCAAGACCTCGAAGAAGAATAACTTCACCACCGGTCAGATTTACGATTCCGTGATCACCAAGGAGAGAAGGGGAGATTATCTGGGCAATACGGTTCAGGTGATCCCTCATATCACCGACGAGATCAAATCCAAGATCTTCGATCTGACCCAGGAGGTGGATATCGTCATCGTCGAAGTGGGAGGGACAGTCGGCGATATCGAAAGCCTTCCTTTCCTGGAGGCAATACGTCAGATCCGCGGAGACGTGGGAAGGGAGAATTCGCTCTATATCCACCTTACCCTGGTTCCGTTCATTGCGACCGCCGGAGAACTGAAAACCAAGCCGACCCAGCACAGCGTGAAAGAACTTCGTGAGATTGGCATCCAGCCGGATATCCTTCTCTGCCGGACAGACCGGATGCTCTCGCCGAATATCAAATCGAAGATCGCCCTCTTCTGCGATGTGGACAAGGATGCGGTCATCACCGCCAAGAATGTGGATACCATCTATGAGGTTCCGGTCGTCTTCCATCAGGAGGGCCTGGATGAGAAGGTCGTGGAAAAATTAAACATCTGGACAGGGCGCCCCAATCTGAAGGAGTGGGAGAGAATTGTCAGAAAGATCAAAAAACCCCGTTTTGAGACAACCATTTCCGTGGTGGGGAAGTATGTTGGCCTGGTGGAGTCATATAAGAGTTTAACCGAGGCGTTGATTCATGGCGGAATTGCGAATGACGCCCGGGTGAACCTGAGATATATCGATTCGGAACAGGTGGAAAAGGAAGGCCCAGAGCCTCTCCTTCAGGGGGTCAACGGGATCCTCGTCCCGGGTGGATTTGGGACGAGAGGCATCAAGGGGAAGATCAGGGCGATCCAGTATGCGAGGGAGAAGAGGATTCCCTATTTGGGGATCTGTCTGGGGATGCAATGCGCAGTGATCGAAATAGCGCAGCACTGTGCCAGCCTCAGGGGAGCCAATAGTACAGAGTTCGATCCCCATACTCCACACCCTGTGATCTATCTCCTGGAGGAATGGACCGATCGGAACCAGGTCGTCCAGAGGAGGAACGGAGAAACCCCCAAGGGCGGGACGATGAGATTGGGGGCTTATCCCTGCCGCCTGGAAGAAGGAAGCCTGGCCCTGAAGGCATATGGAAAGAAGCTGATCTCAGAGCGCCACCGTCACCGTTATGAATTCAATAATGCTTTTTTAAAGACCCTGGGAAAGGCAGGTTTAAGGTTCAGCGGAATTTCACCCGACAAAGAGCTGGTGGAGATCATCGAGTTAAAAGGGCATCCCTGGTTTTTAGGATGTCAGTTCCATCCGGAATTTAAATCGAAACCCATGGACCCCCATCCCCTTTTCCGGGAGTTTATCAAAGCCTCGCTCCAGCAGGGAAGAAGAAGGCCGTCTGAAAGAAAAAGGCAAAAGAGAGATGAGAAGGTTTGAAATTGAAGCAGGACCCAGCAAAGAGGAAGACCGTCAGGTTCAAAAGATTTAGAACGAGGGTCTTTTGGTATTTTTCATATGATGGCACAGACTCGCCACGCATCGCGCAGGTCTACGAGAATGACCCGGTCAATTGAGAGAATTTGGAGGAGAGATGGCAGAGTTTAGTGTGATTGAGGAGGCGAAGAACGTTTTAAAGATAGAGGCCCGGTCGATTCTCGACTTGGTCGATCGGATCGATGAGGATTTTTCTAAGGCGGTTGATGTGCTTTACGGATGTAAAGGGAGGGTCGTTCTCATGGGAATGGGGAAGTCCGGGCTGGTCGGCCGGAAGATCGCCTCCACCTTTGCCAGCACCGGAACACCCGCCTTTTTTCTCCATCCGGCAGAAGGCCTCAACGGCGATTTCGGAATGTTAGCCAAAGAGGATGTGGTGATTGCCATCTCCAATAGCGGGGAGACACGGGAAATCTTGGAGGTGCTCCCCTTGATCAAGCGGTATGGAAATCGGTTGATCTCCTTAACCGGGAATCTGAAGTCCACTCTGGCCAAAGCCGGAGACGTCTGCCTGAACATCCATGTCAAGGAGGAGGCCTGTCCATTAGGTTTAGCCCCCACTGCGAGTACCACCGCCACCCTTGCGGTCGGAGATGCCTTGGCGATTACCCTGATGATGAAGAAAGGGTTTAAAGAGGAGGATTTCGCCCTGCTTCATCCAGGAGGAGCATTGGGGAAGAGACTGCTTCTTACCGTAAAGGATCTGATGCATGTAGGGGAAGCCTTTCCAAAGGTCTCAGAGAAGACGCTGATGAAGGAGGTCATCTTTGAGATCACTTCCAAACGACTGGGGGTCACGGCGGTCTGCAACGAGGAGGGTCATCTCGTCGGGGTGATTACGGATGGAGATTTGAGGCGGGCCCTGGAAAAGTTCAGGGACCTTTTAAACCGGACCGCTGCTGAGGTGATGACCAGAAATCCAAAATGGATCGAAATGGATGCCCTGGCTGCCAAGGCTGTCCAGAGGATGGAAGAGTATTCCATCACCTCCCTCTTTGTCTTTAACCGGACAGGAGAGAGGGTTCCGGTGGGGATCATTCACCTTCACGATCTTTTGAAGGCAGGGGTCGTCTAATTTGGTTCGAAGTCAGGAGTTCGTAGTTCGAAGACAGAAACAGAATCACCTTTATTAAGAGGTGTCAACCACTATGAGGAGGATCAAAATCGCCCTATTTCTTTCAATGTTATTGATCGCAGGAGTGGTATTCGCTCTTCTCTGGATCAATCTCCAGGAGAGGAAGAGAACCCTGGAGGAGGCGGAGAAGATCTCCAAGATTTCACCCGAAGGGGCGGATCAGCGGTTGGAGAAGATTCGATTCGTGGAGGAAAAAAATGGCCGTAAAACCTGGGAATTGGAGGCCAAGGCCATCCATCAATATCAAGGTCAGAACATGATGACACTGGAAGAGGTGAAGGTCATTTACTATTCGAAAGATGGACGATCCTTTATCCTCTCCGGGAATCAGGGGAAGGTGTATCAGGATACGAAAAATATGGAACTGGCAGGAAATGTGATCCTGACCTCCAGTGATGGGTACCGGTTGAAAACGCATTCCATTTCCTATCAACATTCAGGCAAGAGGGTGACCTCTCCTGATCCGATTGAGCTGGAAGGGGCGGAGATCCGGCTGGTTGGCACCGGGATGTGGGTGAATATGGAGGAGAAGACCTTTAAAGTTCTCAGCCAGGTTAAGACCCAGTGGAAAGGAGGCAAAGGATGAGCCGCAAAATCGGGTTGAGCCTCCTCTTTCTGCTTCCTCTCTTTTTCTTTCTTGTCTCCGGGGAAGCTCAGAATAAAAGAGGGCCTGTAAAGACAGGCGATAAAAAATCCAGCAAAGGCTTTGGATTCACCGCCTCCCGATCACCGATCGATATCACTTCGGATACCGTCGAGGGAGATCAGAAACAGAATACCGTCACCTTCAAGGGAAATGTGGTGGCCAAGCAGGAGGATGCAACCCTTTATGCCCGTCAGATCGTCATCTATTATGATCCCGAAACAAAGAAGCTCAGGGAGATTGTGGCCACAGGGGATGTGAGGGTGGTCCAATTGGATCGAAGGGCAACCTGTCAAAGGGCAACATTTTATCAGAATGAGAATAAGATCGTCCTGGACGGAGATGCGGTTGTCCGTGAGGGAGAGAATGTGATCCGGGGAGAAAAGATCGTTTACCTCGTTGAAGAAGAGCGAAGTTATGTCGAAGGGGGGAAGGGGAGTCGGGTGATGACCACCATCATTCCCTCCAGCAAGGAAGAGAAGAAAAAATAGTGGTCAGTTCGGAGTTAAAGCATTCTCCAAACTTTTATCAAGAGAGCGATGTCCCATCTGGCCTGTGAGCATTTGACAAAAACCTTTCACCGGAGAAAGGTTGTGGATGATGTCAGCATCGACGCCCGGGGAGGGGAAGTGGTCGGCCTGCTCGGGCCCAATGGTGCCGGAAAGACGACCATCTTCTATATGATCGTTGGACTCTATAAGCCCAATGGGGGGAGGATTTATCTCAATGAGGAGGAGATGACCGAATTGCCCATGTATTTGCGGGCAAGAAGGGGAATCGGTTACTTGCCCCAGGAGCCTTCGGTCTTCAGAAAGTTAACGGTCGAGGACAACCTGGTGGCGATTTTAGAAACCTTACCGCTTTCGAGGGAGGAAAGGAAAAACCGATTGGAAAAGCTTTTAAACGAGCTGGGCCTCTCCCCTCTTCGAAAACAGAAGGCCTATAGCCTATCCGGTGGGGAGCGAAGGCGAGTGGAGATCACCCGGGCCCTTGTCCTCTCCCCCTCCTTCATCCTTCTGGATGAACCTTTCGCGGGGATTGATCCGATTGCCGTATTGGATATTCAGGGGATCGTCCGTCAATTGAAAACAATGGGGATTGGAATTATAATTACAGACCATAATGTCCGTGAAACCTTGGGTGTCTGCGACCGGGCTTACATTATCAGCGAGGGACGCCTCCTCGAATCGGGGAATCCGGAAGAGATTGCGAGAAGTCGAAAGGCGCGAGAGATCTACCTGGGGAACGGATTCAAGCTTGATCGAAAGGACCCCCACTCAAAGGAGGAGGGGAAGGAAACCGATCTCCATGGTGGAACGTCAGTAGAATAAGATGGCCTTAGAACTTAAACAAGCCCCCAAACTCACCCAGCAACTGGTGATTACGCCTCAACTCCAGCAGGCGATCCGGCTTCTTCAACTGACACGGCTGGAGCTGGTAGACTTAATCAACCAGGAGATGAAGGAGAATCCGCTCCTCGAGGAGGAAGAGACGGGTGAAACCGCAGAAGCGGAAGAGCGATTGACGGAAGATGAGGGGGAATCCGTCTCAACTTCGGAACACACGGCCGAAGTGAAAGGGGAAGGAGAGGGTTCCGATGAGTTTGATTGGGAAAATTATCTTGAGAATTACAACCTCCCCCCTGTAACCCGGCAGAGGGAACAGGATGGAGAGGATCATCCTTCCTTTGAAAATTTTCTCGCTAAAAGGACCACCCTTTTCGACCACCTTTACTGGCAGCTCCAGCTCTCTTTCATCACTGAGGAGGAGGAAAAGGCAGGGCTCTGGATCATCGGGAACCTCAGTGAGGATGGATACCTGAGGGCCTCGCTCGAGGAAGTCAGCTCGGAGGAGGGTGTTTCATTGGAGGCCGCAGAGAGCGTTCTTCGAAAGATTCATCAGTTCGATCCAGTTGGAGTGGGGGCAAGAGACCTGAGGGAATGCCTTCTGATTCAGTTGGAGCAGCTCTCTGAACGGGATCCGATTGCCGAGCGAATCGTTTCAGACCACCTTCCCCTCCTGAAAAACAGAAACCATCCGGCCATTGCCAAACGTTTGGGCATCTCTCTGGAACGGGTGAACCGGGCCGCTTCTATCATCTGCAGGCTGGAACCCAAACCCGGCAGGGCTTTCGGGGCAGAGGTCATCCAGGAAATCGTTCCCGATGTTTATGTTTATAAGGTGGAAGGGGAGTATGTCATCAATCTAAATGATGAGGGAGTTCCGAGATTGAAAGTGAATCCTTATTACCGGCGACTTCTTGCCGAGAGCCATCGCTCCCTTCAGGATGAGCGAAAATATATACAGGAAAAACTCCGCTCCGCACTCTGGTTGATTCGAAGCATTGATCAGCGACAGAGGACGATCTATAAGGTGGCGAAGAGTATCGTTAAGTTTCAAAGAGATTTTCTGGACAACGGGATCCAGTTTCTGAAACCCCTGGTCCTGCGGGATGTGGCAGAAGACATCCAGATGCATGAATCCACTGTCAGCCGGGTGACCCATAATAAATATATGTACACCCCTCAGGGAATCTATGAGCTGAAGTTCTTCTTCAATGCCAGGATTCCTTCTGTCCAGGGAGAGGGCATGGCCTCCGAAAGCGTCAAAAGCGTGCTGCGGGGAATCATTTCAAAAGAAGACCCGAAGAGACCTTACAGCGATGAGAAACTGGTTCAGCTCCTGAAGGAAATGAACATCCATATCGCCCGAAGGACGGTCTCGAAATACCGGGAGATGATGAGGATCCTTTCTTCCAGCGAACGGAGAAAGATCATTTAGACAATCCGAAATTCGAAGCACGAATTTCGAAACAAATTA
>CAZXMB010000048.1:0-18926 GCA_964641715.1 uncultured Syntrophaceae bacterium
AAAAATCAGAGGGGTCTTGACGGTGAGGTGTTTAAAAAGATAATATTTAATATTAATCTGGAGATTAAAAATGCCAAAGGAAAAGTTTGAGGATGCATTGAAGAAACTCGAGAAGATAGTTACAAGATTGGAAGAAGGGGAGATTTCCCTCGAGGAATCATTGAAACTTTTTGAAGAAGGAATTAAGCTTTCCCATTTCTGTAATCAAAAGCTGGATGAGGCCGAGAAGAAAGTTGAGATTTTAATGAAGGGGAAGGAGGGAGTACTCAGACCCCATCCCTTTGATCCATCATCCAACTCCGGGCGAGGTCCCTCGGATGACAGGGGACATGCCCTTTCGGCAAACTCAGGTCAAGAGACCTCTGAAGAAGACGAGGAATAGAAATCCGAAATTCGAGACAAGGACGAAACATTCTTCAGAGATCATTCCGTAACCTGTACGAATGGATATTTTAAGGTATCTTCAAGAGAAGAAAAAGAGGGTGGACTCCATGCTGGAGAAATACTTTCTTGTTCTTCCAGCCAGCAGCGACGAAATGGAGTTTTCAAATGCCCTTCAGAAGGCCATGCGGTATAGCCTCCTTAACGGAGGGAAGAGACTCCGGCCCATTCTCTGCATTGCTTCGTTTGAGGCGGTGGGAGGGAGAGGGGAGGGGATTGATCCCTTTGCCTGCGCGATCGAGATGATCCACACCTACTCTCTTATTCACGATGATCTTCCCGCCATTGACAACGATGACTATCGGAGGGGAAAACCCACCTGCCATAAGGTTTTTGGAGAGGCGATAGGGATTTTGGCCGGGGATGCACTTCTCACGGAAGCCTTCAAATGGATGACCGACCCTTTCTCAAATGATGCGAGGGTTGTTCTTGAGATCATTAATGAGGTGGCTCAAGCAGCTGGCATTTTGGGAATGATCAGCGGGCAGGTGCTGGATATCCAATCGGAAGGAAAGAGAGTTGATCTCCCCACACTGCAATCCATCCACACCCTTAAGACCGGAGCGCTCATCAGGGCGTCCGTTCGTGCGGGAGTGAAGTTGGGCGGGGGAAGTGATGAAATCATCAGGGCCTTCACTCATTACGGAGAGAAGATCGGTCTTGCTTTCCAGGTGGTTGACGACATTCTGAATGTGGAAGGCAACAGGGAGAGGCTCGGAAAGAATATCGGAAGTGATCTCTCCCGTAGAAAAGCCACTTATCCATCCGTCGTCGGCCTGGAAGAATCAAAAAAGAGGGCAGAGGAGCTGATAGAGTCAGCCATTGATGCATTAAGCTCCTTTGGACCCGAGGCAGAACCCCTGAGAGGGATTGCCCGGTTTATCGTGGCAAGGGATTATTGATCCATGGGCAGGTTATTAGAACGGATCCACCATCCGGAAGATATCAAGAGGCTCGATCTTGAAGAGTTAGCCGGCCTCTGCGGTGAGATCCGTGAGGAGATCATCTCCACAGTCTCCCGAACGGGCGGGCATCTTGCTTCCAATCTGGGGGTCGTGGAGTTGACCGTTATCCTCCACTATATCTTTGATCTTCCTCAGGATAAATTGGTTTGGGATGTGGGCCATCAAAGTTATTGTCATAAACTCCTTACCGGCAGGCAAGAGCTTTTTCATACCCTGAGGCAATACCAAGGCCTCAGCGGTTTTCCGAAAAGGGACGAGAGCCCTTTTGACACCTTTGATTCTGGTCATAGCGGCACTTCCATTTCGGCCGCCCTGGGAATGGCGGAGGCCAAAAGGAAGAAAGGCGAAAGAGGAAGGGTGATCGCCATCATTGGGGATGGCTCCATGACCGCAGGTCTCGCCTTTGAGGGGCTCAATCAGGCGGGACATATCGATGAGGATCTAATCGTCATTTTAAATGATAATGAGATGTCCATCTCTCCCAATGTGGGGGCCCTTTCTTCTTATCTGAACCGGTTGATGACCGGTCAGTTTGTCAATCGCTTCCGTGATGAGATGAAGGCCTTTCTCGAGACCATCCCGAGTGTTGGAAAATCTGTACTCCGTTTTGCCAAACAGGCGGAGGAGTCCCTGAAGGGGCTTTTAATGCCAGGGCTTCTCTTTGAGGAGTTGGGTTTGAAATACATTGGACCCATTGACGGGCACCGTCTTGACTACCTGATCGAGACATTCCAGAATATTAAAAAACTGAAAGGACCTATTCTGGTCCATGTCATTACGAAAAAAGGAAAAGGATATGGTCTGGCAGAAAAGGATCCCTCTCGCTTTCACAGCGTTACGCCATTTTATATTGACACAGGAGAACCCAAGCAGTCAAAGGCTCAAAACCCTCCCGCTTATACCCAGGTCTTTGGTGAAACCCTCTGCCGATTAGCGAAAGAGGACCGGCGGATCGTAGCCATTACGGCGGCGATGCAGAGCGGAACAGGGCTGGAGGAGTTTTCAAGGAAATTTCCTGATCGGTTCTATGATATCGGCATTGCAGAGCAGCATGCGGTCACCTTTGCGGCCGGTCTTGCCCTGGAAGGCCTGAAGCCCGTGGTGGCCATCTATTCCACCTTCCTGCAGAGAGCCTATGATCAGGTCCTTCAGGATGTGTGCCTCCAGAATCTTCCGGTCGTCTTTGCACTCGATCGAGGCGGAATTGTCGGAGAGGATGGCCCCACTCACCATGGTCTTTTCGACTTCTCCTATCTCAGGCATATCCCCAATCTGTCGATCATGGTCCCCAGGGATGAAAATGAATTTCAACATATGATCAAGACCGCACTGGATTGTTCCGGGCCTGTGGCCTTTCGATACCCGAGATCAAGGGGAGTAGGTGTGAGGAGGGAAGAGGAACTTAAGTCCCTGGAGATCGGCAGGGGAGAGATCCTGCGGGAAGGCAACGATGCCCTCATCATCGCTATTGGCTCCACGGTTTACCCTTCTCTTCATGCGGCAGACCGCCTGGAAGAGATCGGGATCCATGTGGCGGTCATCAACGGCCGATTCCTGAAGCCGCTGGACGGAGATCTCCTGTGCGAATGGGCAAAAAGGATCGGAATGGTTGTCACCGTTGAGGAGAATGTGCTTCAGGGAGGGTTCGGGAGTGCGGTCCTTGAGTTGTTTCAGGAGAGGGGTCTTTCCTCGGTTCAGGTGAAACGTCTGGGAATCCCTGATCTTTTTGTGGAACACGGGCCTCAATCCCTTCTCAGGGAAAAATATGGAATCGATGAGAAGGGTATCTTTAAAGAGCTTAAGGAGATGATAGAGCAAAATAAATTGGATCCTTTTCATACGAATCAGGACCGATCTTTGGTGGTTCCTATCCATTTCAATCCTAAATAAGTTTGATCCGATGCGGATTCACCCACTCGGCCATGTAAAATCCCCCATTTGAAGGCGAGGCCAATGGGCAGGGCTCAGGGTGAACCCCGGGCATGCTTCGACCTTTAGGCCTCAGGGTCGAGAGGTTCGCTCCCGTGATCCGAAAAGAAAGGCTGGATAAGCTCCTTCTGGAGAAGGGTCTCGTTCAGAGCAGGGAAAGGGCGAGGGCTTTCATTATGGAGGGAAAGGTGGTGGTTGAAGGAAAGACGATCGAGAAACCCGGAACCGAGGTGGATAAAGAGGCCCGGGTTTTTCTTCGTCAGGAGGATTATCCTTATGTGAGCCGAGGAGGCATGAAATTGGAGGGGGCGCTCAATAGATTTGGGATCGATCCAAGAGGGATGGTCGTGATGGATGTGGGTGCCTCCACAGGGGGGTTCACCGACTGTATTCTCCAAAGGGGAGCCCGAAAGGTCTATGCCGTAGATGTGGGTTACGGGCAGCTGGCATGGAAACTCCGAAAAAATCCTCAGGTGGTGAATCTGGAGAGGAGAAACATACGAACCCTCACCCAGTCCGAAGTAGGGGAAAAAGTCGATCTGATCCTGATTGATACCTCTTTTATTTCGGTTGAGAAATTCCTTCCCCATCTTCTCACCTTTTTAAAGGGGAAGGGCTCTCTGCTCATCCTGATCAAACCTCAATTTGAAGTGGGAAAGGGTGAGGTGGGGAAGGGCGGAGTGGTGAAGGATCCTGCTCTGCATCAGAAAGTGATCGAACGGCTCTCTGCGTTTAGCCGGGACCTTGGACTGCGTGTCCTCGGGGTGATCGAATCTCCCTTGCGGGGTCCGAAAGGAAATAAGGAATTTTTAATCTATTTGACAAAAGAAGATTGAGATGGGACAAGTTAAGGAGCCAAAACCGGCTAAACTCTTTATGAGCCTGATCGCTTCTGAAGGTCAGTTCATCGAACAGGGAATCGAAAACCTGCGCCTGGATTTTGGCCCAGTCGATTTTATCAGTGAAAAATTTCCATTTGATATCACGGACTACTATTTCCCGGAAATGGGGAAAAATCTATTCCGTCACTTCATTACCTTTCAACGCCTCATTCTCAGAGAAACTCTTCCTGATATCAAACGGAGGACCAACCGTTTGGAGGAACAATATGCAAACCCGGACGGAAATCGGCGGATCAACATTGACCCGGGTTACATCTCCCCGGAACATGTCATTCTGGCCACCACCAAAGGCTATACCCATCGGCCCTACCTCCGGGATGGAATCTGGGCCGATTTAACGTTGGTCTTTCGGGACAGGTCCTTTCGGCCTTTGGAATGGACTTATCCCGATTACCGTGGGGAAAAAATCATACAACTCTTCAATCATCTCAGAAAAGTCTATCTGGAGAATCTCAGACAAGGGGAAGAACATCCATGTTAAAATCGATGACAGGTTTCGGAAGAGGAGAAGGGGAGACGAGCCTGGGAAAAGTTCTGGTGGAATGCCGTTCGGTAAATCATCGTTACTGTGATATGAGCATCAAGCTTCCCAAACGACTTACCCCTTTTGAAAACCGGATCAAGGAGATGATCCGGTCTCTGGTTTCAAGAGGAAGAATTGATGTATTACTTAAAATCGATTCTGGCGGAGAGGAGAGGACTCCGCTCACTGTGGATATTAAACTGGCGGAACAGTATGTTCGGGCCCTCCAGGCCCTGAAAGATCAATTTCAGATCAAGGGTGAGATTACCCTTGATCTGCTGGCCTCTACAACGGATTTAATTACGGCGAAAGAGGAGTCTATCGATATCGAGCCTTACTGGCAGGAGATTGCCCCTATTCTGAAACGGTCTTTTGAAGCGATGGATGAGATGAAGCGGTCCGAAGGAGAGTCTCTCGCCCGAGACCTCCGGGGACGATTGGAACGGATAGGTGGGCAACTGGAGGAGATCAAGACACAATTCCCTTTCCATGTGGAGGCCTATCAAAATCGGCTGAGGGAGAAGCTTAAATCCCTGTTGGAGGGGATGGAAGTTGACCCCAATCGGTTTCAGCAGGAAGTGGCCTTTCTCGCAGAGCGGATCGATATCACAGAGGAAATCGTACGGGCAGAGAGCCATCTCAGACAATTAGTCGTCCTTCTCAGCGAGAAAGAACCTGTGGGCCGAAAGATGGACTTTCTGCTTCAGGAGATCAATCGAGAGGTGAACACGATCAGTTCGAAGGCCAATGATGCGGGGATTTCCCAAAGAGTGGTCGAGATCAAAAGCGAGCTGGAAAAGATTCGGGAACAGGTTCAGAATATAGAATAACACGATTCCTTCTGAGGAGCGAAAATGGAAGAGAAATATGGGAAGGGGATCCTTTTTGTGATCTCTGCACCCTCCGGGGCAGGGAAGACCACCCTCTCAAGGAGATTGATCGAAGAATTACCCGGCCTACGATTTTCCGTCTCCTATACCACCCGACCTCCAAGGACCAATGAACGGGAGGCCGAAGACTACCATTTTATTCCTTTTGATCTTTTCAAAAAAATGATCGATGGGGATGAATTCCTGGAGTGGGCGGAGGTTCTGGGGAATTATTATGGAACAGCCCGCATCCCTCTGGAAACCCTGGCCAGTGACGGGGTGGATTTAATTCTGGATATCGACACCCAGGGGGCGGGGAAGGTAAAAGAGCGTGTGAAACAGGCTGTCCTGATCTATCTCCTTCCGCCTTCCCTGAAAGCCCTTGAAGAGCGATTGGTGAAAAGAGGCTTGGATTCTCCGGCCCAGATTCGATATCGTCTGGCACATGCTAAAGAAGATATGAAAGAGGCGGCCGGATTCCAATATGTGATCGTCAACGAAAAGATCGAAGAGGCCTTGGAGATACTGAAGTCAATCATCACTGCTGAGCGATGCCGGAGAAGCAAGGACGAAGTCCTGAACAAAATCCAAAACGAATGGGAGGTAAAATATGGCAAGAGTTACTGTTGAGGATTGTCTGAAAAAGGTGGAGAGCCGGTTTGCATTGGTCCTCCTCGCGGCAAGAAGGGCCAAGATGCTCATAAGAGGGGCGAAACCTCTCGTAGAAACAGATAACCGGCCTGTTGTCAATGCCCTTCGGGAAATTGCGGCAGGGAAGGTTAAATTTGTCGATCCCAGGGAAAAGGAGAAATTGAACCAGTCTCCTCACGATGAATGATGAAGAGATCTTTCAGAAAAGAAAATGGAACTGAGAGAAGGTCATGGACAGGACTTATTGCAGATCCCATCTATCATTATATTGTAATGACTGACCGTGTGGAAGGGGAAAAGACGGAGAGGGATGTCCTTGACCATCCCTGGATTCAACGCCTTCGCCGTATCTTCCAGCTTCAGAGCGCCCGCTGGGTCTTCCCCTCCGCAGAGCATACCCGATTCCAGCATTCCCTCGGGACGATGTACCTCGCAGGGATCTTTTCCCAACAACTTTACCCTTCCCTGTATGATATTTTTAAAAACGAACTCCCTTCCTTTTGCTATATTGAGGAACTCCTTCGCCTGGCTGGCCTCCTTCACGATATCGGGCATGGCCCCTTCTGCCATTTCTTCGATGAACAATATCTTGCCCAATGGAAAATTAACCACGAGTCCATCGGACAGCATATCATCCGTGAAAAGCTCTCTCCCATCTTAAAGGACATCCGGCGAAGCCCCTCAGGTCCTTTCAAAAAGTCAGAGGCCATTGATTCAGAAGAAGTTGCCTTCCTCATTAAAAGACCGGGAAGGCAGAAAGGCCAGAAGCATCAGGAGTGGTTAACCTGTCTGAGAAACCTCTTCAGGGGAATTTTTACTTTTGACAATATCGATTATGTGCTCCGGGATGCCTATATGACCGGCGTCTCTACCGGCCCCATCGACTGGCGCCGGCTTCTCTATTATACCTCATTCCGGAAGGAGGGATTGTTACTGGATAAAAGAGGGATGGATGCGCTGGCCATGTTTCTTAATGCCCGGCTCTATCTCTATTCAAATGTTTATTATCACCGGACCACCCGTTCAATTGACCTTCAACTTCAGGAGATATTCAGGGAGACGATGGAGATCCTCTGCCCCTTTCATCCCTTAAGAGAGATCGATCGTTACTTAGAGTTGACCGATTGGTACCTGATGGAGAAGGTCCTCGATTGGAAGAACTCTCGATCGGCTCATGAAAGGCAGTTGGGAGAGAAGTGGGAGGAGGTGCTTTCAAGGAAATTGAAATGGAGCAGTGTCTTCGAGGAAAAGCTGACCCTCAGGGAGATGGAGCTGGGGAGATCCATCTTTCTCAATCCTCAGGAAGTCAAGGAAAGGATGAGGGCCTTCCTGCCCAAGCGGCTCAAGGGAATTGCATTTCATGTGGATATGGCCCATCACGATCCAAGGCCTCTTAACCCGTGGCATGGGTCAGAAGGGACTACCCTGCTCATCTATGACCCGGGAACCAGGCGGATTTCGAGGGAACCCCTCCGGAGACTCTTTCAATATATTCCAGCCAAGGTGGCCATCTGTCGGGTCTATGCCACCACCCATCGCTATGACAAGGAATTGTCCAAAGCAGCCCGACGGGCCCTCGCCTTAGAGGGATATGAGGAGGCTTTTGAGACCAATGTCTAAAAAATGGGTTTTAGGTTGGATCGTCTGCCTGGGATTGCTCGTCGCCGCAGGCGGAAAAGAACCGGCTTTCCTCAACCCCAAAGAAGATCCCATGGAGAGGAGGGAGGAAAAGCTCAGAGCCTTTAGGGAAAGGAAGGATCAGTTTTTTAAAGAGGACCTCCATTCACCGCTCAGAGAGAGTGATAGAAAGAGATTCAAAGGACTCATCTACTATCCTGTCGACCTGAGATATGCGATTTCTGGGGGAATCGAACGCTACCCCACCGAGCCCAAACCGGTTTATATCAACCTTCCCACCAGCAAAGGAAATGAAAAAAAATATGTAAAATATGGCCGCTTTAAATTTCGGTGGAATGGAAAAGAATATTTCCTTCACATCTACCGGCCCCTGGGTGGAGGGGAGTTTTTTCTTCCCTTCAAAGACAAAACCTCGGAAAAAGAGACCCATCGGGATGGACGTTATCTCTATATAGAACCGATGCCCGGAGGAAAGGTCCTGATTGACTTTAATCGGGCCTACAGCCCCTTCTGTGAATATAATGAGAAGTATACCTGTCCCCTTGCCCCCAGGGAGAACTGGCTGGACCTTGCGATTCGAGCCGGTGAGAAACGCTTTCGTTAAGAAGTCCTCATGATCGTTCAATGCATCCCCACCTTGGTTTTCCTTGTCTTGGAGTATTGACCGTGTTATGATATAAATGGATTTATTGAATATAGGAAGGGTTTCATACGTGAAAGAAAACGGATATCAGACACGAATAATGGCCATTTATCAATTCATCAATCATCATCTTTATTTCAATCGACCTGATATTGAAATAAAGGGAGAGCCTTTTAATTCTACCATTCTCTTCAGCCTCTTGACCGGACTGATGAAGGGAAAGGAATTGATCATCGGGGAACCGGGACTCGGAAAAACCACCTCCGCAGAATTTATCGGTTCCCTTATCTATCAACTCCCGTTGGGGATGATCTGGGGGAGTGAGGTGTCGGGTCATCCGGAACAGACAGAAGAGAAGATTATCGGAAGACCGGATTTGGGGAAACTCAATCGGGGTCAAGAGGATGTGGTCTGGACCCATTTTTCACAAATCCCCGTGAAGATCGTGGACGAGATCAACCGTCTCCCAGAAACCAAGCAGAGCATGATTCTCGATGGGGTGGACCGGGGGAATTGGGAATATCTCAATGAAATGATTATCAATGAGGAGTATTGCCTCTTCGCTACGGCCAATTATCAGGATGGAGGGACGAATACCATTATCGCTCCCCTGGTCGACCGTTTCGATGTGGTGGTGGAATCCAGATATCCGGGTCCGAATCTCTCTTTCCTCATCGGGAAGAGCAGGCGGAAAGATCAAATCCTGAGAAATCCCAAACATGAAAAAGACCTCTACCGGGTTCTCACTTCGAAGATTGCCTATGAGAAAAAGATCCCTCAGATGGAGGAGATCTGCAATGCCTTCGGTGACTATCTTCATAAGACCATTGGAATTAAGCCCCTCCGCAAAGAAGATCGCGAACAGATCCGGTCAGAGGTGGAGACCCTGGATTTGGATCTTGATGCCAGTGCATTCACCCGGATGCTCCTGTCGGAACTCTCCTTCTGTGACCGTTATGGCCAGAAACGAATTATTGAAAACTGTGAGGAGGGATGTCATTTCTCCGGGTATCTGTGCCATGAAATTAAAAATTGTGCCTCCAATCGGCTCCCCACCTCAATCAAACTCTATGCACAGGGGTTGGCATGGTTACTGGGAGATTCCGAGATTGATATGGAACATGTGAAGGCGGTCATGCCCTACAACTTATCCCATCGAATTCAATGGAAAGATGAAATCCTCTCTCAAAAAGAGAGAGCGAAAAGGGATGATCCTTTCCAGATCTATCTCGCCAAAGAGGCCGTCAAAACCCTATCCCACCGGTATCAGGAACAGAGTGAGCATCTGAAGGATGCATTGGCGGTCGGGTCGAAGATCTTTCAAGGGGAACCCCTCGAATTCCTGGAGGGGGACCATCCCCTTTATACAGAGATTCGAAAGGATATCCCCCCGATAAAATGAAACCAATGTGACCAAATAGAATGAAATCGATTCACTCACCGGAGAGAACATCCAGCCGTTGTACCGATGGGGACCTTCACGGACCCCGGAACCCTTTTGAGGAGTTTCAGACCTTCGCCTTTCAAAAAAGGGAGATCCCTTTAGATCAGATCGTCCAGTCCGCTGAACAGGTCATGGACCAGATCCGTCTGGGTTATGAGAAGCTTCTTGAAGAGGAAGCCAAGGAACTGGTCTGGATGGTCCAATATAATACCATCATCAAAGCTTATGAGGTGGCAGAACGGTATATTAAAGAGATCGATTATACGGCGGAGGATATTGAGGACTTCTGCTTCGCCCTGGAAAACACCCAGAAGATCCCCTATCTCATCCCCGGACCGGCCGGAATCTATATCTCCGCCCTGTGCAATTATGCCAAGGAAGGAGAGATCGTTCTCAAACTCTCCGAGCTGAAAACGGAGATCAACCTGATCGGATTTCGACTTCCGAAAGAAAAGAGATTGACAGTGGAAGGAGATACAGGTGATTTCACCGGCATCAGCCTTGAGGGAGGGGAGCTGGTGGTCGAAGGAAATGCGAAGAACTGGACAGGGGCAGGGATGAGGTCAGGAAAGATATGGGTCAAGAAGAATATTGGCCTTCATACCGGAGAATGGATGATGGGAGGCGAAATCTATGTGGGGGGAAGGGTGAGGGGATTGGGAAATATAGTCGAAGGAAAGGTCTTTGAGAGAGATAAGCTCGTTTATCCTGGAAAAGTCCGCTATCCCAATCAATACTATTAAGAAGTGCGCCCATTTGACTTCCAATGAAAGAAGAGAAACTCCAGGCAATCATCAGAGAGATTTGGCCTCAGTTGAGGAAAAAACATCTCTATCCAGAAATTCCCATGCCACGGATCAGGAGTCTTCGCGATGCGCCTGAGGAAGAAGGGGAAAAGGGTCAGGGGGTCGGTCTGGAGATGAAGGAGAAATTAATGACCATCAATCCTCTCTTCATCTCTTTGATGGAGGGCAAGATGCCGGAGGAGAAGGTTATGGAGGCCCTTCTTGATCATGGGATTGCCCACTATACCTTCTGTCCGTGGGATTTTCAAACTCACCTTATGATTTATGCAGAGGCGAAGCAGGTAATGGGCGACAAAGAGTCTGCCAAACAGGTGGCCAATTATTTCATTGACGTGATCGCTGACACACATTGTGTGAAGAAAAAAGTGACCGAGATCCCCGAACTGCATCGACATCTTAAAAAGGGGACTGTCCAAGAGGTCATTTCATCACTCTGCCAGAAGATTTGGGGAATCGACCTTGGTGTCTCCGCTTCCAAATCGGAAAACCGAACTCATGAAGAGATTGTCCGCAGGTTGGCACGCATTCCCTACTTAGACCGGTCACGATGGTCAGAGAGCATTCGGAAATTTGCACGCTCCCTCAAACCTCTCATTTTGGCTGAACAGAGGGAACAAAAAGGAAAGGGGGGGAAAGGAGAATCTAACCCTCAGGGAAAAGATGATCTGGACCATTATTCCTATGAAGAGATCGATAATGGATTAAGGGAATATGCCAGGAAGACCATGGGGCTTTCTCAGTTCCGGGAAGTAGTGGAGGATTTTTCTGAGGAACTGAAAGAGGCCGGGTATGGCGCGGAAGGGGGGATGGGCCGAGGACGAAGTACGCCCATCGACGCCGATATCCTTTTTTATATGAAGTTGGCTGATAATTACTCCATCCCTTTAAGAAAAATCCCTTTGGAGAAAGGAGGCGATCTCCACCCCCATTCTCACTCCCCCTGGGAAGTAGGATCTCCATATCAGGATGTGGATATCTGGACCAGTTTTGGGAAGATCATGCCTGGGGTTACTCAGGTCTGGAAGAAGAAACAGGGAAAAGGGCGGGAAAAGATTGAAGGGGTACCTGATTGCCTTATCATTATCGATTCGTCAGGTAGCATGATCAATCCGAGAAAGAACCTTTCCTATGCGGTTTTAGGAGCGGCCTGTGCGACCAATGCCTATTTGAGGAACGATTCTAAAGTGGCGGTTTATAATTTTAGTGATGCCCCGATGGGCGGCCGGGATATTTTAGATTTTATTGATGATCGAGAAGCGATCTACAAGGCCTTGTGTAAATATTTCGGGGGTGGGACAGCACTGGATTTGGAGGATATTCTATCCTTGATTAAGAAAAAGAGCCCTCCTGATCTCTTCATCATCACCGATATGAAGATTACGAATCTCGAGGCATTGATCGGGTTTTTTGGACAGATTCAGAATCGAATCACGGCAGTCCACATCGGAGAAAATCCTTATGCCACCCGGTTTGAAAAGGCCGTTGAAAAAAGAAAGAATATCAATATTTTTAAAGTTAAAAAGAAAGAGGATATCCCCAATATCGTTCTTGGGAGTATTAGAGAGTATTTTAACCCTGAGGATAAACGACGCTGATCCCTTCATCGAACCATCCCATGATGATTGGTTTGAAGATATTCCAAAAATCTCATAAAAGCCCTTGACTTACCTTCTTCAAATTTTATAATTTACATTCAATTATAAAAGGGTTTATAAAAGGGAGGAAAATGACCGATTCCATTGAACATCAAATTTTAAAATCACGATATACTCATCAGGAGATTGTCCGGAAATATAATTGGATCGCCCCCGTCTATGATCTTTTTGGAATTTTGATGGAATCGAAGGCCCGCCTCAAGGCCCTTAAAATGGTTGACATTAAAAATGGTGAAAAAATATTGGAGGTCGCCTTTGGGACCGGTCTCAATTTAATCGAAATCCTAAAGAGGAACCCAAATGGCTGGGTGGATGGAATTGATATCTCCACAAAGATGTTAGGGCGTGCTCAAAGAAGGATTGTTAAGACAGGGAAGCATAATTATAGGCTTCATCTTTGTGATTGCCGAAACCTTCCTTTTGAAAATGAAATGTTCGATGTGGTGAGCAGTCAATATCTCCTGGATATTCTACCAGTCGAGGATTTTATACCGATTCTTCTCGAGTTTAAAAGGGTTTTAAAGAATGGAGGGAGGTTGATATTGGTGAATATGACCAAGAGCCAAAAATGGTCCAATAGGATTTATGAAGAAATCTACAAGCTCAAACTCCCCCTTTTGGCAGGATGCAGGGGTGTGATTGCTCAGCCTTTTCTTAAAAAAATAGGGTTTCAGGAGTTTAAAAGGGAATTTGTATCACAATTTGGGTTTCCATCGGAAATAGTATTGGGAATCAAGAAAGAGGATTGAATAAAAATATGATTTAAGTGATCTAAAGTATTAATTTTTTGGGTGACTAAAGATTAGGCACTTTGATAAAAAAATTGGAGAATAAGGGTTTTCAAGATTAAAATATCGGGTTATCAACAGGGTATTCACAGAAATTGTGGGAAAAATATCCAATCGCTTATAATTATTAAAAAATATAAAAGGGATCAGTTAGAGGAGGGCAATAACTGATCCCAACCAGTACATCAAATGGGGGTGAACAAGGAGGTGATATGGTTTGATGTACTGATCAAATATATTATAATAAATTAGAATTATAAAATCAATATTTGGCATAAGATTTGCTTAAAAGGAGAATATATGAGGCATATTATTTTTATCCTATTCTTCTTACTGCTTATTGTTGAGCCTTCTTTTTCAGAAGTTTATAAATGGACTGATGATAAGGGAGTCGTCCATTTTTCAGATGATATCACGAATATCCCTGAAAAATATCGGCCCAAAACGGATAAGGTAGGCTTACCCGAAGACAGGGTTGAAACCAGAAAAGAAGGAGAGAGGACCTCAGGGAAAAAAGAAGATACGTATAAAGATCAGTTAGGAAGAGGAGGAGACTTCTGGAAGAAACGTGTTGAAGAGTGGAAGAGAAGGTTAAAGGTGGCCCAGGAAAAGATGGAGGAGAGTCGAATTAAGTATAATGAATTAACTGAGAAGTTTAATGATTCAAAAAGTTCTGTAGAGAGGAGCAATTTACGCCGGGAAAGAGACCAAATCAAAATTGAGATGGATCAATATAAAAATCAAATCGAAGAGGCAAAAATGATGTTAGAGAAGAAGATCCCGGAAGAGGCTGAAATCTATAAGGCCAAACCTGAATGGATTAAACAGTGAAAATATTGCATAGATTTTAAAAAAAGTTCATACTTTATCAAACCCTATATAACCTTCGTATTTTTAAAAGGATATAGCCTATAAACCCCTATTCCCAATGACAATTTATCCCGAAAGATTTAAACAAATAAATTTGGTATTAATTTTGACAATTTGGATTTGCAAAAAAAGATTTAATAAAAGATAATTACTGGATAAAAATTATGCATTTATCCCCTAAAAGTATAAAATTGAAGTTATGGCATTAAAAATGCAATTATTAATTTATCTTTATTTAAATATATAGATGCCCAATGAATAATCAACCCTCGACTGAAAAGAAAATGGGAGTTTTCACCGTTGAGAGGAGGAGATATCCCCGGCATAGCGTTGAATTTCCCCTTGATTATTCCAGGGTTGAAGGTAAAGAAACCTATGGGGGAATTGTGGCCAATGCAAGTGAAGGTGGACTTCTGGTTTATCTTCCACAGAGGATTGAATTAGGGGCCACATTAAAAATCGAAATTTTTTACGTTCAGGGGTTGGAGTTTAATACTATTAAAGCCATGACAAAGATAGTCTGGTCAGATCTTGCATCCAAAGAGAGCTGGGGAGAATATCGATACGGTTTGCAGTTCATTAATATCGAAGAGCAAGATTACGCCAGATTGATGAACTTACTGAAAGATATAGGAAAATAAAAACGTTAAATTTCTTATCAGCCTTTCCCCATTGAATCTCTTTCGGCTCATTTCCATATTTTCTCATGATTCCCTCCAAAAAAAATCACTTGAACTTTTTCTTAAAATTATTAAGAATAGAGTTGTCCAGTTTAATCGTTCAATAAAATTCGATGATGGATATGAATCACGAAGAAGAACTCTATAGAGTCATCCTCAAAGGTATTGGGAAAAACACGGAGGAAGAGAAGGAACTTTTCTGCCGGGAGGTATCGGAAAATTACGGATTTTCCCAATCCCTGTTGAGGAAGATTCTTGACCGAAGCCCCATCGTCCTGAAAAAAAATTTACCGAAGAAAAAAGCAGAACTATTGGCCAAGACATTTAAATCCTTTGGGGCGATTGCCAGCGTCGAGAAAAAAATCGGGCTCCAGGCTATCCAGCTTGAAATTCAGGGGAAGCCTCCTTATCAGGCAGCCCTGGAATCCTGCTCCCTGAGAAAGACAGAAAGAGGAACCTGGAATGTGGTGGGAAGAATAAGGAATATATCTCAAGAGAATCTGACAGATATTTGGGTTCTTATCCAGCTTTTTGATGATCTTGATGAACTGATCACTTTTGAAGAAACCACCCTTCCTATCAATCCCCTTCCACCAGGTGAAACTTCCCCCTTTAAGATTATCCTGGATGGAGGGCTTCCCCTCAAATGGGCCTCTATTATCTTTAGAAATGCGATGGGGATTTCCTTATCTACGGTGGATAGGAGAAAGAAGAAGGAATGGATTGAAGTTGAGATGGGTGAAGATTGGAAAAAAGTCAAACCCCTTCCTATCTCTGAAACTCGGGTTAAGTTATCTTCAATCCTTAAGGTTGAAACTCCTCCCGTCCAGGAAGAGATCAACCTTGAAAGTGAGAAAGAGAGAGAGGAAGAACGAATTTTAATGGAAGAGAAATTGGCTCGCTTGGAGAGCATTGAAGAAAAAGAAGAGAGAGCGGAAGTACTTACGTCCATTCTTGAAGAAAAGGAGGAAGAAGAGGGGAAAGAAGGCAACAGACTTATGGAAAACCAGACTTCCCAGATCGTCATACCCCTTGAAATAGAGGAGAAAATACAGGAAGAAACATTCCCCCTTGAGCTTCAACATCCACAGGAAGAACCCGTAGAAATGATTCAATCCATAGAAGAACCCGCATTTCAAGAACTCCCTTCCCCCAAGGAGGAACCGTCAGTGATTTTAGAGGAGAGGAGAGCGGATGAGCTTCCTCCTTATCCCTGGATCGAGGAATTTAAGAAAGCCATTGAAATCTACTACCGAGATCAAAGAGAAGGTTTTCAAACATGGTTTGAGAGCGTTCAAAAAGAGAATGAATCACAAAGCCCTTTTCGTCGTCTGTTAACATTGCTGGCCTATGCCCGTTTTAACCAAGAAAGGGAGTCTGAAAGGGCTCTGAAAAATACTCAAAAGGTCTTTAAACTCCTTCATCAATCTGATTTAAAGCTTGGAGAAATTCCTGAGATCGATGGGACCTCTTTCTTTTCCGGAGAGATCTGGAAAGACCTGTTCTTTAGGGCGGTCCCAAAATTACAGGAAGTAGCCTATTACATATTGGAAAAGAAAGACTGGAAGGCACTGGAATTGGAACGTTTTATACAGGTCATTCCCCATATGGGCATACATAACAGCCGATGGGCCGTTCGTTCAATCCCGAGATGGATTCCAGAGATGATTTCAATCAATTTCTCCGACATTCCAATCGCCGTTGAGGAAGGCCTTTATCGGGTAGCCTCCAGATTGGGAGTGGTTAATCCCATGTTCGATTATTACCAGGGGAGGCATTCGATGGGAGACTTTAAGATCCAATCCTTCGGAAAAGCCGCTTTTCCCGAGGACCCTTCAAGGATCGAAGAACCGATGAGCCACTTAGGAAAGGGGGAAAAAGAGGGACACTGTTTTCCAATTCAACCGAGATGCGAGGGTTGTCTGTTTGAGGCGTTCTGCCCGAAACTTTATCCCGACATTAACCCTTCTGAAAAAGGAATGATAGAGTAAACCCGTTGTAACTCCCTCGGTTCTTCCGAGGGAAAGGCAGATGCTCAAGGCTTTAAAGTTTACAATCGCATCTTAAAAGGGATTTATTTCTATCCCATCATGGAACAGAAATCTTACGGAGTTCATCTTCACCGAAGGGGATGGGATTTTTAACGGGAAAAATTGAAATCAATCTCTACTCAGATGGAAAAATCGAATACCGGCAGGGAGAGAAGAAGATCTCCAAGAAAAGTAATGGACTTACCTCTTGAGTATCGGGTGATCAGTGCACCTTATGCCCATGGCGGACTTGTTGTCAATGCGAGCGAAGTGGGGTTACTTGTCCAATCCATTAAGAATATCCCTGTGGGGACAAAACTCAATGTTGCTGTCCTGTTTCCAAAAGGGTATGAATTGACCAATTTTCAGGTACTTGCCGAGATTATTTGGAAGGATCTCCACTGGGAAGAGGATTGGGAAGGATACCAATATGGATTGAAATTTATTCAGATATTGGATGACGATTATCGGAAGCTTAAACAACTCCTTAGCGGTCAATTTCAGTGAGAAAGGCATCATGATTCCCATGGAAGACTGGAGGGAGGTATAGAACCCCATCATCCGGTTGAGATTCACCCCGTTAGAAGGCCCTGCTTTCAAGTAGGGGACAACTTCATAAGACCTCTGGTCTATGCCGGGATTGACTAAAGGGGAATGGAAAACGGAAGAGAAAACAGCCAAACCGAGGATTGGGATTGCTAATATTGAAAGAAGGAGGTACCCCCGTTTTTCAATCGATCTCCCAATCGAATATCATCAAATGAACACCCCTCTAGTCCATTCGGGGAAGGCCATCAATGCAAGTGAAGGTGGACTATTGGTCTATCTTCCTGAAAAGGTGAATATTGGTCAGCATCTCCGATTAAAACTTTTTTTTCACTCCGGCTTTAACTTCAATACCATTGAAATGATCACTGAAGTGGTTTGGATCGACCTTCACCTATCCGAAGGATGGGGGGATTATCGATGTGGATTGAGGTTTGTTGATATATCCTCTGAAGATTTTACCAGGTTGAGAGACTTCTTAGCCTCTCTTTCAAAATAGATGATGGCGGGTTTTCCTTAATACTAAAGGACGAAAGCTCTTTCGCTTGTCAAACCCGGGGAGAATCCTTAAAATGAGTGAAAAGGAGGGGGCCCATGAGTGGAAAAAGCAGCTTCCCATATCGTAAATTTGATCGAAAACCTCATCCCCATATTGTTAAACAGATCTTAGAGGATGAAGAACTGATAGAAATGATGAAAAAAATCCTGATCGATGAAGGAAAATCATGCCCCTTCTGTCATCGGAGACTCAAGGGTGAGATCAAGGCCAAAGAGATATGGTAAGAAATTTTATTAAGCCCACATAAGAACCCACCCTGTGGTGGGGGAGTTTAACTTGACCCTTTAATCCTCTCTTTAATGTCTACATATCATCATCCGGAAGTTCCCTTTCAAAGGAGAAATGAAAAGGTTTGACAATAAGCATATCCGCCGTCTTTTCAACGCTTCCCGTGGGAATGGTAAATGGAAGGGAAAGGACAAAAACCCCTGCTCCAAAAATACTGGCCGCAATCCCAAGCGGTCTCGCAATAAGAATATCCATTACGGTCCATTCATCTGTGATCGAATCATTTTTTGTCCATTTCTCCCAACAAAAACCATTTGAATAAACCCCTCCAGTTAAAAATGAAACAGTTAAAAAGATTAATAGAGCCTTTTTTAATACTCTCATAAAGTACCTCCTTGATAGGTATTTAATAAAATTATATCTCATTTTTTTGTTTTGTCAATAAATTCAATATAGTAGAAATTTTAAAGATCCAAAGAGTTTCTAATGAAAGACCTTCATTATCCAAAAAGTTAACTCTTTGATGAAGAGGAGTTTTAAAAAAAGAAGATGAATTTTAAGAAGATAAAAATTGGCTACCGCTTCTTCTTTCGACCATTTCACCATATTTTAATGAAACCTTTCTTCTTTCATTCAGCCCTGTTCTATATTCATAAAGAACGGATATGTTCTAAAGTGGTTTAGCAAAGGAACAGGGATGGGTTTAAAAGACATCCTATAAGGTGTCAAGAGAAAAAATGATGGGTTTGTAAGAGAGTT
>CAZXMB010000049.1:0-5779 GCA_964641715.1 uncultured Syntrophaceae bacterium
GGGCTTAAAGATGTGACAGGAAGGCCTCTCATCAATGCAGATAAATTTCCACTCTCTGTTCGAACAGAAAAGTACCCATCCCTGGCAAAATTTTCCGCAAGATTTGGGGTCATCGAATTGAAGCCCGAAGCAGTGCTTCCTGTCACATTGAGGAATCTTGAACCCGAGCTGAAGGCGAGAATGTTGAAGGTTGGCGAAAAAGAGGGGATCCTTGGAAAAGTGATGGGGAAAATTTTTAATGTTCAGCCTGAAAAGGGGGAAAGCCTTCAGGTTTGGTTGAGAAAGGCGGCTTCTGCTTCAAGGGATAGATCCATCTTCAGCGATGAAAAGGGGATAAAAGATTTCAAGGTTCCCAAACCGATGGGCCCTCATGCTTTTGAAGTGGTTGGAATTCCATTCAAAAAGCCCGGACTTTATATTGTTGAGCTTGAAAGCACAATCTTGGGGAGTTCTCTTCTCGGTTCACCCAGACCCATGTATGTTCCCACTGCCGTTTTGGTGACCAATCTCTCTGTCCACTTTAAATGGGGGAGAGAATCCTCTTTGGTTTGGGTGACCGCCCTTGATACAGGAGATCCAGTCAAAGAGGCGATAGTGACCATAAAGGATTGTCAGGAGAAGGTCTTGTGGCAGGGGAAAACCGATGCGAGCGGCATTGCAAAGGTTGAAAAATCTTTACCTCCACCAGACAAACTTCCCCATTGCGAGTATAAGACAGATCATCATGATTACCCACAGATGGGGGGGCTCGAATCCTTGAGATCGGGTCTTTTTATTACGGCCCAGACCTCTGAGGACATGGCTTTTGTTCATTCAAGTTGGGATAATGGAATCGAACCCTGGAGGTTTAATCTTCCGGGTGAATCTTACTCAGGGCCCTTCATCACACACACCATTTTTGATCGGACATTGCTTCGAGCTGGCGAAACGATCCATATGAAACACATCTTTCGTCAACATACCATGAAAGGGTTTTCTACAGTTTTTAAACCTCAACTGCCCGATTTCATTTCAATCGAACATTATGGGAGCGAACAGAAATACCAGTTTCCGTTAAAGTGGGATCAAAATGGGATTGCTGAAACGACCTGGACGATTCCCAAGGAAGCAAAACTTGGATTTTATGAAGTAAGGCTGTTGAAAAGGGTTGAAACGGAACAGAGAAAAACAACCTATCGAAGAGAACCTCGGGGGTGGACTTCGGGAAGATTCAGAGTGGAGGAATTTAGAGTTCCTCTTTTAAAAGGGATAATTCAGCCTCCCACTGACCCATTAATCAATGCTAAAGATGCCACACTCGATTTGAGCATCCAGTACCTCGCAGGAGGAGGGGCAGGTTTACTCCCCATCAAATTGCGAAGTGAGATCAGACCCAAAACCATCACTCCTTTTGAAGGATTTGATGATTTTACATTTAGCAATGGTTCGGTCAGGGAAGGATTGGTTCGAAGAGGAGCGCCTCTCGGGGAGGAAGAGTTAGAAGAGGGATTCGAAGGGGAGGAGAGGGTGACGGCGAGAAAAGAGATTAAACTTCCAACCACCGATTTGGTTTTGGACAAGTCCGGATCCGCACGGACAACGATCTCCCCTTTGCCAAAGCTCGAAAGCCCCAAAGAGATATTGACTGAAATGGAGTTTCAAGACCCCAGCGGTGAGATCCAAACGGTCTCTTCCAGAATTCCTCTTTGGCATTCTAAATATCTCATCGGGATCAAGCCGGATTCCTGGGCACTTTCAAAGGATGCCTTTAAATTTCATATCGCCGTGGTTGACCTAACAGGTAAACCTGTTCCAAACGCTTCGGTGGAGGTCGAACTTTTCGAGAGGAAAACTTATACCCACCGAAAGCGTCTTGTCGGAGGATTCTATGCCTATGAACATTCGACCGAAATAAAGAAGGTCAGCGCTCTTTGTGCAGGAAAGACAGATTCTAAAGGGCTTCTCATCTGCGAAGCCCGATCGCCTATTTCTGGGAACGTGATCCTTCAAGCCCAGAGCGTTGATGATTTTGGGAATAAGACAATCGCCCACAGGGATGTTTGGGTAGCAGGAAAGGACGAATGGTGGTTTGAGGTTGGAGATCATGACCGGATAGATCTCCTTCCGGAGAAGAAGAGATACGAGCCTGGGGAAAAAGCAACTTTTCAGGTCCGGATGCCATTTCGAAGCGGCCTGGCCCTAATCACCGTCGAAAGAGAAGGGGTGATGGAGGCATGGGTGAAAAAAATCTCCGGGAAGAAACCCGTTATTGAAGTGCCTGTCAAAGGATCCTATGCTCCGAATGTCTTTGTCTCCGCCTTCGTCGTGAGGGGCCGCTTGCCGTGGATTAAACCGACCGCTATGATTGATCTTGGAAAACCTGCTTATAAACTTGGCATTGGCGAAATCAGGGTTGGATGGAAAGAGCATGAGCTGAAGGTCAGTGTCTCTTCAGATCGGAAAGTCTATAGGGTTCGACAGAAGGCAAAGGTCAACATCAGGGTGAGAACTTTCGATGGGAAAGCCCTTCCTCCAGGGAGTGAGGTTGCACTCGGTGCCGTGGATGAAGGATTGCTTGAACTGATGCCCAACCAAAGCTGGGAAATCCTTCCTGCGATGATGGGTCGAAGGGGTTACGGAGTTCATACGTCGACCGCACAGATGCAGGTCATTGGGAAACGCCACTTCGGATTGAAGGCATACCCTCCAGGAGGAGGTGGAGGAAAACAGTCCACCCGGGAGTTATTCGATACCCTCCTCCTGTGGAAAGGTCGTCTGTCGCTGGATACCAATGGAGAGGCATCGGTCGAGGTTCCTCTGAACGATTCGATCACTGGCTTCCGAATTGTGGCTGTGGCCACAGGAGGAGTTGGCCTCTTTGGAACTGGTTCGACCTCAATTCAATCCACACAGGATTTGATGATCTTATCCGGACTTCCTCCTCTTGTGAGAGAAGGGGATCGGTTCAAGGCAGGATTTACTCTTCGCAATACGACGAACCGAAGTATGGAATTAGATGTTTCTGCAAAGGCAGAAGGACTTTCGCAACCATTAAGCCCCATGAATGTCTCTCTGACACCAGGCGAGGCGAAGGAGATCGGATGGGATGCCGTCGTCCCGTTTAATATTGAAATGCTTCGTTGGGAAGTAGAGGTGAAGGAGAAACTTACTGGGATAGGCGACCGAATGAAGGTGACCCAGAGAGTGATCCCTGCCGTTGCGGTGAGGACTTTTCAGGCCACCATCGGACAAGTGGAAAAGGAATTGAAGATTTCTGTAGAACGTCCGAAAGAGGCACTTCCCGGCCGTGGAGGGGTGAGGGTGACCTTGCGTCCCAAAATTATGGATGGATTGAATGGGGTTCTTGAATATATGAGGTGGTATCCTTATGGATGCATGGAGCAGAAGATCTCAGTGGCTGTGGCACTGCGAAGTGAGAGCCTTTGGAAAAAATGCATGTCTGAGCTTCCATCCCATCTCGACTCGGATGGACTGGTGAAATATTTTTCACCCTGTCTCTATGGAAGTCCGATCCTGACCTCTTACATCATCTCCATCGGTCATGAAGCAGGATGGAGCATTTCGGATGAGACCAAAGAGAAGATGGAGGCAGGTCTCCGTAGATTTATTGAAGGGGCGATCATCCGATATTCGCCTATCCCGACAGCAGATCTTTCTATTCGAAAATTAGCCGCAGTAGAAGCCTTATCCAGAGTTGGAAAGGCAGAGCCCAAGTTGCTGAGTTCTATCTCCATCGAACCCAATCTCTGGCCAACCTCTGCAGTGATTGATTGGCTAAACATTCTCAGCAATGTTCAGGCCATCCCGAATCGGGAAGAGCGACGAAAGGAGGCAGAACAGATCATCCGATCTCGTCTCAATTTTCAAGGGACAGTCATGAATTTTTCAACGGAGAGGTCAGATGGTTTATGGTGGCTCATGGTTTCGAATGATGTGAATGCGGTTCGTGTCGTGTTATCACTCCTGCGGTCAGAAAAATGGAAGGAAGACATGCCAAGATTGGTCCAGGGGGCATTGGCACGGCAGAAGAGAGGAAGGTGGGACTTGACCCTGGCCAATGCCTGGGGTGTTCTGACAATGGAGAAATTCTCAAAGGCCTTTGAGAGCGTTCCGGTTTCTGGTTCTACCCGTGCTACCTTATCCACAGAGTCTTTTACAACGGATTGGAGTGCATCCCCTAAAGGGAAGACCTCTCTATTCCAATGGCCTGCTAAAAAAGGAGAACTTTCCATCTCGCATCAGGGGACGGGCAAGCCATGGGCAACCATCCAGAGCCTTGCTGCAATTCCTCTTAAGGAACCATTTTCCAGTGGATATAAGATTAAGAAGACAGTCATTCCGATTGAACAGAAACAACCCAAACAATGGAGCCGTGGGGATATTGTTAGAATCCGTCTGGAATTGGAAGCTCAGGCTGACCAAACCTGGGTCGTGGTGAGCGATCCGATTCCTTCGGGTTCAACCATTCTCGGAAAGGGACTGGCAAGAGATTCACAACTTCTCACTAAAGGAGAAGAACGAAAAGGCTGGGTTTGGCCAGCCTACGAAGAACGCGCCTTTGAAGCATTCCGGGCCTATTATGAGTACGTCCCCAAAGGGAAATGGACGGTGGAATATACCCTTCGGTTGAATCAGAGTGGCGTATTTCAACTCCCGACGACAAGGGTAGAAGCACTTTATTCTCCGGAGATGTTTGGAGAAATTCCAAATCAGGTCGTTGAGGTTCGTCCATGAAGAAACGATTTTTCTGCACTCTCATCCTCTTGCTATTTTTAAATGGAGCTGCAAATGCCCTGCCTACTTATAAGGAGGTTTGCCAGTCTTATGTGAAGTCGGATTCTCTTTTATTAGATCGGGATGGAGAGCCCCTTTATGAATTGAGAACAGATAAAGTTCGAAGGAGGCTTGATTGGACTCCACTGAAAAATATCTCTCCTGCCTTAAGGGTGGCTGTCGTGAAAGCAGAGGATAAGCGGTTCTATGAGCATCCTGGTGTGGATTATATATCAATAGGAGCGGCAGTCATCAGAGGTCTCTCGTCAGAAAGCCTCCGCGGAGCAAGTACCATCACCATGCAATTGGCTTCCCTCTTAGGCAGAGAACTTCAGGCGGGGAAAGAGAGAAGATCCATATGGCAGAAGGGGAAACAGGTCTTTAAGGCATGGGAGATTGAAAAAAGTTGGTCAAAGCAAGAAATTTTGGAAGCCTACCTCAACCTCGTTACCTTCCGGGGAGAACTTCAAGGGATTGCGGCGGCATCGAGGGGGATTTTCGGGAAAGATCCTCATGGTCTGGATCAAACCGAATCCCTCATCCTGGCTTCCTTGATCCGCTCCCCCAATGCTTCTTCCTCTGAAATCATCAAAAGGGTTTCACATCTCATTAAAGTGATGGGCTGGGAAATTGGTGAGGATGAAATTTATTCTAAGGTGAGGCAGGTATTTTTAGGACCGAATTTACCACGCCCACGTGAGGACCTTGCCCCGCATATTGCAAGGCAGTTATTAAAAGGGAAACCCCATGGCACCAATATCCTCTCTACCTTAGATGGCAAAACGCAGCGATTTGTTCTGGATCGGTTAGTTCACCATCTTCTTCCACTGAGAACGCAGAATGTAAAAGATGGAGCGGTCCTGGTTGTGGAGAATCAGACGGGGAATGCCTTGGCCTATGTGAGTTATAGCGGAGAACCTTTGTCATCTCGATATGTCGATGGGGTTCAAGCTAAAAGACAAGCGGGGTCTACCTTAAAACCTTTTCTCTACGGTCTTGCTTTTGA
>CAZXMB010000049.1:5879-18474 GCA_964641715.1 uncultured Syntrophaceae bacterium
AATGAGTCAGGAGATTATTATGGTCCTTCCCTTGCCCTGGGATCAGCGGACGTAACCCTTTGGGATCTTACCAATGCCTATCGGACCCTGGCCAATGAAGGGATATGGAGTGAACTTCGTCTCATCTTTGAAGAAAATACGCCATCTAAGGAAAAAAAGATATTCTCAAAAGAGGCAACTTTTCTCGTCTCAGATATATTATCTGACAGGGAGGCTCGGAGCATCACCTTTGGCCTTGAAAATTCATTGTCCACCCGTTTCTGGACAGCCGTTAAGACCGGTACCAGTAAGGATATGAGGGATAACTGGTGCATTGGATATTCAAGAAAGTTTACGGTGGGTGTCTGGACAGGCAACTTCTCCGGAGAACCGATGTGGAATGTGAGTGGCATCACGGGGGCTGCTCCCGTCTGGATTGAAGTGATGAATTTTCTTCATCGAAATTGTCCCAGTATAAAAAGAGAGGTCTATCCCGGCCTCGTACGGAGGGAGATTGAATTCCATCAGGGAATAACGCCCTCTCGGAAGGAATGGTTTATCAGGGGGACAGAACCTGATTCGAAGGATCAGAGAATCGGTCGATTCTACCCGAGAATTGTCTATCCTCTCTCAGGAACAATAATTGCAATCGACCCAGATATTCCTTTGGAACTTCAAAAAATCTTCTTTATCTCTCAAACCAATGAAAATGACGTTCGATGGGTATTGAACGGTGTACCCATGGAGACATTGGGCAAAACAATTCCCTGGACTCCAAAAACAGGAAAATATTCTCTTGCACTTGCAAAGGGAGAGGGGAAAATCGTGGACTCTGTCTCTTTTGAAGTTAGAGGACCACAGGAGGAATAAAAAATTTTGGTCAAATTGGGTAAGATTGAAATGTTTTCGAAGCGCTTCAATAAGATGTTTAAAAAAGATGGGCTGAAAATATTATTGCTTTTTATAGGTGGAGTAATTCTTTTCTATTTATTCCATACCACAACGCTTAATCAAGTTTCTACAGCTCAAACATCCCCGCCTGGTGTTCAAACAGCCATCATTACCATATTGGATTTGGATGGTGACGGTGTAAAGACGACACATTATCAGTCAGGTACATATTTTGATCACGATTCGACTGGATTTGCTGAGCAAGCAGGTTGGGTGGACCCCAAAGATGGTATTTTGGTATGGGATCAAAATAAGAATGGAGTCATTGACGACGGGAATGAAGTTTTTGGGAATTTCATGAAGGTTAATGGCAAATCTGCCAAAGGGGGCCTTCTGTTATTAAAAGAATTAGACAATAATGGTGATGGAAGAATAGATTCGAAGGACGAGATATTCTTGAAGTTTCAGATTTGGCAGGATCGAAATAGTAATGGGAATAGTGAGCCGGATGAACTTTCAACTTTAGAAGAGTTGGGAATTAAAGCGATTTTATTAAATTATTCAGAAGTCAACACAACTGATGAGAATTGGAATAAATTGTTGAGAATTGCCCAATATGAGAGAACGGATGGAACGAGGAGGCAAATAGGCGATTGCTTGGTTTTGCGAGATACATTATATGCTATTAGTAAGGAATGGCTCGATGTGCCTGATGATATCAAGGAACTTCCAGACCTTAAAGGATATGGGAATGTGCGTGACTTACATCAGGCAATCGTAAGGGATAAGAGCGGTCAGTTAAAACAGTTATTGAGAATGGTAATAGCGGAAAACGATCCTGCAACACGGAATGTAATTTTTGAACAGTTATTATTTAAATGGGCAGGAGTTGAAAATGTTATCCCTACCAGCCGCGGCCCTGCGATTGACGCCCGAAGGTTGGTCATATTAGAAAAATTTTTTGGAAAAGAATTCAAAGGAGTAAATTTGACAAATATTCGTAACCCTAATGACAATGCAGCAGCCCTGTTAAATCATTCCTATTTGGGAATATTCGAAATGTTCTATGCACAATTCATGATGCAGACACACCTGAAAGATATATATTCTCATCTCATATTTAAATGGGGTCCGTCAGGTATGGCCTTAAAGGGTAAAGTCAATACGGTGATTCCTAAATTACAGACCCTGATTTCACAGGATGAAGAGAAAGGCATAACCTTATTAAGAGAATTTGCTCGGACGGTGAAAGTCTTGAATGCTGAGGGCGAGCTGGGTTACGATGACCTTGTAAAAGCTTTCGTTGAATATGGGGGTGATCCGGCATGTTTTGGTCCCAAGAAAAGAATAATAGGTGATGATAAAAATAATTTTATACTTGGTTCACCAAGCCCAGACATTATAGAAGGGAAGAAGGGTGATGATTATATCAGCGGTGGACTGTGTGATGATGAATTATATGGTGCCGAAGGAAATGATAAATTGTATGGGGATGAAGGTGATGATATTCTTGATGGAGGCCCTGGTGATGATTTTTTGTGTGGGGGACCAGGTAATGATACATATATATGGGGGAAGGGATATGGAAGAGATAAGATTTGGGAGTTTGACCAAAGTAACAATGTTTTACGTTTCACAAAGGTGACCTTCGAGTCAGATCTTATTTTTTCGTTTCTGGAAAATGGGAAATATCTATTGATCCAAATGAAAAACATGCGCGACTCGTTAATAATTCAAGATTGGCAAAAAAATAATTTTTTCAATGTAGAGAAATTTATTTTTACTGATGGAAAGGTTTTATTTCCGGCAGACATATTCAAGATAGCGCAAAAAGGTGAAGTGAAGTTATCCTTATACGAGCGGAGGAATATTACATTTTATATTTTGGTAGTTCTTATAGGAGTTTTGTTGGCATGTTTAATAATAATCCGCATACGCAGGAGGAATGCTAGATAATTGATTAAGATTTACATAGCACGGCATGGGGAGACGACGTGGAATGTGGAAGGGAGGATACAGGGCCGAAGTGATCCGGGACTCAGTCCAAAAGGCATTGAACAGAGTTTAACCCTTCTCGAACAACTCAAACATCAGCCTCTCTCAGCCATCTATACGAGCACCCTGCAGAGGGCGATTCTCACGGCCAAACCTATTTCTCATTATCTCGGCCTTCCCCTTCAAAATCGGTCTGAGCTGGATGAGATCGCTTTTGGAATTTTAGAAGGGAAACAGATCTTATCCTTTGATGATGGGATGAAGGAGGAATGGGGAAGGTTTAAAAGAGATCGTTTCAACTATCACATCCCTGATGCCGAGAATTATACTGATGTGACCCAGCGGATCAGGCCCTTCGTTGAAAAGATCCTTCAAACCCATATTAACCAGGAGATATTGATCGTTGGCCATCGGGTCGTCAATCAGATGATGATCGGCCTGCTCCTCCAGTCCCCACCGGAAAGGATGGTCAAGATCCAGCAGAACAACGACTGTCTTTATCTCATCCGGCGAAATGATGAGACCAGGGTCTTTCACTTCATCAATGGGGAAGTCCGGGAGGGGCTTCTTTTGGAGAGTCAGGAAAGGATTCTTTAGTGGGTGATCAAAGGAATTTGAATTAAAAGGAAACCGAAGGAATATGGAAACCCGATTTTCACATGGGAAGATTCGCTGTGTCATCTACGATTGTGATGGGGTTCTCTTTGACTCCTATGAGGCCAATACCCGATTATATAATGACTTCTGCAAAAAAATGGGCAGAGAGCCACTCAGGCCTGAAGAGATGGATTATGTCCATGCCCATACGGTCTATGAGGCCATCCACTCTCTCTTCGGGAGAGACAGGGAGATGGAGAAGAGGGCGCTGGAATTCCTGAAGCAATTGGATCTCAGGGAATATATTGACTACTTAAAAATGGAACCTCATCTTTTGGAGACCCTGAAGAGGCTGAAAGAGAATGAAATGATGCGGGCGATTTGCACCAACCGGACCACCTCGATGAAACATATTATGGGAAGATTTCAGCTCTGGCCCTATTTTGAGATGGTGGTCACCGCCCTGGATGTGAAGCATCCGAAGCCCCATCCCGAGTCCGTTCGGAGGATCCTGGAGGCATTTCATTTAAGTGAGGAGGAAACCGTTTTTGTGGGAGACTCTGAAGTGGACCAGCAGACGGCTGAATCATCCGGCGTTCAATTCATTGCCTATAAAAACCGGGAGATCAGAAACCACGTCTCTATCGAGGACCATCTCGATTTATTGAACCATCTCGGGATAGGAAACCCTTAAGGTGAAAATGAGATCCTGTCCTTCAGACCGGAGGATAAAATCCTTTGCCCATTTCCATTCACGATGAGGCACACCACCCCCTGAAGCCTTTGACACAAGGCGAATCCTTTATCAGGACCTAAAACAAAAACGGCTGTCGCCAGGGCGTCTGCCATCATTGCATCTTTTGAAAGGATCGTTACACTCTGGCATCCATCGGGTGGAAAGCCTGACTTCGGATGGAGGATATGATGATACCTTTTCCCCTGATGGATAAAGAACTTTTCATAATCCCCCGAGGTGGCGACGGCCGAATCAGATACTGAAACCCGGGCCATGATCTTCTCAGGGGACCTCGGGTCCTGAATCCCGATCGACCAGGGTTGGTAATTTTTTAGGCCTCCAACTCTCAGATCACCCCCTGCATTAACGATGAAATTTTTATAGCCCAGGGAACTCAGGGTTTCGAATGCCCTGTCAACCGCATAACCCTTGGCGATTCCGCCCGGATCGATCGCCATTCCCTCCTTTTTTAAAAAGACCTTTTTCTCCGGGTGGACCCACAGGTCTTTAAAATTCACCAAAGACAGGATCTTTTTCACTTCTTCGGAGGAAGGAGGAATCCCTTTCTCTCTTGCTTTTCTCCAGAGCTGAACAAGAGGGCCAATCGTGATATCGAATCCCCCCTCTGAAATTTCAGATATTTCCTGCGATTTTTTAATCACTTCCCAGGTCTCCGGAGAAACCCTGACCCATTCCCTTCCTGCAGAACGGTTGATCCGGGTCACCTCGCTTTCATCCACCCACGGGCTCATCCGTTGTTCGATTCTCCTTATCTCCTGAAAGGCCTGCATCGCAGCCTTTCTTGTCGTTTCCTCATCCTCACCGATGAGAGTGATCTCGACCACCGTTCCCATGGAAATCTGGCGGTATTGATAAAGAGTGGATGACCGCAGGGAGGATGGAAAGGAGATCAGGAAGAAAGAGAGGAAAAGAAGGGAGAGGATATTTCTTCCTTTCCTGAAAGGGCATAAAGGGGGATTACTTAACATATCCCTCTTTTTTCAGTTTTTCGTGGACCTCTTTTGCCTTGTCCAGACTATCGAAAATCAGGACCGAAGTGATGGTCGCTCCTGAAACGGAATCAACTCTGGAATCAAAGGAAAAGGATTGGAGGATGGATTTACCAACGGTTCGATTCCTCAATCTTTTTACATCTTCTTCAGTCCATCGGAGATTCCCGATTTTTGTAAGTTGGATGGGAACGATATCGACTACTTTTCCGTTCGAATCGAAGGTATAGATGAAAAAGGTATCGTGGCAGATATCACAGATGGCCCGGCGACTTGCCAATTTTGAAAAAAGATTCTCCTGATGGGATCCAAAATCAACCTTTCCCGAATAAACCCAATCGCCATCTTTGAGAAGGATTTTTCCAATCTCAAGGACTTTTCCCCCGGACGCCTCCATCCCCTCCCTTGCCTTTTTCATCAGCTCCTCTTCTTTGAGAGGGGGGACTAACGCATCACCCTCGTAGATCGTTCCCTTCCGTGGTTTTAAAAGGGCAAGGTCATACTGAAGTACGGCTTTTGTCTCCTGGAGGACGTTCTCGAGCCATTCGGTGAGACCCAGATGGGTGCTCACCACGACTCCATTTCCCTTTGCATCTCTTCTCACCCATAGGATAAAAGGGGTCCGTGGGCTTCCGATAGCCGCATGGGCATCGAATCGAACATCACTGAAGATGGGGTAAGGGATACGGTATGTTTTTTTAAAGTCCCCGACTTCCTTGAGGGTGTTACCGGCCGCAATGCCGATAATTGTTACTCTTCCTTTCAGATTCGGGTCCGCTTCAATCGATTGATACAATTCATTGAGAACAGGGGCCTGTCTCTGGCAACTGACGCAATAAGTGCTTAAGAATTCAACGAGGATCAGAGAACCCTGAATCGCTTTGAAGGAGAATTTCTTTTTCTTTGGAATTTTAAGGTAACCCTCCTCCTCTTTAGAAAGGGTCTGGGAAAAGGTCAGATCGGGGAAGGGAATGGCAAACCTGATTTGTTGGGTCTCAGCACCGGAGAAAGCACGAAAGAGAAGGACGAAGAGAAGGGGAATCGCGATGAGATTGGTCTTTATTATTTTTTTCATCATTTTAAGGGTGATATTTTCTTTTTTTTGAGCAGACGGATTACCGCAAAGATTTGGCTCATAGAGATCTGGGCAAATTCACGCTTCTTAATCAATCAGTTTCTCTGTTCTCCTGTGGTATCCTTTTCTTTCAATGCCTGTTCCTTAAGCGGATATCTTCCGCATGTGAATTTCTTGCCCTCCGGACAGTATCCCAGTCCGACACACTTTGCTCCTGCACGATTGAAGATGGCGGGCAGCTTCTGTTTCGATATTTCAAGCATTTCTTCCGCAAGCCTTCTGATCTCCCATTGTGCGCGGGTGCAACACCGTTCTCTGAAGAAATGCAGTAATTCCCGGCAGTTCATCGTGACCACTATCTTTGTCTCCACCGCCTGGGGGAGGAGAAAACGCGCATCCTGATTGGCGGTTTCCCCTTTCCTCCCTTTTTTCTCAAAGCCTGCTATAAGACGGTTATACCTTTCCTGAATTATCCTCATCGTATCGATATACTCTCTTTTCAAATCCTCATCCTCTTCAATTGACGGAGGGATAACGTAATCGAAATCCGATGCCTTGACGTACCTCTGACTCTGCTGGGAATAAGAAGCAATCCTGTGCCTTACGAGCTGATGCGTTAACGCCCTGGAAATACCCTCAATGGCAAAAGTAAATTTGACATGTTCCAGGGGGCTTTCGTGGCCTGAAGAGACGATTCCCCCCATGAATTCCTCCTGGTTGTTTGGATTGGCCATCCCTTCCTTGAATATCTGAACAGCGAATTTCGGTGAATAACATTGCCGGCATGCCGCATAAATGACAGATAGAGCATTTTCCGAAAGATCCAAAAGCTCTACATTTAATTTCGCTTGCCCCATTTCTTTAAACCTCCTTTTTTCCCGCATCCCCTCAGAGACTTCGGAGGCCCTCCAGAGGATTTCTGTTTAATGATAACATTGGCCCCACTCCCTGTCCAGAATCCGGTTTCTGTATGGTCTTCCAGCGATCAAGAATCGTAGATAAAATGGATCATTTTAAAGGATGGATCGAAAGATGGGTCAACCCCTCGGCCGGATCCATGACAAAGACTGGATTCACATGAGTCCGAGGGGACCCAGAACCTCTGAAGGGCTGGTGATCAGTTTCTGGATGCCCACCTCTTTGGGATAGGCACCGAAAGCAAGGCCCATGAGCTGGGTGATGTAGAGGATGGGGAGCCTATAACGGACTCCGTAGGTCTCTTCAATCTGCCTTTGCCGGCCATCCAGATTTGCCTGGCAGAGAGGGCAACAGACGACGATGGCATTGGCTCCCGCCTCCTTCGCTTCGCGGAGGATATCATTGGAGAGCTTGAGAACGATATCCGAACGGGTCAGGGTCATTGAAACACCACAGCATTCCGTCTTGTAAGACCAGTCCACCGACTCTCCTCCTAAAAGCCTGACGATCGTATCCATACTCTGAGGATTCTCGGTTTGATCAAATTGAGCCACTCCCGGGGGACGGGTGAGGACACAGCCATAGTAACAGGCCACCTTGAGGCCTGAAAGCTTTTTTCTTATCCTCTCGCGGATTCGGTCAAACCCTATTTCGGGAAAGACCTCGAGGGGGTGATAGGCTTTGACCTTTCCCTGATATTTGTAGTCCGTGACCTCATCGACCTTTTTCTTCAATTCGGCATCCCGCTTCAGTTCCAGATTGGCTGCCTTGAACCGGGATAAGCAGGCGAGACAGGGGGCGATCAGTTTATCAAATCCATCCCTCTCCGCATGAGAAAGATTCAGGACAGGAAGCGCGATGGAGAGGAGATGGGAGGTCGCATGGGCGGAGGATGCCCCGCAACAGACCCAATCCTTCACTTCGACCAGGTCCATTCCCAGTGCCCTGGCCACATATTGGAAAGAGAGATTGAATTCAATCCCCGAAGAGCTGAGAGAGCATCCCGGGTAATAGGCATATTGCATGATTGAGCTCCTTATTCCGAAGTTTAAACAGCCGCTTTCTCTTTTTCTAAACGCCGGATCCGGGCCATCAGCTTCTGAAGCTCCTTGGCCCCCCGGCTCTTATGGGGCAAAGGTTTGAGCTTTCCCCTGATCAGCATGGGATAAGCCATATCGATGTCCTTAAAGGGCATGAGCATTCTCAGGTTGATCAGGAGGGCGAGACCAAGTTCGTAAATCCTTCCAAGGCGCCCGACCAGGGCCATAAAGATCTGATGGAGTGCGGGTATGGCGGGATAGGGATTATAGTGTTTCGCCTCACCTGACCTCTCCCTCAAACCGTCAATGACACGAAGGATATTGATGCCTTGGGGACAACGGGTATTGCAGGTCTCACAGGAGAGGCAAATCCAGATGGTCCCTGACCAGTAAATCTCCTGCTCCAGCCCGAGCTGGATAGCCCGCATCAATTCATGGGGCTTCATCTTCATCGTATAAGCGGAGGGACAGCCCAGGGTACATTTCTTACACTGGTAGCAGAGCATCACGTTCTCGCCTGTGGTGGATTGGAGGTGACGGACGAGATGAAAGGTTTCCTTTGAGAGAACGATATTCATGACTTCTCCTCTCTACTTCTTTGTCATCACCGGGTCAGGGGCATGCTCGATTCCTTTGGAAGGAGGATGGTGAAGAGGGTCCCTTTCCCCTCCTCACTTTCAACCGAAATGGAGCCCAGATGGGCATCCACGATGCTCTTCACAATAGAAAGGCCAAGCCCTGTCCCGATAATCTGGCGGGTCTCTACGGTTTTCACGCGATAAAATTTATCAAAAATCCTTGAGAGGTCTTCCTTTTTAATACCGATCCCGGTATCCGAAACAACTACCTTTGCAAATCCGCCCTCTTCGCTCAGGGCGATCCGGACCTCCCCCCCCTCCGGAGTATATTTGATCGCATTGGAGATGAGGTTGGTGAAGATTCCCTCCATGCTGTTGCGGTCCGCATGAATCACAGGATTCTGGGAAGGGGGAGGGAATTGAAGGTCAACCCTCTTGCTCTCGGCTTCAGTCCTCATCAGATCCACCACTTTTTGGATGATCTCCCGAAGCGTGAGGGGTTCCTTATACTGGACCATCTTTCCCGCTTCGATTTTTGAGAGATCCAGCAGATCCTTGATCAGGGTCAGGAGCCCTTTCGTCCTCTCCTTGGCCCGGGAAAGAAGCTGTTCCTGTTTTGGGGTGACCTCTCCCGCCATCTTATTGAGGATGACCGTCAACTGCTGTTCCACAGCCGCAAGGGGTGCGCGAAGTTCATGGGCAACCATGGCGATGAACTCCGATTTCATCTTATCGAGTTCCTTCAGGTGGCTGATATCCTGGATTACCGTAACCGAACCAATGGTCTCGCCGAGGTCATCCCGTACGGGTGCGGTATGAGCCCTCAGAAAGATTTCTCCGGACTCCCCGATGCTCAGCTCCTGGGAGACAGAGGTGTAACTCAAATCGCCTGACTTCAGACTCTCATCAATGGTCCTGGAAAGTTCCGTATCCAGATTGCACTGAGAAATGAAGTTTCCCAGAAGAGAGGTTTCGGAGACTTTTAACATCCGGCTCGCTGCCGGATTTGAAAGGACAACGCAACCCTCTCGATCGCAGACTAAGATCCCATCTCCCATACAGTTGATAATGGTTTTAAGCTTCGATTTTTCTGTGGCGATGTCCCTCAGGGACCTCTCCCGCTCCCTTCGAAGAAATTCGGCCTCCTTCTGGAGGCTCCTTTTCTCCAGGGCTCTCCTTACCACAATGCGAAGTTGATCCGGCGTGAATGGTTTGGGGATGAAATCATATGCCCCTTTCTTCATGGCCTCCACAGCGGATTCCACAGTGGCGTAGCCGGTAATGACAATGACGAGAAGGTCTGGATGATTTGCCCGGATATGGTCCAGAACCTCCATCCCGCTCATTCCCGGCATCATCAGGTCGAGGAGGATCACATCGATCTCATCGAAATGGGTCTGAACATGATCCAGCCCCTGTTTGCCGTTTTCAGCGGTGAGGACATTCCAGCCATTCTTGGAGAGGATTCGCGAACAACCCTCCCGCATGATCTGTTCATCATCGATGACAAGGATATTCGACTGATCCGCCATCTAAACCTCTCATAGAGATAAAGCAAGTATGGTTCCCTATTTTGCAAGCAGGGCTTCAATCCGTTTGACCAGGACTTCGGGTTCCACGGGTTTATCAATGTAGTCGTCCGCTTCTGTCTCTAACCCCATCTGTTGAGTGTAACGGGTTGTTGAAATCTTTGAAATCACCGCTGTCAGAAGCAGGACGGGAATTTTACTCAAATGAGGATCTGCCTTTAATTCCCTACAGACCGCGTATCCATCCTTATCCGGCATCATGACATCCAGGACAATGAGGTCCGGATTTTCGGTTTTCGCTTTCTGTAACCCTTCGATCCCACCATAGGCAGCGGCAACCTCATAATTCTTGGATTCCAGGATCATGGACACAGCCTCGACCAGATCTGGATCGTCATCGACAATTAGGACTTTCTTCGGCATCTTTATCCCCTCCTTTTTAAATGAGTTGGAATAATGGAATGGTGGAAAAATGGAATATTGGGAAAATCATTAATCTTTAACCAGACAATCCCAATATTCATTTTTTTATTGTCCATTATTCCATTATTCCCGTATTCCAATATTCCAGATTTATGAGGCTTGTGGTCTGGGCAGGAGGCCTGCGGCCTTGACGATCTCCGAGACCTTCTCCTCCCACTCAATCGCCATAATATGGATCCCCCGTACCCCGGGGATTTCCCTCAGCCTCTGGATCGTCTCCACACAGATCCTTATCCCCTCCTCCGACTGTTTCTCCTTCGGCACTGATCTCAACCTCTCGATCATCTCATCCGGCACATCCATCCCCGGCACCTGACTCTTCATGTACTTCGCCATCCCCACCGACTTAAACGGAGTCACCCCTGCCAAGATCGCACATTTTTCATGAAGCCCCCTCTCACGCACCATCTCCATCCACCTCGAAAACCTCTCCAGATTATAAATACACTGAGTCTGAATAAACTCCACCCCCGCCCGAACCTTCTTCCCCAACCTCGCCGCCCGAATCTCAAAAGGATCCGCAAACGGATTCTCCGCCGCCCCAATAAAAAGCACCGGCCTCCCCTTGACCTCCTCTCCCCCCAAAAACCTGCCCTCGTCCCTCATCGTCTTGACCGTGTTGATGAGCTGAATGGAATCCATATCAAACACATTCTTCGCCCGGGGATGATCCCCAAACTTCTGATGATCCCCCGAAAGACATAAAATATTATTGATCCCCAAAGCCGCCGCCCCCAATATGTCACTCTGGATCGCTATCCGATTGCGATCCCGACAAACCATCTGCAAAATCGGATCAAACCCCATCTCCCTGAGAATCAAACACGATGAGAGAGAACTCATCCTCACCACCGAGGTCTGATTGTCCGTCACATTGACCGCATCCACAAAACCCCTGAGAAGACCCCCCTTCCTGCGAATCACCTCAGGATCCGCACCCCTCGGCGGCCCACACTCCGATGTCACCACAAAACCCCCACCCTCAAGTATCCTCTCAATGCTCGACTTCGTTTTCATTGTCTACCCTCAACCCGGATTGTAGGGAACGCATCTATGCGTTCCCTACCCATCACCATCACCATCACTTATAACCTTAGGTCTTCTCTCACCCTCTTGCGCGGCCCCCCATCCCTCGAACTCCTCCAATCCTTCACCGGAATAATCTCCTCATAACGATCCATCTGACCAAGCTCCTTGAGCCTGTCAATGATCAGCTGCCACCCACAGTCCACCTCCTTGTCCACCTCACACTTCCCACCCGAACTCCCCCCACAGGGACCATTGAGCAGACTCTTCGCACAACGAGCCACCGGACATATCCCCCCCGTGAGATGTAATACACACTCCCCACAACCCTGACAACGCTCCGACCATACCCCCTGCTCCAGCGTCACCCCCAAAAAACTGGTGTTGACCGCCGGCAACACCACCTTCCCCCGATACCTCTCCGCCACATACTGTATCCCCGCCCCACACGCCATCGATAAAATCACCTCATACTCCCCCACAAAAGGACGCACCTGATCAATATACTCCTGATCACACTGACGCTCCAAGGTCTGCTCCCTCACCTCCACCTCCCCGCCCCCCTTCGAACGAGCAAGCCTCAACTCCGAAGCCAATACCCCTACCTCCCTCTCCCCACCCACCGCACAAACCGTCACACACTCATTGCAACCCAATAACAAAACCTTTCTGTAGGGCTTGAGCATCTCCAATATCTCCTCCAAAGGCTTCCTGTTCGCTACAATCATCTCAACCTCC
>CAZXMB010000050.1:0-16845 GCA_964641715.1 uncultured Syntrophaceae bacterium
AAAACCGTGATCAGCAATGCAGTGAATACCCATTTCCTTTTCATAATCTCCTCCTTTCTGTTGCTTTGTCTATGGACTTGTCATGGCGAGCCATCTCTTCAAATTGGGATTGCCTTGGGGCAAAAATCCCTCGCAATGATACCTCTTTTTGCCTCAATGCCTTGAAAGATAATCCAATGCCTCGCTCGCACCTCCTTTCGAGAATGGGATTTTGGTCAGGGATAAGCCCATTTCAATTCCGCACAGAGTCGCGGCCAGCATCAACTCGTTGAAGTCACCGAGATGTCCGATTCGAAAGATCTTTCCTTTCAGTTTTCCGAGACCCGTACCAAGGGACATATTGAACTTTTTCAGAATAATCCCACGAAGCTCATCCGCATGATATCCATCGGGCATCAGGACTGCGGTGAGGGAATGGCTATACTCCTGAGGATTCACGCAGAGGATTTCAAGCCCCCATGCCCGAACTGCCCGGCGTGTGGCCTCAGCCAGACGTCTGTGACGGTCAAAAACATTTTCCAGTCCTTCTTCGGATAACATCCTGAGGGATTCACGAAGACCATAGAGAAGATTGGTGGCAGGGGTATAGGGAAAGAACCCTGACCGGTTATCGTTTAACATTGCCTCCCAGTCCCAGTATGACTTGCGGAACCGGGATGCCTTAGAGGCGTTCAGGCCTTTTTCGCTGATGGCGTTGAGTCCAAGACCGGGAGGAAGCATCAGACCCTTCTGGGAGCAGGCCACGGTCACATCCACTCCCCATTCATCGTGACGATAATCGATCGAGGCGAGGGAAGAGATCGTATCCACCATCAGAAGGGCCGGGTGATGGGCACGGTCGATCGCTTTGCGAATATCCGCTACCCGGCTGGTGACCCCTGTGGAGGTTTCATTATGGACAACAGCTACGGCCTTGATATTCTGATTCCGGTCTTCGGAAAGTTTCATTTCAACGATAGAGGGGTCAACGCCGTGGCGCCAATCTCCGGGAACGAAGTCAACTTCAAGGCCGAGTTTCACTGCCATGTTCCGCCAGAGGGTTGCAAAATGGCCTGTTTCAAACATCAAGATCTTATCCCGTGGGGAAAGGGTGTTCACCAGAGCGGCTTCCCACGCCCCTGTTCCTGAGGAGGGATAGATGACCACTTTCCCGGAGGTTTTAAAGATTGATTTCAACCCCTCCATCACCTCAAGGGTGAGTTGAGCAAAATCAGGCCCCCGGTGGTCGATCGTTGGACGGGCCATTGCCCTCAGAACACGGTCCGGGACATTGGTCGGACCCGGGATCTGAAGAAAATGTCTTCCGCTCTGATAGGTCATAGTAAAGAAACTCCCTATTTAATAAGCCAATGTTCGAGAGATCAGGAAGGGATTATATGGTTTGTCTTTAAAATCTTTTACCCTATCCCTCTCACCCTGACCCAAACGGGCCTCGTAACCTTAACCCAAAGACTATTTTTACTTCCAGGGTTTTCCACTGATACTGAAACCTTCTTCTCCTTTTAGGGTCTTGATGATCAGGTCTGCCTTTGTTAAGGCCTCCATCTTCTTCTCCATGGGGATATTCAACTTTGAGCCGAACTTTTCCTGACATAATTTGGAGAGGGTATCCATCGTTTTCTGGCTCCCTGTGATGGGTAAGGCAGGCCAGAAATAAGTCGGAATACCCATGGCCACCATCCACAGGGCCTGGGTCACCTCCGAACTTCGGTTTGCCTCCGGGAAACAGGCAACAATGGGATAACTTTGAAGTCCCTTTTTCCCAACTCTCATCATTTCCAGCAGAAGGTTCAGGGCCCCTTCCTCTCCAAAATCGAGGACAGGTGGGATTTCCTTTTTTAGAGAGGAGAGGACTTTTGATAGGTTTTCTCCGCAGTTCTTCTTTGTCCCGATGGGATTGAGGAGTCCATACTTGGCCAGAGCCCTACTCGCCTCTCCCTGAGAGACGCAGAGGATATCATTCCTTAACAATTCCTGCGTCATCAGGAGGGTCTCCTGATCCTGTGTATACTTCACATTGTTACTTCCGGACAGGACCACGATCCCCTTCAATTGTCCCTTATTTAATGCTTCAACGATCCTTTTTATATCCGGATCTTCAGGAGAAAACCCCATCATGGCCACTTCTCTGATCTCAGGAATATCCCTCGGAATATGGCGACGGAAGTCAAAGGATTTTATGGCCTGTTCAACGACTTCCCTTGCAAACTTTCCGATGTCTTTCCTTCTGCTCAATCCATCGGCTGAGATAAGGGAGACTTCAAATTCCTTGGCCACTCTAAATAAGGACGGATTGACGGATTGGTTCCCCGCCACAACGAGATCAACCGCTCCTGTCATCAGAGGGATCTCCTGGGAACCGTAGCCGGTCAATATCGGGAAGTGGAAAGGAGGGATGAGTGGACTGGTACAGGCGCCTGTGACCTGAACTCCCATTTTTTCTGCAACGTCTAAGATCTTCTTTTTAAGGATAGGGGAGAGAGGGCCGCAGATCAGGAGGTTGGGCGTTTTGTTCTTAAGAACACCCAGATTGACTTCGATCTTTGTGGGGTCCTGATCTCCGAAGACAGATCTTTTTAGCTTTCCATATAGCCACTGGGATGTCCCTCCGAGAAGGGCGGATTTGAATGCCCGGAGGAGAATCTCTTCCACCCCTGCGATCCCTCCCTCCAATGTCTGGGAGGATTTAAAGAGATCTCTTGCCACCCCTTCGGGTAAAATTCCGTTCTCTTTCCAGCCCTGAATCAAAGGCTTTGGAAATTCTTTCATCATCAGGCTCCCGCCGTCTTTGAAAAGGCCCTGGATCTCCTTAAGGACCTGATCGGTTTTTGCCTTATTCCTGGGTCTAATCTGTTTTGATTCGACCTCCTCCGCAAATTCACTGATCCGATCGAGACAGGTCATGGTCCCCTTGAGGGCCAATCTCAAAAGAGACTGACTGGCAAGGACATCCTTGTCCTTTCCGCAGACGCCCATTTTATTCGAATCACGGAAGGGATGACTGATGCAGGGTCCCTGAAGACAGTCCCGGCAGCTCAAACCCGTTTCACAGAAACCGCATTCCGGAAGCTGTCCCTCATAGCGGTCCCATACCAGTGAAATCTCACTCTCTGCGGCTTTGGGCAAAAAATATTCCACCGCTTGATCGATCGTCTTCTTCTGAATGAATTCCATCTCCTGCTCCTTTCTATCTCCTCAGATAAAGCCCAACATTCCAGTATTCCGATATTCCCAATATTGATAACTAAAACGCCTTCGTCCTGTAATCTTTTCTCTCCTCCAGCCTCAACGCCTGGGTGGGACAGACCTCCGCACAGATGGGGTAGCCCATGTTGCGGCAGCGATCGCATTTGACCGCCACTCTCATCGAGGGAGAGGGGTTGATAATTCCGAAGGGGCATGCCATCACACACATCCAGCAGGCAATACAGGTGGGCTCGTTGACAAAGACGAGCCCTGTTTCCGGGTCTCTCCGCATCGTCCCGTTGGGACAGGCCTCGATACAGGGAGCCCCCTCACAGTGCCGGCACTGGAGGGCGAAATCTTTTCCTTCGACATAGACCCGTGGCACGGGTTGAGGATTTTCATGGATCGCCTGATAGAGTTCTTTGGAGACAGAGGAGATCTCTGTTGCACACCAGAGCTCACATTGATGGCATCCCGTACATTTTGTTTTATCAACCATTAATATTTTCACTCTCTCCTCCCGGTGGGTTTGAGTCCTGTGGTTTATTTATGACCTGACCTTTACCCTTGAGCCAAACGGGCATCCTCGCCTTTACCCTCAACCCTTCGGCCTGTTAGAGCCCTGTATCCATGATCTCTTTGAATTCGGTTTCCGTGAACCGGTCTGCATTTCTTCTGATCAGGGGCAGGAGGTCCATGAAATTAAGATTTCTGCTCATCAGCAGCGGGATGTAATCCGAGACATCGACCTTTTTCTTCAGGAGTGTCTGGTAGAGTCCAGCCTTCTGGGTTTGACCCACGAGAATGGCTCCTGCCAACCTGCCATTTTTGATGATCAGTTTCTTATAAATGTCCCTCGTCCTTCTTTTGATCTCCTGGAAGGATTCTCCACCCTCACAGGTCGAACAGGTTTCCGAATGGGTGAGCCCCATGGAGATGGCTGGGACACCGATAAAATTCCCGATGGAATTCCTCCTGAAAGATCCTTCGTAGAGTGTCTTTTTGCCAGCCATATTTAATCCCGCAACCCGGCCCTGTTCAATGGCACAGGGCCAGATCGCATTGATCCAGTTTGAGTCCCTGGTAATGTCATAAGTTTCGGTCACATCCCCGGCGGAATAGATATCCCGGACGCTCGTCCTCATCTCCTCATTCACCCGGATCCCTCCGAGAGACCCTATTTCGATCTCTGCCGTCTTCGCCAGTTCAATGGCGGGCCTGACGCCCACCGAGAGGATGACCGTGTCGCATTCGATCTCCCGGGATTCGGTGATCACGCTTCTGACGCGGCCATTTCCTTTGAACTGGAGTGCCTTCTCGCCGGTGATCGTCTTGATCCCGAGCTCCTCAATTCTTTTCTGAATGAGGGAGGCCGATTCTTCATCAAAAACGGTTGGAAGGACCTGTCCCAATTGTTCAATTAAGGTAACCTCCATTCCTCTTCTTCTCAGGCTGATGGAGGATTCCACACCCACACTTCCCGCTCCGATGACCACTGCCTTCTTACCTCTGAGATGATAGATCTTTTCCGCATCCGCCATCGTTTTCAGAGTGGAGACCCCTTCTTTCCGAATACCCTGGATGGGAGGGACGATCGGATTTCCTCCCGTGGCTAAAAGAAGTTTATCAAAGGGGTAGGTTTCTCCGTCTTCCGCTTGAACGGCCTTTGAGCTGATGGAGACCTCACGGATTCTCACTCCGAGATGTGGGGTGACCCTCATCTGTTCGAAGAAGTCCGCAGTTCTGAAATTCAGGAGAGGCTTTGAAAGTTCTTCGGCAATATAGTAAGGCAGGAGTACCCTTGAGAAGAGGGGGGTATCCTCGTCGCTGAATAGATCAATCGATGATTCACGATCAATGGACCGGATGGTCTCCACCGCGCTGATCCCGGAGGCACTTCCCCCGATGATGACATATTGCATGATGATCTCCTTCTCACTGCGAATTAATACAGGCTATGCACCATATATAAGGGCAGTAATTCCTTAAGGAGTTTGATCCCGCGGGCCGGATTATAATTGCCACAGGTACAGCACTTGGCCATCTCCAGACACGCCTCCTCAACGGTCTTTCGTCCCCGTTTAACATCCCTGACCATTTTCCGGATCAGGTTGGCCCCGATCATGGCATGACCGCACATGGTATGGGTCTTCAGGATCTCAAATTCGGGCAGGAGCTCTTTGCGGCCCCATGTCCCCAGGGAATATTCAATGGTATGGATTCTGCCCAATCCGGCCTCTTCCATGCACTGCTGGACGATGTCGCTTATGCCGGAAATGATCACGGAGATCCCCGGCCTTTTCTCCTTCAGGTCTTTCAACAGAGAGACAATCTTCTCCCGATTATCAAAGGTGCACTGGACAATCGTCCCGTCTGTAACATGGCTCAGGATATCATCCATTGTGGTGTTATAGATATTGCCTGTCTTCATATCGCCAAGATTGACAGGGCCATTCTTATAACAGAGGCTTAAGAACTCCCGAGTCTTGGGGGCAGAACCTGGCTTGTTGATTCCTGTGGCCGGACATCCCAGGACCACAAAGTCACCCTTCAAATCTTCGAAATCCCCTCTTCGGTGTAAACTGTGGGTCATGATGATTCTCCTCTATTGATCCTCATAGAACTTGAAGGCCGGCTCTCCGAGGCCCATATTATTTTTGGTATTGATGGAATACCAGTACCCCAATCTTTCCAGGACGGGTTTGATGGGAATCTCTCCCTCCGGAGAAACTTTGGTGATCACTTCTACCGTAAAAACAGAGCTGATCTTTTTGGAAGCCCTCCGGATTGCCTCCAGGATCGCCGGGAGATTCTCCAGTTTGCATTTGCCCTCCACAATGGCAGAGGTTGCCTTTTCAGCGAGGATATCATCCCTGAGCTTTCCGGTTTTTTTATCCGACATGAAGTGGGTGATGGGATTTTCCCCGGCAAACTCATATCCCAGAGGAGCCAGTTCCATGGCCACAATCTCGACATCTCTGAAATAGGCTCCCACTCCGGGCCTTCCCAGTTCGATTCCAACGCCCGCCTCTCCGGGACGGAATCGGCCCGAGACATCATTGGTCTTCATCTCCTCCGTCCCCCGGCCAGGGACCTGGGAACCCTTAAATTCGATCAGGGGATTGCTCAAAATGCTCCGGACCTCCCTAGGCCAGGGCGTTTCAGGCTGATAGAGGGCCTTGACCGGGCAGATATTGGCCCTCAGGCAGACCCCGCAATCCGTACATCTTTCCTGATCGATTTCGATAAAAACTCTTCCGGGGATTTTGTCATGCCGTTTAAATGTCTGGATTCTTCCCATGGGGCAGAAGGGGAAACATCTCTTGCAGGCAACACATTTATCCGGATCGGCCTTCATAAACCCTCCATTTTCAAGAATTGCCTACCTTTCATATATTGTATACAAATTTGGGATTTTAATCGGATGCTGGAGATTTTTTACAATATCCAAGAACCAATGTCAAGAAAATTAAATTATAAATAATACTTTTAAATTACAATGGGTTACAGATATTATAGTATTTTGAAGGTAAAAATAGCCATTTTTAGCAAAAAAGGAAATTGGATACAATTTATAAATTGACCCTTGCCCCCTGTGGGTGGAAAATGATATAGATTGATAAAGCGGGCCATGGCATGCATCGAGGAGGCAGGTGGAGTGGCTTTTCAGGTAAAGGTGGATGAAAAGAGATGCAGAGGTTGTGAGGAGTGTTTAGAAGCCTGTACTGTTTCGGTGCTCGAGATGAAGGATGGAAAATGCCATCCCGCCAATGGGAAGGAATGCATCGGATGTAAGGCATGTGTCGAAATCTGTGAGGAGAATGCGATTACGGTGGAGGACCTTGAACCTGAGATGTCAGAGATCGCCCGCCTTCTTTTGAAAGATATCCTTTGATTCGATCTAAATGACCGGCAAGTGCCCCGCAAGCCCCGCCTTGTAGGCGGGGTCAAGGGGCACAATATAAATGAGATTTCCTTTCCGGGAAGCCCCGCCCTGTGGGCGGGGAGCTTCACTATCCTGTCGACACTTCAATAATCCTTTTTGGGTTCTGGATCGGGTTCGGGATGGACAATGATATCCGCGCCGGGGACGAGCTTTTGAATAGCCTCTTCGATCTCTTCGGTGAGATGGTGGGCATCCTTCAGGGTTTGATTCCCGTCAACCAGAACATGGATATCGACGAAGAGTTGAGGCCCTGAGTAACGGAGGCGGACATCATGGCAGTTGCTGATGCCCGGAAGAGCCTCGACCTCGGTGATAATCTTCTTCCGCAAGCCGGTTGGAGCCACATCGAGTAGGGCCTGAATGGTGCGAACCGCAAGTCTCCCGCTGATATAGGCCACAATAAGGGCAACCCCTATGGCGGCAATGGCATCCGCATGGTGTAAAAACTCTAAGGCCGATACCTTTCTGCCGATGGCGACACAGATCAATCCCAAGATAACGACCACGGAGCTCCAGATATCCGTGCTGAAGTGGAGGGCATCCGCCTCCAGGGCCTGACTCCGGAACTGACGGGCCACCCGGTAAAGGGCGCGAGAGCGGGAGAGATCCACAGCGATGGATGTCCCCATGACCAGGAAGGCCCAGACATTGACTTCGAGAGGGATTTCATGGGAGAGAAGGCGATGAATGGCCTCCTCGACGATCCAGACGCAGGTGGCCAGAAGAAGAAGGGTTTCGAAGAGGGCAGAAAGGTTTTCAACCTTACCGTGGCCATAATGATGCGTATAATCCGCAGGTCTACCCGAGATTCGTACTGCGAAAAAGGTCATCAGGCCGGCCACCAGGTCGAGACCGGAATGGGCGGCCTCAGCCAGGATACCCAAACTCCCTGTGATTAGACCGACGATTATTTTAATGAGGGTAAGTCCGATTGCTGAAAGGACAGAGGTCAGTGCGACGGAGCGTTTTTCTTTTTCTCCATATTGAGTGGCTTCAGAAAGTTCCATGCTGTCCCGTGGGCTCAAATATCATTATCTATCAGGCTGCTCTTAATCTCTCTCTTAACCTTGTCCCTTCTCTATCCTCTGGCGTACCTTCTTCCAGCTTTCGGTCTCAAGAAAACTTCCCGGGACACTTTCCAGGAGTTTTAAACATACGAAGGTGGGCATGGCAAGGGTGAGAACTTCTTTCTCCACCATGGGCCTTGCAGAAACATCAAACATTCCCAGCACGGTGCGGGGTTTCTCTGTCACGGCTTCTTTCAATGGATAGGTGAGGATGGCACTGCAGCCTGAGCCGAATGGGGCATATACGGCGTCTGTTCGTTCCAGGGCATAGTTGGTCAGGGTGAAGAGGCCCGAAAGGATGTCCGGTGTCCCGAAAAAAACAACCACCTCCGGCTTGATTTCCTCCTGAAATTGTTCAATGGGTTTGAAGACGCAGTAAGTCGCCGGTGCGGGCCTGGGCTTCATCCTTTTAAAAAACTCCCTGGCCAGTTCCGGTGTCTTGATATAACGCTCCCCTTCCATCTCTCCCGGAATTCCGCAGGACAGGAAGTATTCGATGTTTGGTCTGGGTTTCTCCAAGAAACCCATATAGTAACCTCCTCCGGGACAACCGAAATGGGTTTTATCGAAATAGACGGTCCCCCCTTTCTTCCGTGCATTTTGAAGAAGCCCGATCATACAGCCCGTAATTCCCTCCTTTGGAGTCAAGCCTTTCGGTTTGTCGTTGGTATAATAGACTCCCAGCGGGGATTCTTTTAATTCCAGGGTTTCTCGAAATGGTCGCCATAAATCTTCAGAAAATAGGTTCATGCTCTCATCCTCCCTGAAGGTATTTATTTCTGAATTTACATAAAGTCACAGCCAAAAGTCAATGAGTATTGACCTTTTCTCCCCCATTCCCTATAATGACAAAAAAGGTGAGTGGCGATGAAGCCAACTCAAACACAACTGCATCTACCCATCTCTACATTCAGCGCAAATCCCCTCGAAAAGACTGCCAGGGGAGAAAAGAATGGGCGAGCTGCCAATAGGCTGGCTCCATGCGATCGGGCTTTCCATGATTGGTATAGGTTTGTTCTCTCTTTTCCTCCGCACCTTGTAAGCAATTACATTGAAGATTTTGGATTAAAAGAAAGGCATCTTATCTTAGATCCTTTTTGTGGCACGGGGACTACCCTTGTTGAATCTAAATTGCACGGCATTCGGGCAATCGGAATTGAAGCAAACATTTTTGCCCATTTTGCCAGCTCCGTTAAAGTCGATTGGGATATTGATCCATATTTATTAAAGAAGAATGCACGCCATATTGCAAATTCGACTTTATTAATATTGAAGGGGCAGGGAATAGACGATAACGGCCTTCTTAAAGGTCACTTGAAAGAAATTCCTTTAAAGACCCTTGATCCTGAAGCGGCAGGACTTTTACTGAGTAATTCGATCAGCCCCCTTCCATTGCACAAAACCCTTGTCCTGCTTGACTCTCTGAAAGAACACAAAGAACAAGCCTATTACCGACATCTTTTGCTCGCATTGTCAAATGCGTTGGTATTCAGTATCAGTAATCTTCATTTCGGACCAGAAGTGGGGGTAGGGAAACCTAAAACTGATGTTCCAGTTGTTGCCCCTTGGCTTTATGAAGTAGAGAGAATCGCAAACGATTTACAGCTTGTTAAAGGCAGGTCATATCCCAATGCTAAAGTCTATTTAGGTGATGCCCGGAATTTAAGTGGCTTAATAGAGCCCAATTCAGTGGATGCGGTCATAACATCTCCTCCGTATCCGAACGAAAAGGATTATACAAGGACAACGAGACTTGAATCTGTCGTCCTTGGGTTTATCAAGAATAAAGCTGAATTAAAAGAGATGAAGAAGAGCTTTATACGATCAAATACACGGGGTGTTTACAAAAGTGATGAGGATGATAAGTATGTCGAAGATCATCCGGAAATTCAAAGGATTGCAGAATCTATAGAGAAACGCAGAAAGGAGCTTGGGAAAAATTCCGGATTTGAACGGCTTTACGGAAGAGTGACTAAATTGTATTTCGGCGGTATGACGCGGCACCTGTCCGAGCTTCGGTCTGTGCTTCACCCCGGCGCCCAACTGGCTTACGTGGTTGGAGACCAGGCTTCGTATCTGAGAGTCATGATTCGCACAGGCCGGTTGTTGGCTGATATAGCAGAGGCACTCGGATATGAATTAGTGAGGATAGACCTATTTCGCACGAGATACGCTACGGCAACGAGGGAACAGTTGAGGGAGGAAGTAGTTGTCTTAAGATGGCCCGGGAAGAAAAGGTGAAACGATGGCAGATACGAAAAATCGATATTCACAGATTATAGAAGCAATTTTTTCCAAATATTTTCAGAAAGGTTCAACTGAGATCTTATTTGAGCGATCAGAAATTATATCAGCCGCTAAGAAACTGCGGATAAAACTTCCCAAGAACTTAGGAGATGTTCTCTATTCATTTCGTTACAGGACCCCATTACCGGATGGCATTGTGAAAAAAGCTCCAAAAGGGTTTGAGTGGATTATCCGCCCGGCTGGAAGAGGCCGCTATAAGTTTATGCTTACCACCCAATCTGCTATTCTTCCATCCAAGATTCTGGCAGAAACGAAGATTCCGGATGCTACGCCCGGAGTGATCAATAAGTATAAACTGAATGATGAACAGGCACTCTTGGCTAAGCTTCGTTATAACAGACTTATTGATATTTTTACCGGCCTCACTTGTTATTCCCTTCAAAACCATTTGCGGACAGCGATACCCGATATTGGTCAAGTTGAGACGGATGAAATCTACATCGGCATTGATAAAAGAGGTGCCCATTATGTTATTCCTGTCCAAGCAAAAGGGGGGTTAGATAAAATAGGGATTGTCCAGATAGAGCAGGATTTAGCCGTTTGTAAAACCAAATTTCAAGGGCTAATTTGCCGATCCATTGCTGCCCAGTTTATGGAAGAAAATCTCATTGCATTGTTTGAATGCGAAATGACAGAAGAAGGTATTCGAGTCTCTGCGGAAAAGCACTATAGATTAGTTAACCCAGAGGAACTGACAGAAGAAGAATTGAAAGCCTACCAAAAGCGCCCTCCGGATTGATAAATTATCAAAAACTTACCGCGTTCATTTAATTATCCATTAAACAGTATTGTTAAAAATATACCATCTCATTCCTGAGCGCATTCCGAGGGGTCGCCTTTAAGCTTGGAGAGGGCATGGGGGAGGGCGGGGAGAATAACCGTCAAATTCTCTTTTACACTTTTCGGACTTCCGGGCAGATTGACAATCAGGGTCGAACCCCGAATTCCGCAGACAGCCCTGGAGATCATGGCATGGGGGGTCTTTTTCAGGCTCTCGGCCCTCATCGCTTCTGAGAAACCCGGTACATCCTTCTCAATCACTTCTAAGGTCGCCTCCGGTGTGACATCACGTGGGCTCAGACCCGTTCCTCCTGTCGTGAGGATGAGGTCAGCCCCGAATTGATCCGCGCTCCTTTTCAGGGCTTCCTCAATCCTTTCCTTCTCATCAGGAATAATTTCGTAGTGAATGACCTCGGCAGGAAGGTTCTTGACCATCTCTCGGATGAGGGGTCCGCTCGAATCCTTCCGTTCGCCCCTGGAACCACGGTCACTGATGGTAAGAATCACCACTTTGAACATATATTTCCCCGGAGCAAATTAGATACACGGATTAAAATTATCCCATTTCATTTAAAAAGACAAGGGTTGAAATTCATCTGTGTGTTAGCAAAGTAATTATGTCCCCTATAACTGCAGAGTTAAAATGTCCTATTCTTACCAAAATAGAAATGTCCTCTTTTCAAGGTTGAAATTCATCCTTTTGAGAGTTAAAATAAATTTGAAAATAGAATAAGGAGGGAATTATGCTTACCAGACGGTTCGTCACTTTTTTCTTCCTTTTAATTATTTTTGGAATTACACCAATGGCCTTCGGTCAGGGGGCAGGGGTTGCCGAAAAATCTCAGGTTGCTTTTAACAGAGATTCAACCGGGTATGTTTTTTTAGCTCCCGGGGTGGACTTAAAGATTTATGATACGGTGGTGATCGGAAATTTTTCAACCGAAGGGCTTCCGGATATCGGACCCGGGAAACTGGAGGAATATAGAGAGGCCTATCGGACTCAACTCAAGGCAAAACTGACATCTGCGGGGATCTTTAAAGAAGTGACCGATGACCAATCCAGAGCCTCCGGTCCTCACATGTTGTTGATCTGGGGGGATATCCTGACCATGCATCCAGGCTCTTCAGCCGCAAGGTTCTGGGTCGGGATGGGGGCTGGAAAGGCTGTGGCGGAGATCAAGACTTACGTGAGTTCTGCAGAGGATAAGAAGATTCTTCTGGCCCATCACCTTCGGCCCACCAGCGGAGCCAGGGGCGGGGCATTAGGGGCGAGGGAGGGATACGCCTTCCTTCACCAGGGGGTGGATCGGATTTCCCATTTCTGTGTGGAGTATATCAGGAGAGTCCATCAAGCCGGAAGATAGGGTGCCTTAAAGGTTTAAGGTTGAGGTTAAGCGATCCGGTTCGCTTAGGATTAAGAAAATAGAGGAGGTAGGCGAATATGAGGACAGATCGAATCTTCATCGTTATTCTTATCGTAGGTTTGGTAATTGGGGTGAGCGAGATGGCGTCCGCTCAGGAATTTAATTTGAGGGATTACAATGCGGTGGTTGTTAAGGATCTTGAAGTCCCTTCGGGTTCCCCAGCCCCTGAGTCCGCAGGCTTGCAGATGGCTGAGAAGGCAGTTTACCAGCTCAAAAGATATTCGGAGAAGTATCGCCTCTTTGACTTCATCGCCAAAGAAGGAAGCAGGACCGGCCAGGAGATTCCGTCAGGGAAGAAAGTTCTCCTGATCAAGGGGACGGTGAAGGAGTATACCCGGTCTACGGTCGGAAGACGGATCGGCCGCTCCTTTATCCCGGGAGGAGAATTCACCGGCACGGCTTCCTTTTCTGCCCGCTATCAATTGATCGACCAGGCCAGCGGCAAGGTCATCTACGAGACTGACCTGAGGACAACCTCGACGGGCTCTGAGGATACCGTCGAATATGCGATGGACCGAAACGGTGAGGCCCTGGCCAAACTCCTCGTCAAAGCCAAAGGGAGATAATCCTTATAGAAAAAGAGAGGGGAGCCCTTTTATATGGCTACCCTCTCTTTTTCATGAAATACCAATCTGGCTTCCTATCTATTTAAGCTTCTTGATCAGACGAATCTTTTTTACTAATATTCGCTTGTTTGCTCGATCCTCTATACTTTCCATATAAATCCAAGAATTGGTTTTCAATTTATCAATGGTGATGGAGGAACCCTTTTCATTCGTGATGAAGGTATTTGAATCCCATGAGAATCTCCTTTCGTTGACCACCATCGTATTTGTTTTTAAATCGACCTCCATCAGAATACCTTCTGTTTGAATGAGGTCCTCATCTGTAGACCAGGCAGGGGAAGAAGAAAAAAGGATTAACAGAGAGACTAAAATGATTGTTTTGTTGAGAAATTTTCTCATATTTTTCTCTCCTTCTTAGAATACGACCTTCCAATTTATTGAAAACAGACTTTTGGTATTTATTAGCTGTGGCTTTACAACTCCTCCTCCCATACCTACATAGGCGACGGCAGTTCCCTGGATGAATGTAATGATCACCCCTGATGGAATAGCTGTACCAATGATTTTTGATCGATCCTCCCTTTTAACCACCGTTCCACCAACATCATTGGTGAGATCAAGATTAAAGACGGCATTTCCTGTGGTATACACTAAGGCGTAAAGCCTTGCAATCCCCTCGCCCACATAGCAAGGATCCCCCTCCATTCCTTCGCTGGAAGGAGTAAAGGTTGTAAAATAGGCTGTTTTAAAAAATATCACGGGAGGTGCAAGAGATTTTTCCCCTACATTTAATTCTAATTTAATAAACCATCCGTCTGCTGATCTCAGCTGGGTTATGATTTCATTCTTCCTTGCCTGAGTCGTTCCAGAATCTTGTAGCTCATCAGAAGTCACATCATAGAGACTGTTTTCTGTCAACACCTGAGCAGAACCTTTATCTTTTATAGCATAGATGCGATTGATCACTGTCCCTTCTTTTGGATGTTCTCTGTCTCCTGTTCCGAAGAATAACATCTCATAATTTCCACCAACGTCTTTTTCGAGTGTCACATCGGGAGGATAAAAGATCTTCCTACCTGTAGTGTTGTCCTTTCCTGGGTTGGACTCGAAAATGATCCTTCCTGACCAATTATCAGGATTGGAATCATTGATATTAAATCTCCACATTCGCCCCCCCATGTCACCCACATAGAGACGATCGATTCTACCATCGCCATTAATATCTACTGCGGCGATATCACTAGGAATGCAATAGGTCATACTGTTATTTTCGGTAAAGGAGAATCGTTTGACAGGGGAGCCATCAAGAATATCTACAACGTATACCGCTCTACCTCTTGAATCGGCTCCAGGAATTTCGTTGTCTTGATTATCATCGTATCCGCCACCGATAAAGGCCACCCATTTTTCTCCCAAACCGTAGGCAATCTTTCCTATGTTCGGTGAGGACCATGTCTGCCCTTTGCGGCCCGTGACTGGATCTGTCGCCCCTATCTCAGCATAGGGTGAATTCAGCTCGTCTGGATTGATTTGCCACTTTAATTTCGGGTTATAGGGATCTGAGACGTCAATGGCCCAATAACGATTTCCACCTCTTCTTTCTCCAAAAATGAGAATGGCCTGGTCAACTGATCCATCGTCTTTGTAGGTAATATAGGCTTTTGGTGAACCGTCTATGAAGGACTCTACGACATCCGCTCGGAGGGCCTGAAGTTTATTTAGGAGATCTGGAGGGATGAAGGCCCAAAGCTCTTCTCCATCATTATCCCTGAAGGCATGAAGCATCCCGTCGTTAGCCCCAGCGTAAATCACCGATATTGAATCAGGTTGGGGGCTATAATGGATGAGAAGAGGTCTGGAATGGAGAAAAGATCCCAAGAGCCATTCTCGCTTTTCATTGACGTTACCATTACTATCATCATCATAGGCATCATACCCTTGAACAAACTGAACCAGCTTATCTCGCCCCGAGGTATCTCCTGCCGAAAGCCCTAACATGGTGGGGGTGATATTAGTATTGTTAAAGGCATTGGAAGAATTCGTCAGATTGACATTGCCTAAATAGGTATAAATATTTCTTGCGGTGCTGCGCCTCATCAAAACTTCCCCGACTCCACCCTTTTCTACATCAGAACCATCCATGCCTAAGGTCGTCCAATAAGAATAGGCTGTTTCCAGAATTTGACCTTGGTCATCCAATGCTGGTAAATTATTCTTATCTAAGATGTCTCCAATATAAATATTTCCTGCATTCTGCTGAGAGACCCCAAATTTTTTGATATTTCCGCTCCACATACTGTTTTGTTTGGGCTGAAACAAAGCGAGATAAATTTTATCCCCTGCGGTTGTCCTTTCCATCCGGCTTACCGGAACGATAGGGGCAACAAAGGAGGAAGTTTTTTCGATGATTTCGGCGACAATATTTTGGAAGGCATTTGATAATTCTTGGGCATTGTTACAATAGTAATATCTTCCGTGACCAAGAGCAGCCGATCTTTCAAGGATATCCGAATTGATGGTAAACCCAATCGTATAAGTGACGATATTCTGTATTCCTGTAAGATCGGTTCGAAGATCGGTATCATACAAGTACTTGGCCACATCATCCAAATAATCAGATCCATTATCGGGGTAGTTGGGGTCATTGGGTGCACCGATGGGCTCTCTTTGATCCCCATCCCTATCCCCTATCACAGTGGGTAAGATGTTGTTGCGGTCCTGAGTGGGCTTTCCATCAGTAATTACGATGATATAATTTCTCTGGCAATAAAATTGGATGGGGCTTGTATAAACGACCCCTGAGTTAAAATAGCTTGGTCCACCCTTATAGTAGAGGCCTGCTTCATAAAGTGTTTCAGCTAATGGAGTCCATGTGCTGGGGGTGATACTATTGAAGTCAGAGATCAATTGGCTTCGATTATCGGGTGTTAAACTTTTAATGGTGCTTTGAACATATCCCCCCTCAGAATAATTAAATAACATTGCCCCGATTCTCACTCCATTGATCGTATTTAGAAAGTCCGTCATCACTTGTTTAGCAATATCTATCTTTTTTTCATATTGATCTCCTCCAGAGGCGATATAGTTTCTGTAGTTCCCTGTCCGAAGGATTCTGTAAGTGGAATTACAACTCGCACTCGTGTAGCCTTCATAATGACCAGAGTCTGTCAGGGCCACTCTGGCATTTTGGCAGGCTACTTCCCCGATTGAATTTGTAAATAATTCCCAGCCTCCCCAGGTTCTCCGTCGATAAACTTTATCACGGTCTTCGATCGGGACAACCAAGGGATCGTATGTAACAGTTGTATTATAAAAACGAGTCTGAACCGTTTCATTCATACTCCCTGAGTTGTCAAACAGGATCAGGATATTCGGTTCCACTCCCTCTCCACCTGCAATATAGAGGTCGGTATCCTTTGCAAATGAGGTTATGGGTATCATAAGAAATAAGAACAATGGAATAAAGATCAATAAAGTCTTTATAAATTTCATTGCTTAATTCCCTCCTTGCATTGTGGGAACAAGTCTCACTACCTTTTGCTGAATCGTGCAGTTTGACTTAACGGGGT
>CAZXMB010000050.1:16945-18172 GCA_964641715.1 uncultured Syntrophaceae bacterium
TCTTCCACATTCTCCAGTAGAACATCGACAGGGGAGGCAACTCCTGCGCCCAATGGATCGAATGTAGTAAGCTGGCGCCTCAGCTCCTGAGAATTGGCATCTCTCCAGTACCTCACGGAGTAGCGGGTCAAATTGTCATATTCGTAATCAACGGTAAGATCATCCGCTCCCGGAGTGATTGGGGTGACGATCGTAATCTGAGAGCCGGTATTATCGCTGTCGAACCCTGCCATCCGGAGGTCCCTCAACATAACCTCCATGGAGCTCCTGATGTTCTGCTGCGTCTCAACGACATGGTCCTGGACCGTATAGGCTCTGCTCTGGGCTACAAAAAGGCGATAGACCCCGCCAATCAGCATCGCAAAGATGACCAATGCCACCAATAACTCAATGAGGGTGACCCCTTTTGGGTTCATCATTAATCGTGTGATCCTCTTTTCCTTTCTCATTTTAATTTTCCTTTTCCCTCTCCCAATTTGAATGAGAGGTATTGGCTTATTAGGAAATTAAGGTAAAGAACCTTAGGGAGTGGTTGATCGTATCACTCCAGGTAATGATAATTTCAACCTCTGTCAGATTCGGGTTTGTGCCATTCTGTGTCCCTGTCCATCTGCGGGTATATTGCATTCCTGTTGAGCTTATCTGGTTGTCCATGCTGGTTCGATTTAAGGGAATACTGTCCGGCCGGGCTCTCAATTCCTCAAGCTTATCCTGGGCAAGAGTGGCCGCCTCTGTAAGATGACCACCCTGGGCATTATTTTTTGTGGTTGTGGTCATTAAACCTGCCAGGGCCAATAATGAAACGGATAAGATGACCAGTGCAACCAGAAGTTCGAGAAGACTAAAACCATTTGATTTTAATAAATTTTTCAATTCTGCACCTCCTTTTGAGAATTTAATCTGCAAAAGACATACCAATAAATTTTTTACTCGAAGGGACGATGGAATATTTGGATTAGATTTGAAATATTTAATTATTTCAAAAGATTATAAATATTGGATTAAAAAGTCTGAGTGAGATTATTTGCTAAACTCGAAGCCGCACTTTTGAAAAAAATTAATAACATGTGACAAAATGCCAAAAATAAAATATTTAATTATTTCGATATGATATTAAAAATAGATCTGTGGAAAGAAAGAAATAAATAAATGACTTTGGATTTAGGGAACATCTACTTTTTCGGGGGACAGAGAGACAGTCTAAATGGGGTCATCTAAATGGGGTCA
>CAZXMB010000051.1:0-18025 GCA_964641715.1 uncultured Syntrophaceae bacterium
AATGGTGGTGTGTGTTTCAATGGTAAGCCAGATGAATACTGCTGTACAGATCACCGTCCCCCAGATGAAAAAATTCCTTGCAGCCTTTTTTCCCATAATGGAGCTCCTTTCCACTCACCTGATGCAATTCTAAATATTAGATTTACCTTTAAGGGGGGTTAAATTCCTTGACTTAAGTCAAATTTCCCGGAGACATTTCCAGTGTTAACGGCTAAAGGTTTACGATGAAGTAAGCCTTAAATTCCTTAAATTTTTTCTCGCCGATCCCCTTCACATTCTTCAGTTCTTCCACCGATCGAAATCCCTTCCTTCTTTCCCGATAGGCTATCATCTCTTGGGCTAAAGATTCACCGATACCGGGGATCAGGCAGAGGTCTTCCACGGAGACCTGATTGAGGTCGAGGGGGATGGAGAAAACGAGGAGCTTCTTAGCCTCCATTCTTCCAATTTTTATCTTGATCTCATCAGGTTTAGTCCTCTCCGCCCCTCCTTTGGCAGAGGGAAGGGGAAGGGAGATTTGGGGAGATTCTTTCTGAACGGTCAGGAGAGTTCCGGTCTCCAAAATCCCTGGGGAAAGGGATTCGTCAAAGAGGGCATTTTCTTTCAAGCCTCCGGCCTTTTCGATTGCTTTTTTGAGAGTCGGGGGATTCTTAAAAAGATAAACCCCTGGTTTTCGGACCTCTCCCGCAACCTCAATGACTATTTCTTCATAGACCTCTTCAGGAGGGAGAGCGGGGTGATAGTAAAATTTCAAGTAGAGAAGAAGGAGGATGAGAAAGGCCAATGCGAAGAGGATTTTTTGTTGACCGGGAGAAAAAATTGATTGGGGAATGCGAATTGCGGAATGTGAATTGAAAAGAGAAATGAAATATATAATTTTTGTTTTAAATTTCGAATTCCACATTCCGAAATCCGAAATGATTATTCTTCCTTAAGGAGTTTGTAGTCAATGGAGTCGACGAGGGCCTGCCAGCTTGCCTCGATGATATTTTCGGAAACCCCAACGGTTCCCCATTTTAATTCCCCATCTCCGGATTCGATCAATACCCTCGTCCGGGCGCCTGTCCCATCTTTGGTCGAGAGGATCCGGACTTTATAATCCAGGAGTTTGACTTCTTTCAGCTCGGGATAGAACTTTTCCAGGGCTTTCCGTATAGCGTTATCCAGGGCATTGACCGGCCCGTTTCCCATCGCGGCCGTATGTTCCACCCGGTCCCCCACACGGACCATGATCGTGGCTTCGGAGAAGGGAAGGCCCTCCTCCTCTTTCTTTTCGGCAATGACACGAAATCCCATCAACTCGAAGAATTTCTTGTGCTGTCCCAAGGCCTTTTTGATAAGGATTTCAAAAGAGCCTTCCGCACCTTCAAACTGGAATCCTTCGTGTTCCAACCGTTTCAGATGGTCCAGAATTTTCCGGACATTGGGATTCCTGCTCTCTAAATCAATGCCAAATTCAGCCGCCTTGTAAAGGATATTCGATTCACCCGAGAGGTCTGAGATGAGGACCCTCTGGCGATTTCCAACCTGTTCGGGAGGGATATGTTCATAACTACTTGCGCTTTTCCGGATGGCACTGACATGGATCCCTCCCTTATGGGCAAAGGCGCTGTCTCCCACATAGGGAAGGTATCCGGGATGGGGAAGGTTTGCCAGTTCCGAAACGAAACGGGAGACCTCGGTGATCTTCCCGAGCCGGTCATCGGTGATACAATTGATCCCCATTTTAAGTTTGAGATCGGGAATGATGGAGCAGAGGTTCGCATTCCCGCATCGTTCCCCATAGCCATTGATCGTTCCCTGGACCAGAGAGACCCCTTGTCTTACGGAGAGAATCGTGTTGGCCACAGCCATTTCCGTATCATTATGGGCATGAATCCCAAGAGGGGTTTTGATCTTCGGCTTTACCTCCTGAAGAATGGACTGGATTTCATAGGGGAGAGTTCCCCCATTGGTGTCGCAGAGGACAATCCAGTCGGCTTTTGCCTCCTGAGCGGCCTGAAGGGTCTGAAGAGCATACCGGGGATTGTGTTTAAACCCATCGAAGAAATGTTCGGCATCGAAGATGACCTCCGGGACGCGGTCCTTGAGAAACCGGATCGACCGGTGGATGATTTCAAGATTTTCATCAAGGGTGATCTGGAGGGCCTCGAGGGCATGCTTATCCCAGGACTTTCCGAAGATGGTAACGGTTTGGGTCCGGGCATCGATGAGGGACAGAAGGTTCACATCCTCTTCGGGTAAAATCCCTGACCGGCAGGTGCTCCCGAAGGCAACGACACGGGCCTGAGAGAGGGGGATTGATTTGATCTCCCGGAAGAACTGGAGATCCTTTGGGTTGGAACCCGGCCATCCACCCTCGATATAATGGATTCCCAGCTCATCGAGCTTCCGGGCGATTCGAATCTTATCCTCTGCAGAAAAGGTGATCCCTTCAGCCTGGGTCCCATCCCGGAGTGTGGTATCGTAGAGTTTTACGGGTACCATTTGCCTCAAAACTATTTTACCTCCCTCCCTCAATTCTCTTCGGTGGACGTTGTTTTATCGAGTCCAAAGGCATCATGGAGGGCCCGGACTGCCAACTCCGTATATTTGGAATCGATGATACAGGAGATTTTAATCTCGGAGGTGGAGATCATCTGGATATTAATGCCCTCCTTGGCCAGGGCGGAGAACATCTGGGTGGCCACATTGGAATGGCTTCTCATTCCAACCCCGATAATCGAAACCTTGGCAATGTTTTCATCGGAGAGGATCTCTTTCCCCCCGATCCCTTTGATATTCCCCTTTAAAATCTGAAGGGTCTTTTTGAAATCGGATTGGGGGACCGTGAATGCCAGGTCCGCGCACCCCTTTTCCGTACTCGAGGTCTGGATGATCATATCCACAACGATATTGGCATCGGCAATGGGCTTAAACAATCTGGCAGCCACTCCGGGGAGATCGGGGACCCCCATGATCTCAATCTTTGCTTCATTCTTATTGTACGTCACACCGGAAACGACAACCTTTTCCATTTCTTCATCCTCCCTGCAAACGATGGTCCCCGGATTATCATTGAACGAGGATCTCACATGGATGGGGACATTATATTTTTTGGCAAACTCTACCGAGCGAATCTGGAGCACCTTCGCCCCCAGACTGGCCATCTCAAGCATCTCGTCATAGGAGATCCTGGATAATTTTCTTGCCCTGGGATAGACGTTGGGATCCGTTGTATAGACCCCATCCACATCGGTATAGATCTCACAGACATCCGCTTTTAAGGCCGAGGCCACAGCGACCGCCGTCGTATCCGATCCTCCCCGGCCCAGGGTGGTGATGTTTTCCTCCTCATCGACCCCCTGGAATCCGGCCACCACGACGACCCGGCCATTTTTTAAATCCTCCAGCATCTTCTCAGACTCTATCCCTGTGATGCGGGCCTTACCAAAGGCGCTATCAGTAGCGATCTTGATTTGAAACCCCAAATAGGATTTTGCATCGACTCCCATCGATTTGAGGGCGATGGTAAGAAGGGCGATGGAAACCTGTTCCCCGGTGGAGACCAGGACATCAAGCTCCCTCTCGTCCGGAGACGAAGTGACCTGCTGGGCAAGGCGAATCAATTTGTTTGTCTCTCCGGCCATCGCTGAAACCACCACAACCACCTGATGACCCTGATTTTTGGCATGGATGACCCGTCGGGCCACATTTTTAATCCGCTCGATATCTCCGACAGAAGTTCCTCCATATTTTTGAACCATCAGCGCCATCCCATCACCTCCCTATTCATTTCGGAATACGGATTGAGGAATGCGGGATGAAAACTCCCTAAAGTTAAGAAATTGAGAAATCCGCAATCCGAAATCTATTCATCAGTTCCTGAAACCGCTCCCCCTTCCCGACGATTTCGATGGATCGAGAATGCTTTCCTGTATAATGGATGTGAATCCGGAGGGTCTCCTCCGGGAGAAGAGGAAGGATACGGTCTGCCCACTCAATGGCTGTAATCCCTTGGCCATGAAGATATTCCTCCAGGCCCAACCCTTCCGCTTCTCTCTCCCCATTCAATCGGAAAAGGTCGATATGATAAAAAGGGATCTTTCCTGAATACTCGTTAATCAGGGTAAAAGAGGGACTCGTGATATACTTGGAATTTTTTACCCCTGCTCCTTTGGCCAATCCTTTGATCAGCTGTGTTTTCCCCGCCCCTAATTCTCCCAATAAAGCAACGACATCCCCACGATGGAGGAGTTCTCCTATCCTTTTTCCGATCCGAATGGTTTCCGAGGTACTTTGGGTCTGCAGGACGAACACGTTTAACCGCTATGAGCGTTGCGCTGAGCGTCTCTCAAGACTAAGCTTTATATTTAAAATCCTCCGGATTAAGATTTTCCAGCCATTCTTTCAATTGATCGCCTTCCTTTTCCAGATCAATGGTCCTGGCCTTTTCAATGACGTTTTCTGAGACAAAGATGGGGGCATTAACCGCCAGGGCGATGGCGATCGCATCGCTGGGACGGGAGTCGATCACGATCTCCTCTCCCCTCCGGTCGAGGTAGATCAGGGCATAATAGGTATTTTCCTTCAGGTCATTGACCACAATCTTGATGACCTGAGATTCGAGATCCTTCAAGATGTTATGGATCAGATCATGGGTCATCGGGCGATGGGAGCCTATCTTCTTGAGCTTCATGGCAATGGCATTGGCCTCAAAAGGCCCGATCCAGATGGGAAGCCCTGTTTTGTTGGCGAGATCCATCAGGAGGACAACGAATCCATTGGTGGTGGAATCGAATGTCAAAAATTTTACCTTCATTTCAACCAGCATCCCCGTGCTCCTTTCCTCTTTTACCGAAATCGCAAGGAAACCCCAACCCCCTCGCACTCTTTCAAGATGGAATTCTCGTCGATCCATTTGACTTCTCCATCCTGTCGGAGAACAGATCGCATCATCTCTTCACCCAAGTTCGCCGCTTTCATCTTTCCTTTACACAGGGGGCAGGGGAGAAAGGGCTGGCCTGCCAATGCAATGGGGATGAGAAAACCGCACTGTCCGCACCTACCGCCCGGAAGGGAAAAGGAGCTCAGGAGGAAAAGGGTCTGGATCTGTCCGTTCTTCAAGGCCTCCAGGGTACCGTTGAGGCCGAAGGTGGCCAATCCCCCCCGGGGGGTTCTTTCCTTCAACTCCTGGATCTGGCGGGAGGATTCCTCCTTTTCCATCTGAAAGAGGCGATCGAAAATCCGTCTCAACACCCTGGATCGTTCCTCGGAGAGATCCGCGGAGAAGATGTCTGTAATGTGATGCTTCACCCTGTCCGGAAGGAAATGTTTAAAGTTGGCAATAATCCGATCCTGGCCGATGAGGACCACACTTTTCCACTTTCCCGAATCGAAGAGACCGGTAAGCTGGTCTGCCACTTCCTTATGGTGTTTATCCATATGATCCTTGATATGGCGTTGATATCTCATCTGAGCCCAGCCCCCCTGGTCGTGCCGGCCCGGGACATAACTCTCGATGGAGGATTCCGTGATCAATCCCTCTAAAGATATTTCGAATAATCTGGCAGAATCGGTATCCACCATCACGGCCAGGGTGCTTTGATATTGTGAGGAGAGCCGGACCAGGGGCTTCAGGGCGGGGAGGCTGGAGAGGACGAATTCATTCTCAAAAGGGATAATGGAAGGGTAGGTGAGGAATGTTTGGGTCGCGCTTCGGGAGAAGATGGCGATACCATTGACCCCTTCTTCAATGTCGCGGCGGACCAGTCCTTCCGCATATCTTTCAATTCGTTTCTGGTCCTCAAGATAAATTTCCATCCAGTCTTCTTTTCCCTTCAGCCGGTCAAATCCTTTCTTCAGCTCGTTTTTCGTGAAGAGGCGAATGCGCTCCCGTTGATGTTCGTCATCCCATTTCGTATTGAGATAAAGAGAACAAAATGGATAAGGCCCTTCCTCCATACGGGCTAACTTTTTGATCTCATTTCTCATGTCCATATGAAAATCCCCTCAGAGGTATAGAGTAAGGGTTTGAGGATTCGAGGAACCGGGCCTGTCCAAGAGGGACAGGGTTTAAGTTTCGGTTAATCTTAAATGAAGATCAGGCGAAAATCAAACTCCCCCCTGGAGAAGCAGGGGGATCTTTTTGATGAGATCGGTTGCCACCAGAGATTTTTCACCCAGCTCCCGGGCCACCTCATCGCCGGCTAATCCATGAAGAAAGACGGAGGCCTGAAGGGAGGGGAGGATGTCAAATCCCTGGCAGAGAAGACCGCCGATCATTCCGCTGAGGACATCCCCTGTTCCTCCAGTGGCTAACCCTGAATTGCCGGTTGGGTTGATGTAGGTCTCCCCCCTGGGAGTGACGATCAGTGTGCGATAACCCTTCAGGGCGAGATAGACATGATTGACCTGGGAGAAGCTCCTGCTGACTCCGATTCGATTCTCCTGGATCTCTTTGACGGTTCCTCGAATCAGCCTTGCCATCTCTCCGGGATGGGGAGTGAGGATGAGGGACCGATTGGTCGCCGGTAGAAATTTAGCCTGGGTGGCCAGGGCATTTAGCCCATCGGCGTCGATAACGAGAGGAATATCCAATGCCTTGACCAATTTGAGAATGAGGGTCTGAGTTTCCTTATATGTCCCAAGGCCCGGTCCGATCACGACGGCCCTCTTGTTTTCACAGAGACGGAGAATGGAGGAATAGGCCCTGAGGCTGAGGGTCTGTTTGGGGGTTTCGGGAAGAGGTTCGGTCATCACCTCGGTCAACTTCATCTCCATGATCGGGTTCAAACTCTTTGGAATGGCCAAGGTGACAAGGCCCGCTCCCATCCGGAGTGCGGCTTCACAGACCATGGCGGCTGCCCCGGTCTTTCCCACCGAACCCGCAATGACCAATAGATGACCGTAATCCCCTTTATGAGTATCGGGGCGTCTGGGGACGGAGAGCCATTTTCTGATCTCCTCTCTTTCCAGGAGATAGGTCTGGATCTTCTCCTCTTCTACCAGGTTTCTGGGGATACCGATATCGATGACTTTCAGGGTGCCCACATAATCCACTCCCGGAGAGATCAGTAGCCCCAATTTGGGTAGACCGAAGGTAAGGGTGAGGGTGGCACGGACAGCGGTTCCGAAAGGTTTCCCGGTGTCCGCGTTCAAACCCGAAGGGATATCAATAGCCGCAATGGGCTGGTGAAGGGTGTTGAGATGATCGATGACCTCCCGATAATATCCCCTGACTTCGGCATCGAGACCCGTACCGAAAATGGCATCGATCAGAAGGTCCGCCCTTTCGAAATCTTTTTTCACTTTTTGATAGTCTTTGGAAGAGGGAACCGAAAGGATCTCCCCTTTCATCCGATGAAAAATGTAGTAATTGGTCTCAGCATCCCCCCGGAGGGCTTTTGGTTCAGTGAGGAGGAAGACTTTCACCGGGACCCCGCAGTTGGTCAGGTGCCGGGCGATCACAAACCCATCTCCGCCATTATTTCCTTTCCCTGCCACAATGGCCACTTTCTTCTTCTGGAGGTCGGGAAAGGCCTTGAGGATTTCCTCCGCCGCTCCTCTTCCCGCATTCTCCATGAGGACGATCCCGGGGATCCGATAGGTCTCAATGGCTTTTCGATCCAGCTCTTGCATTTGCTCAGCAGTTGCTACCTTCATCGTCTCTTCCCTCTAATAAGACATGAGCCACGGCATAGGGGCGGTCGTGGGAAAGGGTGAGAAGGGTTCTTTCGATCCGGTGCGTGTGGAGGACCTCCTTTGCCTTTCGATGGAAGGAAAGGAAGGGTTTTCCCATCGGATCGCTCTCCACTTCGATATCCGTCCATTGGATTCCATTTCGAAGGCCTGAACCTATGGCCTTGAGAAAAGCCTCTTTCGCAGCAAACCGGATAGCAAAGCATTCCGAAGGGTGAGACTTCTGCTGACACCGGGTAATCTCACCCTCGGTATAAACCCTGCCGAGGAAAAGGTCTCCCCATCGTGCCATCAACCGTTCGATCCGTTGAATATTGACAATATCGATACCCGTCCCGAAGATCATTTTGAAATTTCGGATTTCGGAATGAAAAAAAATTCTTTGACTGTCAATCTCAATTTAGAACCTATTAATACAAACGCATTTAATTATTTTACCTTGTCATTGTGAGCGATAGCGAAGCACCCTCGTATTTGGTGGGATTGCTTCGTCGCTACGCTCCTCGCAATGACAACTTTTTTATTGCCTTTATATTAGTCAATTTTTCCGCATTCCCTGCCTACCGCAGGCAGGTGAAATCTGGAATTCGCATTTTATTTGATGAGGGCGATCATCTCCCTCACCGCCCGGTCCAACCCAACCAGGACGGCACGGGCGATAATGCTGTGGCCGATGTTCAGTTCTTCGATTTCTTTAATCTCCGCAATTCGTTTGACATTGACATAGTTGAGACCATGTCCACCTGCGATTTGAAGATTTCGGTGAGAAGCCTCGGACACGGCATCGAGGATCTTTTTTAATTCTTCGTCCTGGAGAACCAGAGTTTTGGCATTGCAATAGTGGCCGGTATGAATTTCAATGGCATTGGCTCCCACTTCTTCAGAAGCCTTGACCTGGTTTTTGTTGGGATCGACAAAGAGGCTCACAGGAATTCCTCCCTTCTGGAGGCGCTGGATGGCCTTTTTAAGGGAGCGAAGGTTTTTCACCACATCGAGGCCTCCCTCGGTGGTCAGCTCCTCTCTTTTTTCAGGGACGAGGGTGACGATCTCAGGTTTGGTGGCGAGTGCAATACGGATCATCTCTTCGGTTGCGGCCATCTCCAAGTTCAATCGGGTCTGGACCACCTCTCTGAGGAGACGAAGGTCGCGATCCTGGATGTGGCGACGGTCTTCCCTTAAATGACAGACGATCCCGCCTGCCCCTGCTAACTCAACGATCCCGGCAGCAGTTACGGGATCCGGATAAGCCACTCCTCGCGTCTGTCTCACTGTCGCTACATGGTCGATATTGACCCCCAGCCTTGGCATGGGCCCTCCTTTTCCCCCACCTTAATCCTCCCCCCCCTTTGAGGGGAGGGGAGGAGGGGGGGCAAGATATTTCTTGACCAGTTTCACAAGGTCTTGCGCATATTCATGGAGCCTCTTTTCGTCTTCTCCCTCGACCATGATTCTCAGGAGAGGCTCTGTCCCTGAGTAGCGAATCAATATTCTTCCTGAATTGCCGAGCGATTTTTCGATCTCATTTATTTTCTTATTCATCTCGGGTATCTCAGAGAACTCCCTTTTCTCTTTTACCTCGACGTTATAAAGGACCTGAGGGAAAGGTTCCATGACCTTCGCCAGTTCATCCAGGGGCTTTTCCTTTCTTTTCATAATCGCAAGGGTCTGAAGGGCGGTGAGAATGCCGTCACAGGTGGTATTGTAATCGAGGAAGATGGTGTGGCCTGACTGTTCTCCCCCGAGGTTATAATCTCCCCGGACCATCTCTTCGACGACATAACGATCTCCCACCCGGGTCCGGACCACCTTTCCTCCGGCCCTGTGGATGGCGTGATCCAGGCCGATATTGCTCATGACCGTAGTGACCACCATCCCTTTTTTTAATCGGCCTTCCGAAAGCATTTGAAGCCCGCAGATGGCCAGGATATGATCTCCATCCACCTGTTTCCCGTAACGATCCACAAAGACGATTCGATCTCCATCCCCGTCAAGAGAGATTCCAATATCCGCTTTCTTTTCGAGGACGAGCCGTGAGACAACCTCAGGATGGAGGGATCCGCAGTGGGCATTAATATTCTCCCCGTTGGGTTCGATTCCAATGGGTATCACCTCTGCCCCCAGCTCTTCAAAGACAGTCGGTGCAACCCGATAGGCCGCACCATTGGCGCAGTCCAGGCCGATACGCAGGCCATCGAGGGTCAGATCATTCGGAAAGGTATTTTTTAAAAAGACCACATATCTTCCGATGGCGTCGTCGATCCGGTGGGCCTTCCCGACCTCACTGGCTGTAGGCCTGAGGGAATTGAGGTGATTGGAGAGGATCAGTTCCTCAATCTGGACTTCCAATTCATCGGGGAGTTTGAAACCGTCGCGAGAGAAGATTTTAATCCCGTTATCATAGTAAGGGTTATGAGAGGCGGAAATCACCACACCTGCGTTGGCCCTCATACTTGTAGTAATGAACGCAATGCCGGGGGTGGGAAGAGGCCCGACCAGCCAGACATCCGCCCCCATCGAGCAGATGCCGGAGGCAAGGGCTGTCTCCAGCATATATCCTGAAAGTCTCGTATCCTTTCCCACCACGATCCGATGTTGTCCCTTCTCTTTTTTGAAGAGGTAGGCGATAGCCCTGCCGAGTTGCATGGCCATTTCCCCTGTCATGGGGTCCATATTCGCCACCCCTCTGATCCCGTCTGTTCCAAATAATTTCCTTGTCATCTGAACCGGCCGGTTCTCCTTCCCAGAGGCGATTAATCGTTATCACATTTGGTTTAATAACGTCAAGTCAAGGGAACGGTTTGAAACCGTTCCCTGCATTCAATTCCCAGCCAGGCGGATGGCATCAGCCACTGCAATCGCCTTTTTAGCCTCAATAATGTCGTGACATCGAACGATATGGGCACCATTGAGCACACCGATAGCAATAGTTGCAAGTGTCCCTTCAAGCCTATCCCGGGGTTCTGCGTTGAGAATCCTTCCGATAAAAGTCTTCCTTGAGGTTCCGAGAAGTATGGGTTTTCCAAGTACCCGAAATTCAGAGAGATTTTTTATAATGAGAAGATTGTCTTCGAGGGTCTTCCCGAACCCGATTCCCGGATCAATAATAATCTTCTCCGGGCTTAGGCCGGCAGATTCCGCTCGTTCGACCCCCTCTTTAAGGTATTGAATAATTTCCGAAAAGAGGGATTCATAGTGGATATCTTTCTGCATTGTTTCAGGGGTTCCTCGAATATGCATCAGGATAATCGGGATATCTTCTTTCGAAGCAACCCGGGCAAGATCTGGATCAAAATGTAATCCACTGATATCATTAATGATTTCTGCTCCTGCTCCAATAGCCCTTTCCGCCACTTTTGACTTATATGTATCAATGGATATGGGAATATCTATCTTCCTTGAAAGAGATTCGATGACAGGTATGACACGATGAAGTTCTTCTTCCAATTCAAGAGGTTTTGAGCCTGGTCTGGTTGATTCCCCTCCGATATCGATGAGGTCAGCTCCTTGTTCAACCATCTTCAGTCCATGAGAAATGGCCTTCTCCTTATTAAAAAAAAGACCCCCATCTGAAAAGGAATCCGGGGTGATATTAAGGATTCCCATCAGAAGCGTTCTTCTTCCCAGTTCGAATGTCTGTTTTCGGCATCTCAGAGTAAACCGGGTCTTAGAGATATTTTTTAATGTCTCATTGATGGATTGGCCCAGGGATTTCAGATGGGAATAGGCATCCAGTTTAAGGATCAGTTTTTCGAACTGTTTTTGAGTCCCCATCAGGATGGCATCTGTCTTTGTCGCACTGCAATCGAGGCCTCTCCCATCGAGTGCGGCATCAGCACCCAGAGAGAGCATCTCCTGTTTAAGGATGTTTGCCATCCTTGGATCAATTCCTTCCACTTTAAGGTTGAATTGGAGAGCCTTTCCCCTCATCAGTCCAATGCCGGTGCCATCCACTCCAATTTTTTCCATCTGGCGGGCGGCTTCCTTAACATCCCTGATATGGAGACACCTGATCAAATTCATGGGTCGATAAAAAGGGTGAATCAAAGGGGTTAGAGTGCCTCACCCTTTATGATCTGATCGATCTGACGTCCGTCGAGGACCTCTTTCTCAAGAAGGGTGTTGGCCAACCGATGAAGCGTATCCAAATTCCTCTGGATGATCTCTTTTGCCTTTTCATAACATTGACTGACGATGGTTTTGACCTCTGTGTCGATCAGACGGGCCGTCTCCTCACTGTAATCACGGTGCTGAGAGAACTCCCTTCCTAAAAAGATCTGTTCTTCTTTTTGGCCAAAGGCGAGGGGTCCGAGGTTTTCGCTCATCCCCCATTCGCAGACCATTTTCCTTGCCAACTCCGTGGACCGTTCAATATCATTGCCTGCACCAGTGGTCTGATCGTGTAAGACCAGCTCCTCAGCCACCCTTCCTCCCATCATCACAGCAATGTTGTTCATCAAATAGTCTTTCGGATAGGTGTGTTTCTCATCGATGGGAAGTTGCTGGGTGATCCCGAGGGCCCGGCCTCTTGGGATGATCGTGACCTTATGAATGGGATCTGTGCCGGGGATCATTCTGGCGACCAGGGTATGCCCGGCTTCATGGTAGGCTGTTATTTTTCGTTCTTCGAGAGGGATGATCATTGATTTTCTTTCCACGCCCATCAGGACCTTATCCTTTGCCTGTTCGAGGTCGGACATATCAACCCGTTCTTTCCCCAACCGGGCGGCCAGCAGGGCGGCTTCATTCACGAGGTTTTCTAAATCCGCTCCTGTAAACCCGGGAGTTCCCCTGGCCAGGAGGGAGAGATCCACATCAGCGGCCAGGGGTGCCCGTTTCGTGTGAACCTTCAGAATTTCCTCCCTTCCCTTTACATCAGGGACAGGAACGACGACCTGGCGATCGAACCGGCCGGGCCTGAGCAATGCAGGGTCCAGAACATCAGGCCGGTTGGTGGCGGCAATCAGGATGACCCCTTCATTTGACTCAAAACCATCCATTTCCACCAGCAGTTGATTGAGGGTCTGTTCCCGTTCATCATGGCCTCCGCCAAGGCCTGCTCCCCGGTGTCTTCCAACCGCATCGATCTCATCGATAAAGATGATGCAGGGGGCATTCCGTTTCCCCTGGAGGAAGAGGTCTCGGACGCGGGATGCACCTACTCCGACAAACATTTCAACGAAGTCAGAACCACTGATGCTGAAGAAAGGAACATCCGCTTCTCCGGCAATGGCCCTGGCTAAAAGTGTCTTGCCCGTTCCAGGGGCACCGATGAGGAGGACTCCTTTCGGTATTCTCCCGCCGAGTTTTGTAAATTTCTTGGGATCCTTGAGGAAATCAATGATCTCCTCAAGTTCTCCTTTAGCCTCTTCGATCCCGGCCACATTATCAAAGGTCACTTTGAACTGGTCTTTCGTTAAGACCTTTGCTTTGCTCTTTCCAAAAGAGAGTGCCTTTCCGCCACCGATCTGGACCTGTCTCATAAAGAAGATCCAGACGCCGATCAAAATGATCATCGGAAACCATGAAATAAGGATATTCTGCCAGAGAGGGGATTCCTCTTCCTTCTTCGCATTGATCACAATTCTCTTTTCCCTGAGAATTTTTATCATTTCAGGATCTTCAGGGGCATAGGTCTTGAAACGTTTGCCCTCGGAATCCTTCCAGAGGATACTCCTGCCCTTTGCCTCCACTTCCAGAACGCGGTTATTTTCGACTGCGGAGATAAAATCAGAATAATTTCTCTCTAAAACAGTCGTCCGGGGCTTGCTGAAGAGATTAAAGAGAAGAATCATGACAACAATAATGATCGCCCAGAAAAAGAGGTTTTTATAAAAAGAGCTCAAATCTTCCTCCTATAAGATTAGTTTCAGATTAACATAATTGCTTTTTCAATTCAATATAATAACCCTGGCACTGGGATGATCGGAGAGCAGTTTTTTGACAGGATATTAATTATAACTATTTGAAATTATTTATTAATTTAGCCTTATGATTAAAAATAGGTCTCTTTTTTGCTTGCAAAAAGGGCTAAAAACCCTTAGATTTAATCATTATGGAGATACGGCTTCTGAAACATTGTCCCCTTTTTGCCGGATTAAGAGATGAGGACCTGAAGGGGATTACAGCGATTTCAACCCTTAAAAAAATGGCCAAGAAGGAAGTGATCTTCTCTGAGGGGGAAGAGGCAAAGGGATTTTATATTCTCCTTTCGGGCAAGGTGAAACTCTATAAGATTTCGCCCGAGGGGAAGGAGCAGATTCTCCATGTGGTTTCCGCACCCGATGCCTTTGCAGAAGCAGCCCTCTTTCTTGAAGGCAACTACCCGGCCTTCGCGGAGGCATTGACGGACGGGCAACTTCTTTTCATTCCGGGAAGAGATTTTATTCAACTGATTGAAAGGAATCCCAGGCTCAGCATCAATATGATTGTCTCGCTTTCACATTTTTTAAAAAGGTTTGCTTCCCTGATTGAAGAGCTCTCTCTTAAAGAGGTCTCTTCGCGGATTGCCAAATACGTATTGGACCTCTCATTGAAAGGCGGGAGAGAAGGGAAGAACCCAGCGGAAGTTGAGCTTGATCTGAGCAAGACCCAGCTGGCTTCGAAATTGGGGACCATCAGCGAAACCCTATCGAGGACCTTAGGGAAGATGAGGTCGAAAGGAATGATTGAGGTGAAGAAGGATAAAATTCTCATCCTCAACCGGGAGGCCTTAGAGGAGTTGGCCTCAGGTTTGAAGATTTAATCTCCTGATAAAAGATTCATTTCCCCAAAAGGTTGACCTTCTACAAGCAATCGTTCCATCTTAATAGGCCAAGCAATTTACAGCCTTACCCCTGTCTTGACTTAGGTCAAGGAATCCTTTCTTGATGAGTGTTATATTGGTTCCAGAAGGAGGAAGGAAAAGCATATGGCGAAGAAGGAGAAGATCTCTCAAAAAGAGAAGGCCGATATCAAGACCCTGATGGAATTTGTCGGGATCTTTTGCAGGGAGAATCATAATGGGGAGAGAAGTCCCTTCTCCTTCAGGCTATACAATATTCAGGAGATTGAGAAAAAAGAGCTCTCTCTCTGTTCCGATTGCAGCAGGCTCCTCACCTATGGCCTCACGATGAGATTGAGATGTCCTCATGACCCTAAGCCCATGTGCAAGAAATGCGAGTCTCAATGCTACAGGGGAGATTATAAAGAGAATATCCGGGAGATCATGAAATTCTCAGGGATGTATCTGATCAAACATGGTCGAGTAGATCTTTTATATCACTATTTCGCATAAAACCTGCAGGCAGTAAGCAGAATGCAGAAGAGAGATTGATCTAAGTCAAGGCAATACTTTAGGAAGCGAGTTAAGTTTTAACTAAAAGGAGATAAAATGACGTCGAAGACGGAAAAAGAGGAGAAGAAAGTGTCTAACTGCTTTGTTTGTCAGAAAACGGATCACGAGGGTGTTTTACTCTTATGCCGAAAAGAAGGTCAAGATCTTTGGGTGTGTGCCCGGTGTCTGCCCATGTTGATTCACGGGAGTCATTAAAAATTTTCCCCTCACCCTTCTCCTCTCCTCTATGGGGGTGGGTCGCCATTCCGTTAATGGTTCGAGGGCCTCACCATGAGCGAAACATGGCATGTTAAAAATTAACCACCTACCCGTTCGTCCTGAGCATGTCGAAGGGCGAATGGTTAAGTACAACGCAGTCTCCACAGGGAGAGGGAAGGGGAGAGGGAACAAAGAAAGGAGAGAAAGATGAAAGAAAAGGTTGAGAAGGCATTGGAAGCGATCCGGCCAGCTCTACAGGCGGATGGGGGTGATGTGGAATTGGTCGATGTCGCTGATGGGATTGTTAAGGTCAGGTTAAAAGGTGCCTGCGGTGGCTGACCCATGTCACAACTCACTCTTTCCCGTGGGGTGGAGCAAGTGGTGAAGAGAGCAGTGCCTGAAGTAAAGAGAGTGGAAGCGGTATAAAGGGACATCCGGAGGAACTTAAATGGACAAGTATGCAAAGGCCTTTATTAAATCGAGTCTGATCTATCTCGGGATCGGTACCCTTCTGGGTCTGGTAATGGTCCTGTGGCCTGACGCCCGATTTATGATCACACGGGTTCATGTCCACCTGCTTTTACTGGGATTTATGGCGATGATGATCTACGGGGTGGGATATCATATCCTTCCCAGGTTCATGGGAAGACCGGTCTATAGCCACCGGCTCGGAAACGTCCAGGTCTGGCTTGCCAATATCACGCTCATCGGTCTTTCCATCTCCTGGATTTTGGAGACCATCTCAGGAGGGCTCTGGCATGCGATGGTGATTCTGTTCGGGCTTGGTCAGGGAGTTTCCATTTTTCTCTTTATCATCAATCTGTGGATGAGCATGACGCCTCAACAAAGTTAATTGCGGAATGCGGAACTCGGAATGCGGAATTAAAATCCCGAAATCCGCAATCCGAATTCCGAATTTCTGAAGGAGGTTTTAATATGGCCGAGAAGAAATTTAATAAGGATACGGTGATCGGGGATGTCCTGAAGGCAAATCCTTTGGCAATCAAGGTGATCGAGAAATATTTTGGACAGGGCTGTTTCACCTGCCCCGGAATGAAGATGGAGTCCATCTCCTTCGGAGCCCTGATGCATAACATCGATCCTGAAGTCATTGTGAAAGAGCTTAATGAACTATCGCAATAGGATTGCAAAAAATCCGAAACTCGAAGCACGAAATTCGAAACAAGTACAAATTTTCGAAATACGAATGGCCAAAACAAAAAGAGTTTTTTAAATTTTGAAATTTTGATTTTGGATTTGTTTCGAGTTGGTCCGAAATGGACGCTTCGCCCGATATTCGGATTTACGAGGTGATTTGTGGAACCCATTCATCTTTTTGAAAAGGCTCAATTCTCGAAAGAAAATTTTTTGCCCAAACAACTCCATATCGGTGAGGCCAGCGCAGGGGTGCTGATCTGCTTTGAGCCCGGTCAGGCCATGCCCCTTCATCCCCATCCCGGTGCTCTGGAGGTGATTCTCTATGGTGTGGAGGGGGAGGGAACCCTTGCCATTGGAGAGGAAGAGAAGCCTTTTAAGAAAGGGGATCTCATCTTTTGCAAAGGGGAGATTCCGATTGGCCCCAAAAACACGGGTCAGGAAAGGTTTATGGTACTGGTCATTCTCGTTCTGAAGAAGCTGGCCTCCCAGGGATAAAGGAGTTTTGCTTTCCAAACTTGAACCTTTTCAATCCGAAATCCCCAATCCATCATCCATGATTTTTTTATAGAGCACGCCATATCTCACGCCATGACAGCTGACCATAACGTCGGGACACTCCAGCTCTTCCATCGTGCGATACAGGATCATCCCACCGGCAAAGATCACGTCGGCCCGGGCCGGAGAAAGACCCTGAATTTTTCTCCTCTCCTCAATGGTCTTTGAACGAAAGAGGGAGAGCTGTTTTCCGAGGGCCTCTTTCCTCAAAACAAAATGGTGTATTCTCTCAGGGATGAAACTTTTTAACCCCATTTCAACAGAGGCCAGTGCTGTCGCTGTCCCTCCGACCGCTACCATTGAGAAGGATGAACGGGGATGAGGGATTCCTGAAAGGAAACGTTCAGTTTTCCTTAACATCCTGTTTTCCTCTTTATTTTCGATAGGGTCTGAGAGGAGAAACTCTTCTGTGAGACGAACCGATCCAAGAGGTAAGCTCACCCATTTGAGGATACGGTCTCCCTTTCCAACGATGAACTCCGTGCTCCCTCCGCCCACATCTACGACCAGTGTCAATTTTTTCGTCTCTTTCAAATCTTTTGTTACAGCTAAATAAGAGAGCCTGGCCTCCTCTTCCCCGGAGATGATTTCGATCTCAAGACCCAGTTCTTTCTTGACCCTGTTTAAAAAGGTCGCGGCATTTTTAGCTTCCCGGAGGGCACTGGTCCCTACGGCATAGGTCTTTTCAACTCCCATTTGACGGCAACGGGCCATATAACGGGCAAGGGTTTCCAAGCCCCTCTCCATCGCTTCCTGAAAGAGCCTTTTTCTCTCCCGGACACCTTCGCCCAACCGAACGATCGTCTCCTCTTCAAAGAGAGGCTTTATTTTTCCCCTGCCAAACCCTGTGATGAGGAGAAGGATCGTATTGGTCCCGATGTCAATAGAAGCCACCCTTTTAGGTGAAGTAGGGGCGGATTTCACGGCAGAGCACCTCGGGGTAGATATTGGAGGTCAGTTCGGATTGGAGATGGTATCGTTCGAATTTGATTTCCATGGTCGACTTCATTATTGGAATACTGGAATGATGCGGTAATGGAATGATGGGTTAGAAATGATATTTCCCTTATTCTATTTTCCCAATATTCCACTATCCTTTTA
>CAZXMB010000052.1:0-2507 GCA_964641715.1 uncultured Syntrophaceae bacterium
TAAAGCAGGTAAAAAAGTCCTTAAAATTTTAATAAAAGGGGATTGATATTCTAAGTTGTCTATGATATTGGAGAATTTAACACATCAGAAAGGCCTCTGCTTACAGGGGAGATGAAGGTAGATTCATTGTGGTGAGAATACGGGGTTTAATGCTCCATTTGAGCCTTCTTTTTAGAAGGCAGAAGATATTCTAATGGGGTGAAAATCTGAAAAAGGAGGATAAAAACCGAGATGGATAAAGAGATAAGGGAATTCATCGATCAAAAGCTCGTGGTCTCCGCTACCAAGGACGATGTTGAAAAGATGAGGCAGGAGAATAAGGCCAACCTTCGAAAATTCACTGAGGAGAACAAGAATCTCATTCTCGGTTTGATAGAGGAGATCAAGGGAGAGCTGGAAGGAATGAGGAAGGAGGCTAAAGTTGAGATGGATCCCCTCCGGAGGGATTTTCAGGAGGGGTTTAAAAGGCTCGAGGGGGAGATCCAGTTCATCGTTAATCAAACAGATCAAAAATGGGAGACCATTCTAAAAAATATCATCGGTGAGGTGGAATCCTCTTCCAACCAATTGAGGCAGGAGATCCGTTCAAGCCTTGAGTCGATGAAAGGGGAAACCCATTTTGCCATTGATCAGACGAGGGAGGAACTCAATTCAGGTCTTCAGAAGATGAAGGAAGAAAGTTTATCCAGAATGGCTTACTCGAAAGAAGAGGCAAAGGCTGATCTGGGTGGATTAAGAGAGGGGCTGGAAGGGCTTGGGGTGGAAATGAAGAAGACCCTGGAAGAGGTGAATGCCCTTGATGAGAAGATCAAGGAGGGTTTCGAAGGAGTGAAAGAGGAGTTAGGATCGATGATTAAATTTTCTTATGCCGACCTGGAGAAAAGGCTCAATACGCTGGAGACGCGTGTCAAGGCCCTCGAAAAAATGGTCTTACCTTAAATCAGGGCCATTCCTCAATAACGAGAGATGATCTCTCCCAGGGTGAGTCCGTTTTTAATGGCAAAGCCAAAGGCATCGTTGTTAAAATAGACGAAGATGTCCTTTCCCTTTTTCTCCCAGCCCTTGATCTTTTTTGCCCACCCTTTCAATTCCTGATCCGAATAGATGGAACCATAGAGGACTTCCCCGCCATGAAGACGGAGATAGACGAAGTGGGAGGTGACCCTTTCCATAAAGGGAAGCCCTGATCCATGGGCAATACAGAGGGCAAAATGAAAATCTTCCAATATCCGGAAGGCCTCCTGGCAGAACCAGGATTCATCTCTGAACTCAAAGGCATGCCGAAGCCTTTTGGAACGGGGGAGGGTGGAGAGAAGGACACAGAACTCCTCCAGCCTCTCTTTTTGGAACTGAAATCTGGGCGGAAGTTGCCAGAGGAGGACTCCCAATTTCTCTTTCAGTGGTGACGCATGGTCTAAGAGAAGGGAGAGGGGTTCCCGGCAATCCTTCAGACGTTTGATATGGGTGATGAAGCGGCTACCTTTGACCGAGAATGAGAATCCCTTCGGGGTCCGTTTATACCATCCATCAAAGACCTCTTTCTTCGGCAGACGGTAGAAGGAGACATTGAGCTCCACGGTTTTAAAATGCCGGGCATAAAATTCGAGCCACTTTCTCTGGGGCAGATCAGAAGGGTAAAATACGCCGTTCCACCAGTGGGGATAATTGTAGCCGCTCGTTCCGATGAGAATCATGGTTGAAAAAAGAGATTGCCACGTCCCCCGCATCAAGTGCGGGGTCCTCGCAATGACACGAAAGTAAGGCTATCCCTCTTTGTCATTGTGAGCGAAGCGAAACAATCTCGTGTTTTGGGTTCTCATGATCAATGATGAAAACCATCACCTGGCCCTCTCGGAGACCATTTCCGTTTGTAATATTCGCGCCGGATTCTTTGATGAACGAGAGGATAGGCCATATAGAGAAGTCCGAAGAGAAGGCCGCCCAGGTGGGTGAGATGAGCAATTCCTCCCCCGGTCCCCTCCATGGAGGCAAAGAGCTCGATGAGGCCGTAAAGGATCACCATATATTTCGCAGGGATCGGAAAAAGAAAGTAGATGAAGATGGGCCGATTGGGGAAGAGCCAGCCGAAGGCCAGAAGTATTCCATAGATGGCGCCCGATGCTCCGATCACAGGGAAGAATTGATAGGGAGAAAAGAGGACGGTACAGACCCCCGCCCCAATCCCGCAGAAGAGAAAATAGAACAGGAATTTCCTCGATCCCCAGTAGCCTTCCAGCTCTCCCCCAAACATCCAGAGGGCTAAAAGATTGAAGAGAAGATGGGTGATCCCTCCATGGAGAAAGATATAGGTGAAGGGCTGCCAGAGAAAGTATTTTTTCCAGACCAGGATGGGAACTAGCCCCAGGTAGAAACTCATCCACCGGCTCACCACCATCTGGAGCAGAAAGACCGCTCCCATGGTGATCATCAATTTCTTGATCACAGGGGTCAGCCCGTATCCAAAAGAAAACCGGTAACGATAGTAAGTCATTTCAAATCTCCGAACT
>CAZXMB010000052.1:2607-17926 GCA_964641715.1 uncultured Syntrophaceae bacterium
CCCGTATCCAAAAGAAAACCGGTAACGATAGTAAGTCATTTCAAATCTCCGAACTATGGTAAAGGATTTAAAAAGTGGTCATTGCGAGGACCCCGCACTTGATGCGGGGGACGTGGCAATCCTATGAGATTGCTTCACTTCGTTCGCAATGACACATAATTAATGTCAATCTATTTAATTCGTTCACCTTATTCCTGTCGAATCCCGTATTTCTTTATCTTATACCGAAGGACCCTCTCGCTGATGCCCAGGCTCTCGGCCGCCTTGGTCTGGACTCCCTGAGACTGATGGAGGGCCTTGAGGATGAGGTCTCTCTCGATCTCATCCAGCGATTCAGGGAGGCTCTTTGCCTTTCCGGAGGGCATCCAGTGCCTTTCAGACCTCTCCTCCTGGAGATGAAAGGGAAGGTCCTGGGTGGTGATGACCTCTCCCCGGCAAAGGACCACCGCCCTCTCAATGAGATTCTCGAGCTCCCTCACATTTCCCGGGTAGGAATAGCGGAGGAGAAGCATCCTTGCCTCCTTGGTGAGATCAAAGACCTTCTTCTGATTTAATTCGGAATATTTTTTAAGGAAATGGTCGATCAGGGTGGGGATATCCTCCCTCCTCTCCCGCAATGGAGGAAGAAAAATGGAGATCACATTGAGCCGGTAATAGAGGTCTTCTCTGAATTGCCCCTTCTTCATATCCTCCTCAAGATTCCGGTGGGTTGCGGCAATCACCCTTGCATCGGTCCTGAGGCTGAGGTTCGATCCCAGTCTCTGGAATTCCTTCTCCTGCAGGACCCTGAGGAGCTTCACCTGAAGGACAGGGGAGAGCTCCCCGATCTCATCAAGAAAGAGGGTTCCTTCATGAGCCTCTTCGAACCGGCCGATCCTCCTCTGAAGGGCACCTGTGAAGGCGCCTTTCTCGTGGCCGAAGAGTTCGCTTTCAAGCAGGGTCTCGGGAATGGCTGAACAGCTCACCTTGACGAAAGGTTTCGTGGAACGCGGGCTTGCATAGTGAATCGAATTGGCAATGAGCTCTTTGCCCGTTCCACTCTCTCCACGGATGAGGACCGTCGAAGGGCTGGGTGCCACCCGGGCCACCAGGCTCATCACCTCTTCCATTTTAGGACTGCAGTAAACGATATGCTCAAAGGTGTATCGCTCTTGAAGTTGGGTTTTTAGTTCCCTGTTCTCGCGGATCAGGTTGGACCTCTCCAGTACCTTCTGGAGGATGAGCATGAGTTCATCCAGATCGATCGGTTTGGTCAGATAGTCGAGGGCGCCTTCTTTCATGGAAGCCACGGCTGTCTCCACGGTTCCATAGGCGGTCATCATCACCACAGGAAGGTCGGGATAGAGACGCCGGATCTCCCGGAGGGTTTGAAGCCCATCGAACTCGGGCATCTTATAATCAATCAGTGCAATATCATGAAAATTCCCCTCCAGTTTCTGAAGCGCTTCCCTGCCATTGGACACAGCCTCCACGGAGAAACCTTCCTTCTTCAGGAATCCTTCCAAAAGGTCCCTCTGGTTTTTCTCATCCTCCGCAATCAGTATCTTGGGTTTTTCCATTCGGTCTTAGGATGCTCCACAAATGATTTGTAGCCCCAGGCTTTAGCCTGCGAAAATGGCACCTTCCTTCGCAACCTAAAGGTTGCGGCTACGAGTCTCATTATTTCTTAAGAGGAAGCGCAACCGTGACTTTCGTTCCAACCCCCACCTGGCTTTCCACCTTTAATTGCCCTCCATGGGCTTCGATGATCCGGTGGGCAATCGGAAGTCCCAGCCCCACCCCTTTCTCCTTCGTGGTATAGTAATAGTTGAAGATCTTCTCCATCTGGTCTGACGAAATCCCGGACCCGGTGTCCATGATGGCGACCTCCACACGATCCTTAAAGGAATGGGTGGAAATCCTGAGTGTTCCCCCCTTTTCCATCGCCTGTATTCCATTCTTCATAATATTGATAAGGGCCTGTGTCAACTTCTCCTCATCTATTTTAAGCAGAGGGAGCTCAGGACCCGGTTCCAGCGAAAGAGTGATATTGTCGGAGGCGGCTTCCTCCTGGAAAAGGGTGATCAAATTTTTAAGGAGGTCCTTGAGGGAGGTCTCCTTCCGGTTGAGCTGAAAGGGCCGGGAGAGGGTTAAAAACTGTTCGATAATCTCATTGACCCTCCTGATCTCCCTGTAAATCAGACCGGTGAAGGAGAGGTACTCCTCCTTTTTGGATTCCTCTCCCGGAAGGAATTCCCTCTTCAACCTCTGGAGTCCCATGGCCATTGCATTCAGGGGGTTTCGAATCTCGTGAGCCACGCCTGCGGCCAGGTGTCCGAGGGAAGAGAGCCTTTCCGCCAGTTGAATCCTGTCTTCCATCTCCCTCATCTTTTTGAGATGCCGGTTCTGATTCGCCCAGATCAGGGTGATGGCGGAAACCCCGAAGATGAGGAAGAAGAGAATGGAGAGGGCCACATTCTTCCTGATCTGATGGAGAAGGGGCCGGATCTCCTTTGAGGTGTATCCGATGCGAATGAGCCCGATCGGTTGATCGCTGAGATAAATCGATTTGACCACCTCGAAGATCTCATCCTCTTTCTGTGAGGAGCGAATGCGGGAGAAGGGTTGCCGATGCCGGAGGGAATTTTTGAGGAAGAGATCCTCTTCTCTTTTCCCGATGAAGGACGAGTCGGTGTGAGCAAGGGTGACGAGATGGGCATCCTGGACCGAGATAAAGAGGATTCCTTCTCTGAGACCGATGTCCGAGATGGCCCTCTGAATGGCAAATTGGCGTAGGAGTTTCCTCATCTGCTCTCTTTCGAGATGAAGGACAATTATCCCGGGGGCCATCCTCCGCGAAATGGCAATCGAGAACCGGTCCATTTCCGAAAAGGGGATATCGAGAAAGTTAATGACCATGGAACGTTTTCCTTCGATGAGATCCCGGAGAAAGGGCTCCGGCGTGGGAGAGGGGGAAGGCGAAGCCCGGAGAAGATTTCCCTTGGGGTCGTAGATTTCAATGGAGGAAAGGAGATAGCGATCCATCAAGGATTGAAACTCCGGAGGGGCCAGGGCCTTTTCCCGATCCATCTGGTCGATTCGATGAGTGACCTCCAGGAGGTATTCTGCAATCGATTCTTCGAGGCCAAAGAAAAGATTGGAGACTGCGGGATTAAAAAGGGGGTGTCCTGTCCCGCTTTCCATGGTTTGGAGTGAGGAGAGGGCACCCAGGATATTCTTCTCAAAATGCTGGATGAGGACGGTCGCCTCTCTCTCCAGCAGACGGTAGAACCCATTTTTTGTCCGGTTGATTTCCAGCAGACCATTGATGGTCAGGATGACGAGGATGATTCCGGAGAGGATGGCAAGATAGATGGATGAAAAACCTCTTTTGATTTTTCCCTTCTTCATGGAAAAGAATTTGTCCTTCCCATATGCAGGGATGAATGATCGTTTCCCCTTACTCCTGTGGCGGGGGAGGAGGAGACATCGGTCCCATCGGATTCATCCCCTGCATCATTCGATGGAATAGCGGAAACTCCTGCTCCGGGCACCAGAACCTGAGCTGTTCCTGGGTGAGAAGGCCTCTCACCCTGATCAGATATTCAATGGCCCGGTCCTCCAGCCTGGACTGAATCTCCGCCATTTCCATATATTTCGGCCTTATGGATTCCATCCGGATGGCAGGATTGGTGAGCCACTCCCGGAGTTCAAGACGTTTCGAAAAGAGCTGGGAGCGAAGGAGTTGTGTCTCCCTGAGATAGGTCTGCTGAATGAGACGTAACCCCTTTTCCTGTTCAAACGAGAGGTTGAGTTCCGCTGCCCTCCAGCACCTTGCCTCTTTTCTCCAGGGCCTCATTCCCATGCCCGGGTTCGATTTCATCGAGGGGTTTTGTGAGAGAGCGGGGGAACCTGAAAGCAACAGGATCAGGATGGGAAGGGAGATGACTATTTTTAACTTTATCATATGAGATCCATTCCCCAAGAAATTCTTATTAAAGGATATCGAAATGGTTTTAAAATGTCAAAAATAAAAGGGGAAGGTTTTACCCTTCCCCTTTTCCAATGGGTTGTAAGAAAGGAGGATTAGAGGGCTGTTCCAAAACGGGAACCCATCCCATAGCCCATGCCACAGCCCATTCCCTGGCCTTTCATTGGACGGAGGCCGAAACCCGGTCCCATTCCGCACCGGGGACCAGAGGATGCGATCTGTTCGGGCGTGAGTAATTTTCGAGCTTCCAGTCTGTGCTGGACCATTCTGTCCATCATTTGGTTTTGAAGGTCCCTCAGCTCTTTCTCTTTTTCCTGAATGGCCTTCTCATCTGCCTTTGGATTCCTCCAGAGAGATTGAAGCTCCAGCCTCTTGGTGAGGAGCGATCCTCTCAACTGGGCTGTATCCTCGGTAAACTTCCGTTGAAGCTCCTGAAGCCTTGTTTTTTGCTCCGGAGTCAGGGAAGACCAGACCTCCGGGCGACCTTCGTGTCTATGTCCGGGCCCAAACCCCGGGCCTTGCGCATAAGCATAGGTTAAGCCTAAGAGCATTACCCCTGCCAGACTCAATGCTAAAATTTTCTTCTTCATTCATCTCACCTCCTTCCATTCAATTTTTATAAATTGGATAGCAAGTCCCATGCCAATATTTAAAATTTTTAATTTTTATTGAATGTTTTTTTAAATCTTCAAGATTTTTAAGAGGTTAAGAATTTTGAAAAAGTGTGTAGCGTGAGATATCATAAAACGGAGGTTTGGATATGAGACCCGGGAAGAGGAAAGGTTTGTCGAAGGGGAGAGGAAATAGAGGGTCCCATTTTAATTTCAATTTGGAATGGAAACTTGAAAATGATGGAGATTTGATATATTAAAGATAAACTTTTCGCATTAGAAAGAGGGGCGGAATGGATTCGACAATCTTGACGGAGTTTTCGACAATTTTTACTTGAAAAAGATCAGGAGAAAATGTAGAAAAAGAACAGAAGTGGAAAACATTTTCCTTTTCCAAAAGGGGGAATCCGATGGTAGACGTGAGCAGAAAGATCAATCCCTTTGAGATGGCCAAGAAACAGATCGATATTGCTTCCGAATATCTGAATGCAGAACCGGGATTGTTGGAGAGGTTGAAGCAGACCAAGAGGGAGGTGATCGTCCATTTTCCTGTCAAGATGGATGATGGAAAGGTGAGAATATTTACAGGATATCGGGTCCAGCATGATGTGGCCAGAGGCCCGGCAAAGGGTGGGATCCGCTACCACCCGGATGTCGATCTGGATGAGGTGAGGGCTCTGGCGATGTGGATGACCTGGAAATCTGCGGTGGTCAATATCCCCTTCGGGGGAGCCAAGGGCGGTGTCCAATGTAATCCCAAAGGGATGTCTCCTCACGAAATTGAGAATCTGACCAGGAGGTTCACCTGGGAGATTTCGTTCATGCTTGGCCCGGAGCAGGACATCCCTGCCCCGGATGTCTATACCAATCCCCAGGTGATGGCATGGATCATGGATACCTTCAGCATTCTGAAAGGTTATTCCGTTCCGGGTGTGGTCACAGGGAAACCGATTGAGCTGGGAGGTTCACTGGGAAGATTTGAAGCCACGGGGCGGGGGGTGGTGATCGCTTCACTTGAGGCATTGAAGTATTTAAAGAAACCTGTGGAGGGGGCAAGGACCGCCATCCAGGGTTGCGGGAATGTGGGAGGGATTGCGGCTAAGCACTTCGATCGTTTGGGGGCAAAGGTGATTGCGATCAGTGACTCGAAGGGAGGCCTCCATAATGAGAAGGGGCTGGATGTGAAGAGGGTGCTGGATTGTAAGTCGAGATACCAGTGTCTTATTTGTGATAAAAAGCAGGAGACAGAGATCACGAATGAGGAGCTATTGGAGCTGGATTGCGACATCCTTGTCCCTGCCGCGCTGGAGAATCAGATTACCGAGAAGAATGGACCTCGCATCAAAGCCCGGATCATTGTGGAGGGGGCCAATGGTCCGACCACCCCAGGGGCGGATGAAATTTTAAATGAGAAGGGGGTCTTCATTGTCCCTGATATCCTGGCCAATGCGGGCGGAGTGACGGTCTCCTATTTCGAATGGGTTCAGAACCTGCAGGAACTGATCTGGAGCGAAGAGGAGGTTCTGGAACGTTTGACCCGGATCATGCAGAGAAGTTTCAGGAAGGTTCTTGAGATCTCCCTGTCGAAGAAGATTCCCACGAGAACAGCCGCACTGGTTCTCGGAATCGGAAGAGTGGTGGAGGCGATCAAATTGAGGGGAATCTATCCGTAGTCTCCTCTGTCAGCTGTCATCCATCCATTGCCCATCGCCAGCGGTCCGTTTTTCATGACCTCCGGCTTCGGGCAACCTGCCGCTGACAATTTCTCCTTGAGGTGTTGAATGGAATACCGTTATCCCGCTGGGAATGTTTTTTATCGAAAATTGGCAAGGGCTTACCCCCTGGTGACCCGAGGGGAAGGGATCTATCTCTATGATGAGGCTGGGAGACGCTATATTGACGGATCAGGAGGAGCGCTGGTGGTTGGGGTCGGGCACGGCCAAAAGGAAATCCTCCAGAAGATGATGGAGCAGATGGGCCAGGTCGGATATGTCCACGGGACCCAGTTCACAACCCGCTCGATTGAGGCCTATGCAGAAGCCCTGGGAAAGATTCTTCCCCCTGGCCTGGATAAAATTTATTTTCTCTCAGGAGGTTCTGAGTCCATTGAAGCTTCTATTAAATTTGCAAGGCAATATTTTCTGGAGTCAGGTCAGCCTCAGAGGTGGCGCGTGGTTGCGAGATGGAACAGTTATCACGGGAATACGCTCGGAGCCCTTTCCCTCACCGGACGCCCCGGAGCGAGAAGACCTTACCTTCCTCTCCTGATCAATTTCCCCCATTTCCCGCCCCCCTATTGTTACCGATGTCCCTTTCATCTTTCCCCTCCGGGATGTGAATTGGAATGCGCGAAGGCACTGGAGAATGTGATTCAGATGGAAGGCCCTGAGACCATTTCAGCTGTTCTCCTGGAGCCCGTGGGAGGAGCGACCATCGGTGCCCTTGTCCCTCCCCCGGGATATCTCTCCCTGATCAAAGAGATCTGCGAGCGTTACAGGATTCTCCTGATCGATGACGAGGTGATGGCCGGGATGGGGAGGACAGGAAAGTGGTTTGCCATTGAACACTGGTCCATCTCCCCGGATATCATGGTTCTGGGAAAGGGGATGAGCGGAGGTTATTTCCCGCTCTCTGCAATGGTCACAAAAGGGGAATTGATTGATCGATTGAAGGAGAGGGCAGGTGGATTTGTCCATGGCCATACCTTCTCCCATCACCCTGTAGGGTGCGCGGTCGGGCTGGCGGTCATTGAATTCATCAAGGAGAGACAGCTTGTTGAGCAATGTGCCAAAAGAGGGGATTATCTTTTAAAGAGACTGGAGGAGATGAAGTCTTTCTCTTTCGTCGGCGATGTAAGAGGGAAGGGGCTGATGACGGCGATCGAATTTGTTAAGGACCAAAAGACCAAGGAGCCCTTTTCCCGTTCCCAGAGGGTTACGGAGAGGATCATCGACGAATCCTTTGAGAATGGCCTTGTCCTCTACCCCGGCACAGGGTTTGTGGACGGGGTTCATGGGGATATGGTGATGATCGGGCCTCCGTTGATCATTGAGGAGTCGGAGATCGATGAGATCATCGGGATTCTGAAGAGGGTCTTTTCCCGGCTGGAGAGAGATCTGGGGGAAGGACTTTAGAAGGAAGGAGGTGGGGAGATCCGGATTTCGGAGTAGAAAAATTTAGTGAGTTTTTACCCAATCATTCGGGGCTAACATTTTAACTTCTACGATTTTTCCAAGGAGGATTGAAGATGAAACGATCGGTTCTTTCAGTCATGTTGGTGACGCTTTTTTTGATGGGATCCTGGGCATGGGCTCAGGACACGATCAAGGTCGGAGTGGTGGGGCCGAGGACCGGCCCTGCGGCCGCAACCGGAAAGGCCTTTGAAGAAGGCATTGCGATTGCCCTGGACCATATCAACGGAAAAGGGGGTGTCCTGGGCAAGAAGCTGGAAGTCATTTTTGAAGATACCGGCGGTGTCCCCGAGAAGGCGGCCTCGGCCTTTGAAAAATTGGCCACCCGGGACAAAGTTCCTATTGTTGTGGGAGAGAGCCATTCCTCCTCCGCCCTCGCAGAGATCGAAGTGGCCAACCGTTACAGGGTTCCCTTTATCATCTGTGAGGCCTGGCATGATGATATTACGAAGAAGAATTATAAATGGGTCTTTCGTGCAGGGCCGGTGAACAGCGGAGTGGTTGATTTCTATATTGCCCCCTTTGTGAAGGCGAGCGGGTTCAAGAAGGTGGCCATTGTCCGGGAAAATTCGGACTGGGGGGTAGGTATTGCCGAGCGGTCGGAGACCAATCTTAAAAATTTGGGAATCCCCTTTCTCACCCTGAAAGTCGAACGGGAAAGCAAAGACTTTTATACCGAATTGACGAAGATCAAGGCCGAGAACCCGGATATCATCCTTGCTTATATCTATGGGACAGGGCTCCATTTCTTCGTGGCACAGGCCAATGAGGTCGGCCTCAGCCCAAAATGTCTGATCCTCGATGGAGCAGGCCCTCCAAGCCTCTGGGATACTTTCTGGAAGAATGTGGGCAAGGCCGGAGAATCAGAACTCTTCATGTCAAGCATGCATGAGAAGGTTCATCTCACACCGACCAGCCGTAAGTTCTGGGACGATTACAAAAAGAAATACGGAAAGGATCCCACCGATTATAAGACCCGTTCGATCTACAATGTGGTACTGATTGCCGCCGATGCGATCAACCGGGCCAAATCACCCGGCAATGAGGCCATCGTTTCCACATTGGAGAAGACGAACCTCGAAGTGACCACAGGGATCGTCAAATTCGGATTGAAGCAGGGGAGCTATGAGTATCATCAATGGATGCCTCCCATGCTGATTGTCCAGTGGCAGGATCAAAAACAGGTGGTGGTCTTTCCGAAAGAAGCCGCCACCGGCTCTCTGAAGAAAGGTAAATAAAGGTAAATGGATGAAATCCCTTTCCCTCTCCCTTTAGGGACTGTGTCGCAATCACTATTTTGTCATTGCGACACAATCTTTTATGGGGGAGGGAAGAGGTGAGGGGTGAAGGATAAAGGATGTCTCAGTTCCTGATGTATCTTACGAATGGCATTGTCATTGGAGTGATCAATGCCATTTCAGCCATTGGAGTCTCTCTGATCGTAGGCATCATGAGGGTGGTCAATTTCGCCCATGGCGAGATTTACATCTTTGCGGGTTACTTCAGCTATCATCTGAGTGTTTCCCTCGGGATGCCTCCCCTTCTGGCCATGGTCCTCTCCGTCCTCTTCATCTTTCTCATCGGGATCGGGATGGAGAGGATCCTCATCCGGCCCACCTATGGCGATGAGATGTACTCCCTGATCATCACCTTTGTCCTCTCCATTGTCCTTCAGAATGCCGCCCTCCTGATCTTCGGACCCTATCCCAATAAACCGCCCAACCTTGTCAGTGGCGCAACCCACATGTTCGGTCTCTATCACTATGGAAATCAGAGGCTCCTCTCTTTCGTGATCTCCATCGGAATCCTTCTCTCCATCTTTTATTTAATCAAGACGACCTGGTTTGGAAAGAGCATCAGGGCTGTGTCACAGGACAGGGAAATGGCTTCGCTGGTGGGAGTGGACCATTTCCGGATCAATATGCTCTCCTTTGGTCTGGGTGCGGCTCTGGCTGGGGCCGCAGGGGTGCTGATCGCTCCCATCTTTCCGGTAACCCCGACGGGAAGTTCTGCCATCAGCCTGACCGCTTTTGTGGTTGTTGTCCTGGGAGGAATGGGATCGCTTAAGGGCTGTGTCGTCGGCGGGCTTGTCCTGGGGATTCTGGAGAACTTGGGGGCGGCTTACATTTCCACCATGTATCGAAATATCTTCGGCTTCATCGTCTTGATTTTAGTCCTGGTGCTCAGGCCCTGGGGACTCTTCGGGCAGAGGGCACAGTGATCAGTGAACACCCCCTCCCTTTCCCTCCCCCTCGAGGGGGAGGTCGGTACGACTCGCAACCGAGGTTGGGGTGGGGGGACAAGAAGCCAGAAAGCAGTAGGCAGAAGGTGAAGGCAGAAGAAAGACTTAAAAGACAATGAACAATAAACGACAGACAACACATTTTAAAAGGCTCTGGCTCCCCATTCTCTTCATCCTGATCGCCATCTTTCCACCTTTTTTCCTATCCCAGTACTGGCTTCATGTGATGATCATCAGCCTCTTCTATGTGATGATGGCCTCCTCCTGGAACCTCATCGCCGGGTTTACAGGCCAGGTCTCTTTTGCCCATGCCGCTTTTTCCGGTGTGGGGGCATACGCTTCAGGAATGTTGACCGTCTACCTCGGACTTCCCCCATGGCTGGGGATCCCGATCGGAATTGGAGTGGCTGCCCTTTTGGGGGTTGGCCTGGGCTACCTCTGCATCCGGATGGGGGGCATCTATCTTTCTCTGACGACCTTAGGATTTTCAGAGATATTGAGAATCATCATCACCAATGAGGATCAATGGACACGGGGAACGATGGGGCTTCAGACCCCTGGATTTTTTGCGGAGTATTCCAAGACCAGTTATTACTACCTCTTTCTGATTGTGACGGTCCTCCTTCTCATCCTGATCCATAAGATCATCCATTCGGAGATGGGGCTTACCTTCAGGGCGGTCCTCAATGATGAACTGGCCGCTTCCTCCTCCGGGATCAATACCATCCGGGTCCGGATCCTCGCCTTTACGATCTCAAGCGCCATGGCCGGTCTCGCAGGAGGGCTCTACGGTCATTACCTCATGTTGATCACACCCGATATCCCTTCACTCGGCCAGATGTTTCTGGTTCTGGCCATGGCGGTCATCGGAGGAATGGGGAGTTTTATCGGACCGATCATTGGCTCCTTCCTCCTGGAGATCCTCTCCGAGTATATCCGGGTCTATGGAGAGTATCATGTCCTTCTCTTCGGACTCATTGCTCTTGGCATGGCCCGGTTTGCGCCGGAGGGTGTGATGGGCCTGTGGAACAAAAAATGGGGGAAACGGTGGGCTTTTTGATCGAAGGGAAAAGGTTGACCAAATCCTTTGGAGGGTTGAGGGCTGTCAGGGGGGTCGATTTTTATCTCAACGAGGGGGAGATCGCGGGCCTGATCGGTCCCAATGGAGCAGGAAAGACGACCCTCTTCAATCTCATCAGCGGGGTCTATCATCCGGAAGAGGGCACCCTCACTTTTAATGGGAAGGAGATCAGCGCTCTGCGGTCTTTTGAGATCTCCCGTCTGGGCATTGCCAGGACCTTTCAGATTGTCCGGCCCTTCTTAAAGATGAGTTGTCTCGAAAATGTCCTCGTGGGCATTATTGGAAGAGGAGATCATCGCGAAGGAAAGGAGACGAAAGAGGAGGAAGCTGGAAGACTGCTCAGGTTTGTCGGTCTCGAAGGAAGCGAAGGGAAGACGGCAAACAATCTCACACTGATTGAGAAGAAGAGGCTGGAGATGGCCAGGGCCCTTGCGACCCGGCCCAGGCTCCTGCTTCTGGACGAAGTCTTGGCGGGTCTGAACCCCTCGGAGATCCTTCAGGCCCTTGAATTGATCGAGGTGATCCGGACTCAATTGAAAGTCACGGTCTTCTGGATCGAGCATGTCATGGGAGCCATCATGAAGGCCTCTGACCGGATCATCGTTCTCGATCAGGGGGAGAAGATCAAAGAGGGAAAACCCCAGGAGATTGTCAATGATTTAAAAGTGATCGAGGCCTATTTGGGAGAATCAGATGCTTGACGTGGAGGGCATGGATATCTTTCGGGGAGAGGCGCAGATCCTCTGGAATCTGACCCTGAAGGTGGAGAGAGGGGAAGTGGTCACCGTGCTGGGTGCGAACGGTGCCGGAAAGACCACCCTGATGGAGTCGATCCTCGGGATCCATCATCCTCAAAGAGGGACTATCCGTTTCTTGGGAGAAGCGATAGCGTTTCAACCACCATTTCAGATCATCAGGATGGGAGTCTCCTGTGTGCCGGAGGGAAGAAGGATCTTTAAGGATATGACGGTCTATGAGAATTTGGAGATGGGGGCTTATCCCCGAAAGGCCCGATCTTCTCTCAAAGAAACGATGGAACGGGTCTACTCCCTTTTTCCTGTTCTAAGGGTGCGAAGACAACAGGTTGCCGGGACGCTCAGCGGTGGAGAGCAGCAGATGTTAGCGATCGGTCGGGCATTGATGTCCAAACCAATGCTTTTATTGATGGATGAACTCTCCCTCGGGCTTTCGCCCAAGATCACGAAAGAGATTTACGGGGCGATCCGGGAACTTCATCTGGAGGGGGTGACCCTTCTTCTCATTGAACAGAATGCAATGCTTGCGCTTCGCCATAGCGACCGAGGCTATGTGCTGGAGACGGGAAGGATTACGCTTCAGGGGACTTCTCAAGATCTTTTGGGCAATGAGCATATCCGGAAGGCCTATCTGGGGATGTGAGCGGAATTCGGATAACAGGTTAAAAAATAAGAGGGGACAAATGGAAAAACTGATTGTAACCGTGGGGATCACAGGTTCTCGAATCACGCGTCAGCAGACGCCCTATATTCCCATTACCCCTGAGGAGATCGCTCAGTCCGGGATTGAGGCCTGGAAGGCAGGGGCCTCAATCCTCCACATCCATGTCAGGGACCCGAAGGCAGGGCTGGGGACACAAAACCTCTCTATTTTTAAAGAAGTAGTGGATCGTCTCCGGAGGGAGACCGATGCCATCCTCTGCCTGACAACCAGTGGCATACCGGGAAGAAACCTGCCCATTGCGGAGCGCCTCCAGCCCCTGGAACTTCAACCTGAACTCGTCTCCTTTGATGCAGGTTCGATCAACATGGGAGAGAATGTCTTTCTCAATCCCCAGGAGTTTTTGGAAACGCTGGCAAAGGAGACCCTGTCGAGGGGAATCAAACCTGAGCTTGAGGTCTTCGAGGCCGGAATGGTCCATACCTGTCTGAAATACCTTGAGCGGGGACTTTTAAAACCTCCCCTCCATTTTCAATTTGTCCTGGGTACACCCAATGGCATGCCTGCCACTGCAAAGTCCCTTCTTCATCTCACAGAGATCATTCCTCAGGATTCCACCTGGTCTGTTATCGGGATCGGCCCGGGACAGCTCCCCATGGCCATGATGGCCATGGCCATGGGAGGCCATGTTCGTGTGGGTCTGGAAGACAATATTTACTATTCGAAGGGTATCCTGGCCAAAAGCAACGCCCAGCTGGTCGAAAGGGTGGTCAGAATCGCAAGGGAATTCGGAAGAGAGATCGCCACCCCCGCCGATGCCCGAAATCAATTGGGGACGGGTTCACATTTTTAATCTCCTTCCTGCTCTTTTAATTTCAAATTTCCTGCCTAAAGTGCTTTCAATGCTTTTCTGAAATTTCTCATTCCCATAGGGCCAATTCCTCTGGATGGCTTCTCGAATGAGGTCCCATTCATTCTTTGAAATGCTCTCGTGAACCCAGCTTTGATATTTCTTATGCCTCTCAATTTCTGTTTTCCCTAAGCTTAAATAGAGAGGATCGTAGTCTAAAAAATCAAGCTTCTTTAACCCTATTTTGGCTTTGTAACCGCTAAAGTCATATTGCTCCGGTAACTTTACAATCCCCGCTCGCACAGCGTTCATCTCGATATATCGACTACAAGCCAATAAGTACTGATCTGTAGAAATAGCGCTACTTTTAAACCGTCCCTCCCACAATGTTCCTGTCCTTTGATAACATTTATTTATATATTGGGCATACCTCTGAGTGATATGCTTCATAAAATTAGGAAGGTTTTGACCTTCCCGGATAGGTTCGAGAAGGAGATGGATGTGGTTAGGCATTAATATGAAGGTATAAATCTTACATGGATATTTCTCCTTGGCTAATTCAAGAGAGTGAATGAAGAATTGGTAATCATTTTTGCAAAAGAAAATGGTTTGGTGATTATTACCCCTATTGATGATGTGATAAGGAACGTCAGCAATGGTTTGCCTCGCCTGTCTCGCCATAAAAATTATTTATCAAAATTAGCTCAGATATTCAAGAAAAATGTGAACCCGTCCCCAATTTTATTTGTATTTGTTGCTTTAAGATTTATGTGATATATTGAAATAATGAAGGTGGATCGGGGAAAAATAGAAAAAATAATTTTTGGAAGAGGAATCCGGTTTATTATCCTTTTCGGATCCCAGGCTTTAGGAAATGGACATGAGAATAGTGATTTCGATGTGGCGGTTCTAACCATAAAAGAAAAAAATATCTCCATCTTTGAAAATTACAGCGAAACGTTAGATTTTCTTTCACAGGCATTGGGTATTCCTGATTACAGAATAGACCTTACCAATCTCAATAAGGCCAATCCTTTTTTAAAATACGAAGTGGTTTCTTCCGGGAAATTACTTTATGGGGATGAGGATGAATATGCCGAATACAGAGCAGGGGCATTTAGAGATTATATCGATTCACAACCTCTCTTCCAACTTGAAAAATACCTGATTAAGAAGCGTCAAAATCTATTGGGAGAATTTTTAGTCCACTCGAAATGATCAGGGAAAATTTTGTATTAAGAAAAATAACGCTGATTCAAAATGAACTTGCCAAACTGGCAGATTTGGCAAAGTATTCCTTTAGAGAGATTACCAACGATTTTTTAAAGCAAGCGGCGTTGGAGCGTTATCTGGAGAGAATCATCAACCGCGCCATTGATATTAACCAACATTTGATTGCAGAGCTGGCGACAAGGGACACCAACCCACCGCTTGACTATACGGAAACATTCTTAAGACTTGCTGACCTTGGCATCTATCCTCCAGAGTTCTCACAGCGCATCGCTAAGAGTGTTGGGACAAGAAATATTCTTGCTCATGAATATAATACGATTGATTATAGCAGTATTTATTCTTCCATTTCTGATTGTCTGAGAGATTATCATGAATATTGCAATTATATTCTCACATTTATAGAGCAATACAAAAGTAGGAAGGAATAAGAGAGTTAGTTTTGGAGGAGGGGCTGATAATCCTTTAAACCTGAGGGAGGAAGTCATGATTGCCCCTGGTCAGCTAATTCAGGTGAGCCTTCATAGTTCAATATTATTTTCAGGCTATGAGGGCTTTTTTATTGTCCAAGCCTATAGAGGGTAAGTCAATGAAACGACTTTCATTTTTGGTTCTTAAAAAGGAATTTTCCCATAATTCACTGATCCTTCTCATTCTACTCACTTTGACCTGCCTGTCTAACGCCCGGGCCGGCCAGGTCACTCGTGGGGAGGCAAAAGGCTAAAGTG